>NZ_CP061038.1:3720000-4050000 GCF_014490665.1 Sphingomonas alpina | reverse complement strand
TCATCATAATATTAGGCTGAGCATTTTAATTCATCCGCACCAATCTCCACGCTTCGCTGCTCTGCCGAGTTTTGGTCGGTACCTTCGGGTATTGATCCAGCGTTGTCGTTGGTGGTGCGGACTCTCAAGCGTAAGGTAAGGGCAATTCGTGGATGCCTTGGCGCATACAGGCGATGAAGGACGTGGCACGCTGCGATAAGCTGCGGTGAGGTGTGAGCAACCTTTGACCCGCAGATTTCCGAATGGGGAAACCCACCTATCCCGATTATCTTCTCTTCGACTTCGGTCGGGGTGAAACTAATTGGGGCAAGGTATCACTTAGCTGAATACATAGGCTTCGTGAAGCGAACCCGGCGAACTGAAACATCTCAGTAGCTGGAGGAAAAGACATCAACCGAGATTCCGTTAGTAGTGGCGAGCGAACGCGGACCAGGCCAGTGCCTGGAGTTCAACTAGCAGAACAGTTTGGAAAGACTGGCCATAGCGGGTGACAGCCCCGTATGCGAAAGTGAGACTTCAGGACTCGAGTAGGGCGGAACACGTGTAATTCTGTCTGAACATAGGGGGACCACCCTCTAAGCCTAAATACTCGTATGCGACCGATAGTGAACTAGTACCGTGAGGGAAAGGTGAAAAGCACCCCGATGAGGGGAGTGAAACAGTACCTGAAACGGATTGCCTACAAGCAGTAGGAGGGGTCTTGTGCCCTGACTGCGTACCTTTTGTATAATGGGTCTGTGACTTAATGTATCAAGCAAGCTTAAGCCGTTAGGTGTAGGCGCAGCGAAAGCGAGTCTGAATAGGGCGACTAAGTTTGATGTATTAGACCCGAAACCCGGCGATCTAGGCATGACCAGGATGAAGGTGCGGTAACACGCACTGGAGGTCCGAACCGATTAACGTTGAAAAGTTACCGGATGAGTTGTGTTTAGGGGTGAAAGGCCAATCAAGCCGGGAAATAGCTGGTTCTCCGCGAAAACTATTTAGGTAGTGCCTCGGATGAATACCTTGGGGGGTAGAGCACTGGATGGATGCGGGGGTCGCGAGACCTACCAACTCTAACCAAACTCCGAATACCCAAGAGTAATATCCGGGAGACAGACGGCGGGTGCTAAGGTCCGTCGTCAAAAGGGAAACAGCCCTGACCTACAGCTAAGGTCCCCAAGTCGTGTCTAAGTGGGAAAGCATGTGAAACTTCCAAAACAACCAGGAGGTTGGCTTAGAAGCAGCCATCCTTTAAAGAAAGCGTAACAGCTCACTGGTCTAAATAAGAGGTTTTGCGGCGAAGATGTAACGGGGCTCAAGACACGCACCGAAGCTTAGGGTTCATCGTAAGATGAGCGGTAGCGGAGCGTTCCGTAAGCCGGTGAAGCGATCTGGTAATGGGTCGTGGAGGTATCGGAAGTGCGAATGCAGACATGAGTAGCGATAAAGAGGGTGAGATGCCCTCTCGCCGAAAGACCAAGGGTTCCTGCGCAAGGCTAATCCGCGCAGGGTGAGTCGGCCCCTAAGACGAGCCCGAAGGGGGTAGTCGATGGGAACACGGTTAATATTCCGTGACCTGGTGGTGTGTGACGGATCTCGTGTGTTGTCAGGCCTTATTGGATTGGTCTGGCTTCGAAGAGGTTCCAGGAAATAGCCCCACCGTATAGACCGTACCCGAAACCGACACAGGTGGTCAGGTAGAGTATACCAAGGCGCTTGAGTGAAGTGTCCTGAAGGAACTCGGCAAATTGCCTCCGTACCTTCGGAAGAAGGAGGCCCTCACAGCGGGCAACCGTTATGAGGGGGCACAGGCCAGGGGGTAGCGACTGTTTAGCAAAAACACAGGGCTCTGCTAAGTCGGCTTCAAGACGACGTATAGGGCCTGACGCCTGCCCGGTGCCTGAAGGTTAAGTGGAGGGGTGCAAGCTCCGAAATGAAGCCCAGGTAAACGGCGGCCGTAACTATAACGGTCCTAAGGTAGCGAAATTCCTTGTCGGGTAAGTTCCGACCTGCACGAATGGCGTAACGACTTCCCCACTGTCTCCAGGACATGCTCAGCGAAATTGAATTCTCCGTGAAGATGCGGAGTACCCGCGGTTAGACGGAAAGACCCCGTGCACCTTTACTGCAGCTTCAGAGTGGCATTAGGAAAGAACTGTGTAGCATAGGTGGGAGGCTTTGAAGCGACGGCGCCAGCTGTCGTGGAGCCATAGGTGAAATACCACCCTGTTGTTTTCTGATGTCTAACCTCGATCCATGAAACTGGATCAGGGACCCTCTGTGGCGGGTAGTTTGACTGGGGCGGTCGCCTCCTAAAGAGTAACGGAGGCGCGCGAAGGTTGGCTCAGGACGGTTGGAAACCGTCTGTTAGAGTGCAATGGCATAAGCCAGCCTGACTGCGAGACTGACAAGTCGAGCAGAGACGAAAGTCGGTCATAGTGATCCGGTGGTCCCTCGTGGAAGGGCCATCGCTCAACGGATAAAAGGTACGCCGGGGATAACAGGCTGATAACCCCCAAGAGCTCATATCGACGGGGTTGTTTGGCACCTCGATGTCGGCTCATCACATCCTGGGGCTGGAGCAGGTCCCAAGGGTTTGGCTGTTCGCCAATTAAAGTGGTACGTGAGCTGGGTTCAGAACGTCGCGAGACAGTTTGGTCCCTATCTGCCGTGGGCGTCGAAATTTGAGAGGAGTTGACCCTAGTACGAGAGGACCGGGTTGAACATACCTCTGGTGTACCTGTCGTTTCGCCAGAAGCGCAGCAGGGTAGCTATGTATGGACGGGATAACCGCTGAAAGCATCTAAGCGGGAAGCCTCCCTCGAGATAAGATTTCATAGAGCCGTCGGAGACCACGACGTTGATAGATCGGATGTAGAAGTGCGGTAACGCATGGAGCTAACCGATACTAATTGCTCTATTTGCGCTTGAGAGTCCCACCATCAACGACAACTCTGGGTAACACCAGCGTCTGTCCGAGATTGTCGGATGATTAAGAGCTTACGCCTAATACAACTACACCTGAATTCCAGGCTAAAGTGTGCATCGATTTTAGAACCGTTTTTCGCCGCTCACCGGCTTCATTGCTTGGTGGCTATAGCGTCAGTGCCCCACCCGATCCCATCCCGAACTCGGCCGTGAAACCTGACTGCGCCGATGGTACTATCGCTTAAGCGATGGAAGAGTAGGTCGTCGCCAGGCATTGTAGCCGGTGAGCAGCGCGAAACGAATTCTAGTACGGAACCCATTCACATGTCTTTTTCCCGCTTCATTGCGGGAGAAGAACCTTGGCGCGGGGTGGAGCAGCCCGGTAGCTCGTCAGGCTCATAACCTGAAGGTCACAGGTTCAAATCCTGTCCCCGCAACCAACGGACAATCGCCCGCAAACCTCACGGTTTGGCGGGCTTTTTTGCGTTCGGCTCAGATCGGTTCGGGGTCGTCCATCGAACGGAACCGTCAGGGCAGGCCATCAACACGGCATAAGCCTCTTGACGCGCACGGTCGCGCCGGCGTTGATCATGCGATGACGCGGCCCGATTTCATCGTCCATCATCTGGGGAATGAAGCGCAGCCGCTGGTCATCATCGATGACTTCGCTCCTGATCCCGAAGCGCTTCGCGCCGCCGCGATCGCCGGCCGGTTCGGCCCCGCCTCCCACCATTATCCCGGTATCCGCGCGCCGCTTCCGGCCAGCTACTTGCCCGGCCAGCAAGCGCTCATCGCCAAGGCGCTATGTGAGGTGTTCGATCATCATGGGCCGATGGAGGTCATCGATGCGAGCTTTTCGATCGTGACCACGCCGCCGGCCGAGCTGACCATGGTCCAGCGCTTGCCGCATTGCGATGCATATGCGGTCGAGCGTATCGCGCTGCTCCATTATCTCGCGCCGGGGAGCGGGGAGGGAACCGCATTCTTCCGTCACCGGTCGACCGGGTTCGAGACGGTCAGCGAAGCGCGCGCGCCAATCTATTTCGATCAGCTCGAGGCTGAGCTCCGCTACGGCGGCGTCCCTCCCGCTCGCTATATTGCCAACGACACGACACTGTTCGAACGCACCATGCTTGCCGAGGCGCGCTACAATCGTGCGCTGCTCTACCGCAGCTATATGCTTCACAGCGGTGCAATCGCACCGGAGTCCCCGCTCTCACCGGATCCGTCCACCGGGCGCCTGACGATTACGGGCTTTCTGTCTGCTGGATAGCGCACCGGGTTGAGCCTGGGCGTCAGGGGGCATAGCCTCTCAACCGGACATGCCGCAGCCCTGCTTCAGGGCAGAGTCATTCGCCCAGGGAGAGCCGCGCATGAACGATCCGCAGCAGCAGTTCCGGCCGGCCCGACGATCTTTTCTGACCGGTCTTGCCGCGACAGGGCTTGCTGCGACCGTTGATTCTGCGGCCCGGGCCGGACTTGCAAAAGCGAAATCCGGATCGACGCGCAATCCAGATCTCGGGCCCAACGTGCTGATTGTCGACCCGTCAATGCCACGCGCCATCGTCCAGGAGCGGCTCGACGCTATTTTTCGAAGCATGGAGCGGGCGCATTTCACCGATGCGCGTCATGCCGTGCTGTTCAAGCCCGGGCGCTACGATCTCGACGTCAATATCGGTTTCTTCACTCAGGTCGCCGGGCTCGGCGCGCTGCCGGGCGACGTCGTGATCGACGGTCATGTCCATGCGGAGGCCGACTGGGCCAAGGGCGTGGCGCTGGTCAATTTCTGGCGAAGTGTCGAAAATCTCGAGATTCGCCCGAAGGATGGGTCGGATCGCTGGGCGGTCTCGCAAGCGGCGCCGTATCGCCGGATCCACCTGCGCGGCGACCTGGTGCTGGACGATGGCGGCTGGTCGAGCGGCGGATTCATGGCGGACTGCCGGATCGACGGCGTCGTCCGATCGGGCACGCAGCAGCAATGGTTCACGCGCAACAGTACGATCCGCGCCTGGAGCGGCGCCAACTGGAACATGATGTTCATGGGCACCGCCGGTGCGCCGGCGACGAGCTTCCCGGATCCGCCCTATACCAATATCCCAACCGTGTCGCGGATGCGCGACAAGCCCTTTCTTCATGTTGCCGCCGCCGGCGACTGGCAGGTCTTCGTGCCGGCAGTCCGACGCGAGGCCGAAGGTGCCAGCTGGGCGACCGGCTTGCCATCGGGCAGGTCGATTCCGTTGTCACGCTTCTTTATCGCGCGCCCGGGCATGTCGGCATTGCAGATCAATGCGGCGCTCCGGCGTGGGCTGCATCTGCTGCTCACACCCGGAATCTATTCTATCGATCGGCCGCTCCGGATCGACCGCGCAAATACCATCGTGCTCGGCCTCGGCCTGGCGACTCTGCTGGCCAAGGGCGGCAGCAAGGTACTGACCGTAGCGGACGTGCCCGGTGTCGTCGTTGCCGGACTGCTGATCGATGCAGGTGAGATTCTTTCGCCGGTGCTGATGGAGATCGGGCCGCGCGGGTCGCGGCGCGATCACCGCGCTGACCCCATTTCGCTGTCGGACATTTTCTTCCGCGTCGGCGGGGCGAATATCGGCAACGCTACGACTTGCCTCGAGATCAACAGCCATCATGTGATTGGGGACCATCTGTGGATCTGGCGCGCCGATCATGGCGATCGTGCGAGCGGACGAGTCCATGTCGGCTGGAGTGAAAGCACGGGCGACCAAGGGCTGGTGGTGAATGGCGACGATGTGACTTTGTGCGCTCTGTTCGTCGAGCATTTCCAGAAATATCAGACGTTGTGGAACGGAGAGCGCGGGCGGACCTACTTCTACCAGAACGAACTACCCTATGATCCGCCCAGCCAGGCTGCCTATATGGCGGGAACCACCCGCGGCTGGGCCGCCTACAAGGTTGCGGATCATGTCGACGATCATCAGGCGATCGCGATGGGCGTCTATGCGAATTTCACCGCCGATCCGACGATCGTGCTGGAAAGCGCGATCGAGGCGCCGGACAAGCCGGGCGTCAGCTTCGCCAACATCACCACCATCTCGCTTGGCGGCGGCAAAGGCACGATTGCGCATATCGTCAATGCAGCAGGCGCGGCGGCAAGGCCCGGTGCGATAAAGCAGATACTGGTGCGCTATCCCGTGCCATGAGATCGCCTTCCAACCTACCGGATGCGGAGACCGATAACCCGGCCCTTGTTTCCGAACGGAGAGACCAGAGCCATGCCGCTGCTCCTGTTCCTTGCGCAGGCCGTCCCGCTCGACGCCACCAATTTCACGGCCGATACGGCGATGATCGTGCCGGTCTCGAAACCGACGTTCGCTGACGAATTTGCGGGCGGGGCGATCGATCGCATGGCCTGGCGGTTCGACACGTCGCGTAACGCCGCCGGCTGGTTCAACAATGAACGACAATATTATGCCGACGGACGCCCGGAGAATGCCCGGATCGAAGGCGGTGTGCTGATCATCGAGGCGCGCCGCGAAACCTTGTCGAAACGGCTGTTCGCCGACTGGGGTGGGCAGGCCTATAGCTCCGCCAAGCTCGTTACCCGCCGGGCCTATGGCTATGGTTTCTACGAGATTCGCGCGAAACTGCCTTGCGGCCGCGGCGCCTGGCCGGCGATCTGGTTGTTGCCGCCCGACGGGAAATGGCCCGATGCCGGCGAGATCGATGTGATGGAAATGGTCGGCTGGGATCCGGGCATGATCCATGCAACGCTGCACAGCGGTGCCTTCAACCACGTCAAGGGCACCCAGCGTGGTGCGCAAAAGCATGTTCCCACCAGCTGCACAGCGTTTCACCGCTACCAGCTCGACTGGGGCGTCGATGCAATCACCATCGGCATCGATGACCGTGCCTATATGCGCGTCACGAACGACCAGCCCGGCGGCGCCGCGGCATGGCCGTTCAAGCGACCCTATGCGCTGATCCTCAACCTTGCCATCGGCGGTGATTGGGGTGGCCGGAAAGGCATTGACGACGCGGCGCTGCCGCAGCGCATGGCGGTCGATTATGTGCGCTACTGGGCGGCGAAAGAGTAAGTCAGCGCCGGCCGCGAACCGCGAGAATGGCGAGGCCGCCGCACAATGCCAGGCCGGCGAGCACCAGCATCAACGTATCAAAATCGCGCGGCGTCGCCAGTGACCAGGTCAGCAGCGGGCCGAGCAGCGCGGGCAGCGTATTGGTCAGGTTGAGCAATCCGAGGTCGCGTCCGCGATGGTCGGGATTGGGCAGCAACTGCATCGAAAAGCCGGAATGGAGCGCCAGGAAGACTGCCGATCCGATCGCATAGAGGCAGAATCCTGCCGCTGCCATCGTCCAGTCGCCAGCCAGCGCCATGATGACAAGGCCGAAGGCCGCGAGCGCAGCCATGGCCAGCAGGAACGGCTTGCGGCGATTCAGCCGATCGGACAGGCGCCCGAGCAGAACGGCGATCGGCAACGGTATGATGTACGCGATCGTCAGGAGGTGGCCAACGCGCGACGCCATGGTCAAGGGTGACTGATCCGGTGCGATGCTCTCGAAATAATAGAGCAGATAGAGCGAGAGTGCATTGCCGGCGACCTGGACGAGAAGCCGCGCTCCCCATACGATCGCCAGGTCGCGGCGGAGCATGACGACGGCCGGGCGCGCTGCGGTCGGGGCTGGAATGGGGCGTGCCCGCACCAGCAGCAGCGGTGCGGCGCACGCGGCGATCGCCAGCGACACGATCGCGAAACGCGATGCTTCGTCGAGCGCGCTCATGCTCACCAGAATCGCGGAGACCGCCGACGCGACAGGATTTGCAAGCGAGAGAAGCCCGCCCGCCATGCCCTTCTGCGCGTCGGGAATCTCGTCCGCCATGATCGCGAGCAGCGGCGCCAGCAAGGCGTTCACCGCCGCCTGGAAGAAGATGATCGAAAGGATGATCTCGGCCGGGGAAGCCGCGATCACGACGCAGGCGAAGGAAAGCAGGGTCGCAACAATGCCGATCGCCATCCAGCGACGGCGGCCGCCGCCACGCGCGACGGAGCGATCACTGAGCCAGCCGAACAGGATATTGGACAGGCTGGCGGCGATCGCGCCGGCGATCACGGTTGCGGTGAAGAGCTCAATCCGGGCTTCTCCTGCGACCGCTTCGATCTTCATCGGCAGCAACAAGGTGAGCAGTGGAAGATAGGCGATCACCCCGCCGGCATTGGCGAGCGCAAAGATCAGCAGAAAGCCGATGGAGCGGTGGGCCGGCGCGACTTCCAAGCCCTCACGGGACGGTCGTGCCGCCCACGGCAGGGCGAAGCGGAATGGCATCAGCGATCCGTCAGGTTCTGCCCGTTCCGGTCTTAATCGGCAACAGTGCGAAAGAAGGATATTTGGCAGGGGAATTCGATCAAGGATCGGTGGCGCTTGATGCTCGCCAATCTCCGCGTATCCAGCACTCTGACGGCGAATAAAGGCAATTATTTGATATTAACCATCTGATATATATAGACTTATAAAAGTCATCGCCCGAGCGTCGGGGGAAAAGATATGTGACATGACCGGTGTAACATATCTCCCCGCAGTCGCGCCGTCGGCGCGAGACGCTCGCGCATGACTGGAGCCGCTAGCCAAGTGTCTGGTCGCGCGCGGGCTCCGGCCTTGGTTATGGCCTCATCGTGGCGGGATCGAGTGTCGTGGTGGACACCAGCGTCCGGTCCGTCGCATCGCGCGCGAGCGCGATACGGTAACGGCCGCCGACGATACGCCAGCCGGGCAGTTTGGTGTCGTAATCCGCCACGATGCGGGGTTCCGCGGTGAGTGTTACGCGGCGCGCTTCACCTGGCTTCAGGCTGATCCGTGTGAAGGCGGCAAGCCGCATCGGTGCCGCCGATCCGTCGCGCGCGACATAGATTTGCGGCACGTCCACGCCGGCCTTCCGGCCGGTATTGACCACTTCGAACGAAATACTGAGCGCCTTGCCGCCGTGCACGACGGGGTTGCGATAGGCGAAGCTGGTGTAACTGAGGCCATGGCCAAATGCGAACATCGGCCGCTGGTTCTTCCGCTCATACCAGCGATAACCGACATCCGCGCCTTCGACATAATCGACCGGATAGCTTTTGAGCTGATACTGGGCGGCATTCGCCGGGTTGGCTGCCGCCTGCGCCTCAAGCGATGTCAGCGTGTCGAGGCCAACCGGAACCGCGCGCGGCGCCTGTGATGCCGCAGCGGGGAAAGTGATCGGCAGACGACCGGACGGATTGACCCGGCCGGTCAGGATATTGGCGATCGCCGGGCCGCCGCGCTGGCCGGGATACCAGGCCTGGACCACCGCCGGCACTTGATCGAGCCATGGCATCAGCACCGGGCCGCCGGTTTCGAGCACTGCAACGGTCCTAGGTTGTGCGGCGGCGATCGCGGCAATCAGCGCGTCCTGACCATAGGGCAGTGACAGGTCGGGGACATCCTGCGCCTCTGTCGTCCATTGCGTCGCAAAGACGATCGCGACATCGGCGCTCCGCGCCACTTCCACCGCCGCCGCCACGTCACGGCCATCGATAAAGGTCACCTTCGCCTGGGGCATGGCGGCGCGGATCGCCTTGAGTGGCGAGGACGCGTGATAGGTGATCCGCGCGAAGGAGGACGCCGCGCCGGAGCTAAGCGGGATTTCGATCGGCGCGCCACCGACCGAGCGTACCTGGCTCGACCCGCCGCCCGAGAGAACGCCGACATCGGCACCCCAGCCGATCACCGCGATGCGTTTTGCCGTGCGCGTGAGCGGCAGCATCTTGCCCTCATTCTTGAGCAGCACGATGCCGGATTCGGCCGCGCGCTGCGCAACATCGGCATGACGCGCATAGGGGATCGGCTGTGCCCTGGCAGGCATTGCAGTATCGAAGGCGCCGGTTTCGATCAGCCCGGTCAGATAGCGCACGACCATATCGTCGAGTCGCGCCATGGAGACCTTGCCCGCCTCGACATCGGCCTTGAGCGGATCGCCGAAATAGATCGCCGTGTCGAGCTCCTGGCCCGATTGCTGATCCAGGCCGGCATTGGCGGCCTTGGCGGTCGAATGGATCGCCCCCCAGTCGCTCATCACCCAGCCGCGATAGCCCCAGTCGCGCTTCAGCACATCGTTCATCAGATGCGCATTCTCGCACGCCCATTCGCCGTTGATCTTGTTATACGCGCACATCACCGATCCGGGTTGTCCCTTCTCGATCGCAATCTGGAAAGCGAGCAGGTCGCTCTCGCGCAGGCTCGCCTCATCGATCCGCGCATCGAGCACCATGCGTCCGGTTTCCTGCGCATTGAGCGCGAAATGCTTGATGGTGGAGGTGATGCGGTTCGACTGGACGCCGGCAATATGCGCGCCCGCCATCTCACCGGCGAGCAACGGATCCTCGCCGAGATATTCGAAGTTGCGGCCATTCCATGGGTCGCGCGTCAGATTGACGCCCCCTGCCAGCAGCACATTGAAGCGCTTGGCGCGCGCTTCCGCGCCGATCATCACGCCGCCGGCATGTGCGATCTCGGGATCGAAGGTCGCTGCGGTCGCCAGGCTGGAGGGCAACGCGGTCGCGACATCGCCCTTGCGCTGCTCGACCTGATTGGCGACGCCGAGCGATGCGTCGCTTTCCCGGACGAGCGGTACGCCGAGACGCGGAATGCCGTCGATATGGCCGGCGGACGGGATCAGTTCATTGACCGTCTTGCCCTTTGCCCGTGGCGGGAACAGTCCATGGACGAGCGCGATCTTCTCATCGAGCGTCATGCGGGCGACCAGCGCTTCCGCGCGCGTCCGCGCGTCAGGTCGGGCCGTGCTCAATGGCGTTTCGCGTGCGAAGACGCCGCCCGTCGTGCCCATGCCGGCCAGAAGCGATGCGCTCAGCAGCGCAAGCTGAAATCCTTTCGACATCCTCATCCCCCTTCTTATTCAGTCCGCCCACCTGATGAGGCGTGTCTGCCAATCTTGTCATCGGTGCCGAGCCCGTGCGGGACGAACCCAAAGCCGGCGCCGAGCCCATGGCGCACTTCAACGGTTCAGCACGTCAATGAGCCATTACTTAAACAGCATATTTTGATAACGTTCACAACTATTGGTGTCATTGTCACCAGCCAGTGGGCTGATTGGTGGATGGGCTTGACAAAATTCGTCAAAACCAGCAAGTGAACGTTATCAACAACGGCGTGGGGAACAGCGCCGGTGACAAAGGGGATGATGATGGGGGGCTTCAACAGCCGCTTGGCTTCGCGATTGGCGCTTGGTGTATCGACGCTAGCGCTCATGGCCATACCGGGCATTGCCGTCGCGCAGGATGCGGCCACTGGCAATTCCGGTCCTTCCGGATCCCAGCAACTGCCGGTCGATCCCGCCGCTGATCAAGGCGATGACATCATCGTCACCGGTATCCGTGCCAGCTTGCGGGCATCGGCGGACATCAAGCGCGATTCGCAGGGTGTCGTCGATGCGATTTCGGCCGAGGATATCGGCAAATTCCCCGACACCAACCTCGCCGAATCGCTCCAGCGGATTACCGGCGTCTCGATCGACCGGTCGAATGGTGAGGGTTCGCTCGTCACCGTTCGCGGTTTCGGTCCCGAATTCAACCTGGTGACGCTGAACGGCCGCCAGATGCCGACCGCGTTTATCGGTGACGGCGGCAGTGCGCCGTCGTCGCGTTCGTTCGATTTCGCCAACCTCGCTTCCGAAGGTGTCGCGGCGGTCGAAGTCTATAAGAGCGGCCGTGCGACGATCGAATCCGGCGGCATCGGTTCAACCATCAATATCCGAAGCCCGCGCCCGTTCGACCGGCCAGGTACGCGTGGCAGCCTCTCCGTTAAGGGTGTGATCGACACGTCTCAGCGCGGCAAGAACGACATCACGCCGGAAGTCTCGGGCATTTTCAGCACGACCTTGGCGGATGATCGCATCGGCATCGCGATCATCGGTTCCTATCAGAAGCGCAAGGCGGGCACCAATAAGGGGGTCGTGGGCTGGCGCGACGGCTATCTCGGCAACGAGAATAACTGGGGCTCGCTCTCGCCTGGCAATCCGAACGTTACGAACCGGCCGGACCCGACCGACGTTTATCAGGTCCCGCAAAATGCATCGTACGAGTTTAATGACATCGATCGCGAACGCATCAACGGTCAGGCTATCCTGCAATTCCGCCCCACCGACGCACTGACCGCGACAATCGATTATACCTATTCACGCAATTCCGTGGAAACCCGCAACAGCAATGTCGGCGTCTGGTTCAACCATGGCGATACGTCGAGCGCCTGGACCGACGGTCCGGTCGCTGGTCCGGTCTTCTACACCGAGCGGTTCGCAGTCCCGGATCCGGGCTGTGCGGCGCCAACGACCTTACCATGCAACATAGGAAAGGACCTTTCCTATAGCGGGTCGCTCACTGCCAATCGCGCGGAGAACAAGTCGCTTGGCGGCAATTTGGTCTGGAAGGCGCCGGGCGGGGTGACGGTAACGCTCGATGGACATCACTCGACCGCGGAAGTGAAGCCGACCAACAAATATGGATCGAGCATGTCGGTCGGCACCGCGATCTTCGGTGTGCAGAGCCAGACGATCAATTTCGACCATGATCTGCCAGTCATTTCCTATACCATGGCTCCCGGCATCGATCCGCTCAATGCGGGGTTGATCACACCGACCGGCAACGCGTTCCGTAACGCCTATTTCAGGGACGAGATCAATCAGGTCCAGTTGAGCGGTCACTACGACCATGACGGCGGGCTGCTCGACAGCCTCGATTTCGGCGTCTCCTATGTTGAGAATAAGGTTCGCTCGGCCTTCGGCACCATTCAGAATGATACCTGGGGCGGTATCGGTCCGGCGTCGTCGGTTCCTGACGACATGTTCACGCTCGCGACGCTGCCGAACCTGTTCCCTGGTCTTGCGCAGCCGGGCATGGCGCAGAAATTCTACACATTCAACTTTGAGAAGATGGCTGATCTGCTCGAGGGTCAATTTCATGCGTGCAGCCAGCCGCGATCGGGTGCCCAAGGCGTCCCGGGCACGTGCCTCGCCAAGTTCGACACTGACCGGCGCATCACCGAAAAGACGCTGGCACCCTATCTGCAGGTAGCGACCAAGTTCGACGCGTTCGATAATCCGGCGCACTTCGTCGCCGGTTTGCGTTACGAGGTGACCGATATTTCTTCGGCGGCGCAAATACCGCTATCCTTGGGTACCCAATGGGTATCGGATAATGAATTCAACGTCGTTCAATCAAAGGTCGACACTACCACGACCCGGTTCAAGGGCAGTTATCAGAATTGGCTGCCGTCGGTCGACTTCGACATTTCGCCATTCGACAACGTCAAGTTGCGTGCTTCGTACAGCCACACGATTACCCGTCCCGGCTATGATAGAATGCAGGGTGGGCAGACGATCGACACGCTGTTCCGTGTCGGCGGCGGCACCGGTACGCTCGGCAACCCGGGGCTGATCCCGTTCAAGTCGAAGAATATCGATCTGTCGGCCGAATGGTATTATGCCCCCGGCAGCTATGTCTCGGTTGGCTATTTCCACAAGAATGTCGCGAATTTCATCTCGACCACGCGTGTCGACACCAATGCTTTCGGTCTGAGAACCCCAGTGGGCGGCCCACGCTATCAGGCGGCGCTCAACGCGCTGGGGGCGAACGCGACGGCCACCCAGATCCGCCAGTATATTTTCGCCAACTATCCACAATCGTCGAACCAAGCGAGCGGGCTGATTTTCGCCCTGCCAGAGGATCCGGCGCTGAATTTCCAGATCACCACGCCAGTGAACAGCGATCAGACCGCCTCGCTCCATGGCTGGGAATTCGCTGTCCAGCACAGCTTCTGGGATACCGGTTTCGGCGCGATCCTGAACTATACGATCGTCGATGGCAGTGCGAAGTACGACAACACCAAGCCTGCCAGCTTTACCCAATTCGCGCTGGTCGGCCTCAGCAACAGCGCGAATGCGGTCGCGTTCTTCGACAAATACGGCATCCAGGCGCGCGTCGCGTACAATTGGCGCGACAAATTCCTGAATGCTACGGGCCCGAACCCGACCTATACCGAAGCTTACGGCCAGGTCGACGCGAGCGCGAGCTACGAGTTCATAAAGGGCTTCAGTGTCTTCGCCGAAGGCATCAACCTGACCGGTTCAAGTCGGCGTGAACATCAGCGGTCGGAACGTAACGTGACCGTCGTCTCGCCGGGTTATGCCCGCTACTCGTTCGGCGTGCGGGCATCATTCTGATCCGACCCGGTTGGAAAAGTGCAAGGAACGGAAAAGCCACTTTCGAACGAGGGTGGCTTTTCCTCTTCCCGCACGGCAAGCTGCCGATCGTGGATGAAGGCGCGTAGCGTGGATGGGGCAATCTCACGGATCGTGATCGTCGGCGGTGGCACCGCTGGCTGGCTCGCGGCCTGCATGGTCGCCGCTCGCGCCAATCCGGCGGCCCGAGCGCCGATCGAGGTGACGTTGATCGAATCGCCCGACATTCCGACGATCGGCGTCGGCGAGGGCACTTGGCCGACGATGCGGCGGACGCTGGAACGGATCGGTATTCCGGAGGCAGAGTTTCTGCTCGCTTGCGACGCTTCGTTCAAACAGGGGTCGCGCTTTATCGGCTGGCGCACCGGCGCCGATGGCGACGAGTATCTCCACCCCTTTGTCGCTCCGATCGATGGCGACCCGCGCGATGTGGTGGCGGCATGGCGCGATCAGGCCCCAGATCGCCGCTTCTCCGATACGGTTACGTCGCAGGCGCGCCCGTGTGCGCTCAATCTGGCGCCGCGCCAAAAAGCGATGCCGGATTATGCGGGCGCGCTCAACTACGCCTATCACCTCGACGCCACGAAGCTGGCGGCGCTGCTCACCAAGCATGCCACTGAACGGCTCGGTGTGCGCCATGTGCGCGACCATGTCGTCGCGGTCGATCGGCTGGATGACGGTGATATCGCGGCCGTCCGCACGCGCGCTTCGGGCGAAATTGCCGGCGACCTGTTCATCGATTGCACTGGCCATGCCGCGCTGCTGATCGGCGAGCATTATGGCGTCGCCTTCCTCGACCGCAGCGGCGAGCTTTTCAACGATCGTGCGCTTGCCGTGCAGGTTCCGGTCGCGCCCGACAGCGCGATTGCGTCGCAGACCAACGCCACCGCGCACGCGGCGGGCTGGATGTGGGACATCGGCCTGCCGACCCGGCGCGGCATCGGCTGCGTTTACTCGTCGCGGCATATGAGCGACGAGGCGGCGGCGGCGACGCTTGCCGCTTATCTGCGCCGCTCCCTGCCCGGCGCCGATGCCGATCGCCTGCCGTTCCGCCGCCTCGCCTTCCGCTCGGGCCATCGCGAGCGCTTCTGGGAGCGCAATTGCCTCGCGATCGGGCTGTCGGCGGGTTTTCTCGAACCGCTTGAGGCATCGGCGATCGTGCTGATCGAGCTGTCGCTGGAAGCGCTGCTGGACAATTTTCCGGCGACCCGCGACGTGATGGATATCCATGCGAGCCGGTTCAATACGCTGTTCCGTTATCGCTGGGATCGGATCGTCGAGTTCCTCAAGCTCCATTATGTGCTGAGCGAGCGCGACGAACCCTATTGGCGCGACCATCGCGATCCGGCGTCGATTCCGCCGCGGCTGGCCGAGCAGCTCCGCCTTTGGCGCGATCAGCCGCCATCGCGTGCCGACCTGCCGGCGGCAGAAGAGATTTTTCCGGCGGCGAGCTATCAATATGTGCTTTACGGCATGGGCTTTCCCGCCCCGCTCGCTGGTGCGATACGGGGTGCGCCCGGCGACGGCGTGACCCAACAGCTTGGCCAGGTTGAGCAGCGGGCCCGCGTGCTTGTTTCCAGCCTGCCCACTAATCGGGCCTATCTCGACGCGTTGCGCGCGGGGCAGGACGTGGCGCCCTCCATGGGAAATATTCGCTGACATGTCCGGACACGCGCTGCTCACCGTCGAAGACCATCGCGATCTCCGCGTGCGCACCGAGCGCAGTGCCCAGTTGGGCGATGCGGTGATGTGCAGCATCGCGGTGCCGAGCGAGTTCCGCCGCGTACAGGATGAATATCCCATCCTGTTCCGCCTCAATGCCGAACGCGACCGCTTTACCGCGCTAGCGATGTTCGGGTTCGAGACTGGCGAGAACCTGTTCCTCGACGACAGCAAATGGGATGCTCGTTACCTGCCGCTGGCGATCGACATCCAGCCGTTCCTGATCGGTGGATCGCCGTCGCAGAGCGGCGACAAGCAGGTGCATATCGACCTCGCTAGCCCGCGCATCGGTGCGGACGGCGTGCGGCTGTTCGATGAGGATGGGCGGCCGACTCCGTATCTGGAATCGGTCACCGACAAGCTTGGCGCACTCGATGCGGGTTATCAGGCATCCGGCGACTTTTTCGCCGCATTGAGTCGCCACGAGTTGCTCGAGCCGTTGACACTGGAGATCACGCTGGACGACGGATCGATCAACCGGCTGGTCGGCTTCCATGTGATCGACGAGGAGCGCCTGCAGGCACTCGACGCCGCGGCGCTCGGCGAATTGCAGGCCGAGGATCATCTGATGCCGATCTTCATGGCGCTCGCCTCGCTCAGCAATCTCACCGAGCTGATTGCGCGCAAGAACCGGCGAATGGGCGGTGGCTGAGGCGGATCCCGGCATTTTCGGCGCGCTCGCCACGATCCCAGAGGTCATCGTCTCGGGCCCCGAGGAGCTCGATCGGCAGCTGCGCGCGGCGGATCGTCCTTTCATCGTTCGTGGCCTGGTGTCGGACTGGCCGTTGGTCGAGGCCGGCCGCCGTTCGACGCGCGATGCACGAGACTATCTGCTCAGGCGGCGTCGGGAACGTCCCTTCACCGTTTCGGTGGGCGCACCGGGCAGCGACGGGCGGCTCTTCTACGATCAGGCGATGGGGATGAATTTCCGCACGCTGCGTGCCAAACTGCCAGAAATCTTCGCGCAGATCGATGCGCTGGAGGGCAAGGCGGACGCGCCGCCAATCTATCTCGCCTCGATCGACATGCATGAATTCTTCGCCGGGCTGCACGAAGCGAATCATGTCGAGCTCGGTGATCGCGTGCCCCTGGCCAGCATCTGGATGGGAACGCGCACGCGTATCGCTGCGCATAACGACATTCCCGACAATCTCGCCTGTGTCGCGGCGGGGCGCCGCCGCTTCACGCTGTTCCCGCGCGAACAGTTCCGGAACCTCTATCTCGGGCCGGTGGACAACACGCCCGCCGGCCGGGCGGTCAGCATGGTCGATTTCCACGCCCCGGATTTCGCCGCTCATCCGCGCTTTCGCGAGGCCTTGGCCCATGCGCAGGTCGCCGAGCTGGCGGCGGGCGATGCGATCTATATCCCTGCCATGTGGTGGCATCATGTCGAAGGGCTGGAGCCGTTCAATATCCTGGTCAATTACTGGTGGCGCGAAACGCCACGCTGGCTCGGCCAGCCGCAGGATGCGCTCAACCACGCATTGCTGGCGATCCGTGACCTGCCCGAGGATCAGAAACGTTATTGGCGCGACATGTTCGACTATTATGTCTTCGGTAACGATGACGAGGTGGTCGCGCATATCCCCGAAGCGGGAAGGAGCATCCTCGCACCCCTGACCCCCGAAAGCGCCGGCCGCATCCGCGCCTTTTTGTTGAGAGCATTGAGCCAATGACCGGCGAAGCACGGCATCCGCGCCGTATCGTGATTGCCGGCGGCGGCACTGCCGGCTGGATGGCCGCGGCAGCGATCGCGCGGACCATGGGGCGCACGGTCGATCTGACGCTGGTTGAATCCGATGCGATCGGCACGATCGGGGTAGGTGAATCCACCATCCCGCCCCTGATCAATTACAACCGGCTGCTCGGCATCAATGAGGCCGAATTCATGCGCGCGACCCAGGCGACGTTCAAGCTCGGCATATTGTTCGACAATTGGAAGGAGCCCGGACACCGCTATTTCCATTCGTTCGGCTATACCGGCAAGGACCATTGGTCGGCCGGCTTCCAGCATTTCTGGCTCTGCGCCCGCGACAGGGGATATGAGCAATCCTATGACGATTACTGCCTGGAGGTGATCGCGGCCTTGCAGGGCAAGTTCGCGCATCTGCCCGATGAGGCGATGAATTATGCGTATCAACTCGATTCGACGCTCTATGCCAAATTCCTGCGCACCATGGCCGAGGGAGATGGGGCCAGGCGCATCGAGGGTCGGATTTCGCAAGTCGAGCTCGACGGCGAAAATGGCGATATCGCTGCGCTGGTGCTCGATTCCGGTACGCGGATCGAGGGCGATCTGTTTATCGATTGCACGGGATTCCGCGCGCTGCTGATCGAACAGACGCTGCACGCCGGCTATGACGACTGGACGCATTATCTGCCGTGCGATTCCGCGATCGCGCTGCAGACCGAAAATGTCGGGCCGGCGGTCCCTTATACCCGCGCGATGGCGCATGACGCCGGCTGGCAATGGCGTATCCCGCTGCAACATCGTTCCGGCAACGGACTGGTCTATTGCAGTCGCTATCTGAGCCGCGAAGATGCGCTCGAACGGCTGCTCGGCAATATCGAGGGCGAGGTGCTGACCGAGCCCAATTTCCTGCGCTTCCAGGCCGGCGCGCGGCGACGGCAATGGCATCGCAATTGCGTTGCCATCGGCCTGTCGAGCGGCTTTATGGAGCCGCTGGAATCCACCAGTATCCATTTGATCCAGCGCGCGGTACTGCGCCTGCTGAGAATGATGCCGCAGGGCGATATCAGCGAGCGTGACATTGCGGAATTCAACGATCAGCAAAATGATGACATGCTGCAAATCCGCGATTTCCTTGTCCTGCACTATAAGGCGACTGATCGGCGCGACAGTCCCTTCTGGCGTTACTGTGCGGCCATGCCGATCCCCGATACGCTGGCGCAAAAGGTCGAACTGTTCCGTGAAACCGGCCGTGTGTTCCGTAAGAATGAGGAATTGTTCGCTGAAAACAGTTGGGTCCAGGTGATGATGGGGCAGGGGATCATGCCGCGCGCCTATCATCCGATCGCCGAGAAATTGCGCGACGACGAGCTGGAGAAATTCCTCGGTACGCTGCGCGGTAACGTCACCCGGACGGTTGCGACGTTGCCCGCGCATGCCGATTATGTCGTCCGCTATTGCGGTACGGCGCCCGTGGCAATGCAGGGCTGAGCGGGCATGGCGCGTCGGCGGCAAGCGGTCACCATCAAGCATGTCGCTGCCGATGCGGGCGTGTCGCTGCAGACCGTCAGCCGGGTGATCAACAAGGAGCCGAACGTCCGCCCGGAGATGAAGCTCCGGGTGCAGGAATCGATCGACAGGCTTGGCTATGTGCCCTCTATCGCTGCGCAGCGGATGAGCGGGTCGCGATCCTATCTGATCCTCGCGCTCAACGATCGCGAGCGTACCATCGCCGACTGGCGCGGACGGCAGGGCACCGACTGGGTCGACCAGATGCTGCTCGGTGGCATGCTCACCTGCGCTGAACATGGCTATCGCATGATCATCGAACTGGTCGATACGCATAGCGACCATATCGAGCGCGAATTGCTCGGCGCGATCGCCGCATTGCAGCCGGACGGGGTGATCCTGACACCGCCGCATTCGGAAAATCCGCTGATCATCAACCTGCTCCACGACCACAAGATCAGTTTCGCGCGGATCGGCTCGCTGAAAGCGGGCCCCGGTTTCGCCCTGACGATGGACGATGAGCGCGCTGCGCGGCTGGCGACCGAGCATCTGATCGACCTTGGCCATCGCAGGATCGGCTTTATCGCCGGCCCGGCCGATTATGAACTCAGCGCCTGGCGTGTCGATGGCTGGCGCGCATCGATGGCCGCAGCGGGGCTGGAGACGGCCGGTCTGCTGGCGCAGGGCGATTTCAGCTTCGCCTCGGGCAAGCAAGCGGCAAACCATCTGCTCGATCAGGATGCGCCTCCCAGCGCAATCGTCGCGAGCAACGATCAGATGGCACTGGCGACGCTGGAGGTGGGTCGCGAACGCGGGATCGAGGTGCCGCGCGATCTGTCGCTGATCAGCTTTGACGATACGCCGATCGTGCGCTTCACCCATCCGTCATTGACTGCCGTCGTCCAGCCGATCGCGGAGGTCGCGGCGCGCGCGGTTGAACTGATCATCGCCGACCAGGCCGGGCGCGAGGTGCCCGACACGCCGATCGTGGTGCCGGCGACATTGGTATTGCGCAATTCGGCCGCGCCGCCGCGATCCGATTGATCGGGAGCTGTTCTCCGTCACGACCGCGCTGCTCATCTTGACCTATGATAGAGCCGTAGTGGCGCAACATTATTTTGTACGACACGGCGTCGGGACGTATCCGTAACAGCATGACTCCGAGCAGAACCACTCCGGGCGTTTACGTTACGGAAACTCCGGCCTTTGGAACATCGATCGTCGGCATTCCAACCGCGGTCCCGGTCTTCATCGGCTATACACAATATGCCGGTGACCCGGTGACGGGCGCGCTGCTCTACGGCGTTCCCGTCGCGATCACGTCGATGACCGAATTCATCGCTTATTTCGGCGGTGCTGCGCCGCGATCCTATCGCGTGTCGATGGCCGCCGCCGGGGCAACACCGGACTTCCAGGCTAGCTTCACCGTGCCGGGTTCCGGCTCGATCGGGCTCGATGTCGCGATGACGGGCTTCGATTTGAGTGCCACATCGCCCGACGCGAGCCAATTCTGCCTTTATGCGCACTTGCGCTTGTTCTTCGCCAATGGCGGTGGTCCTTGCTATGTGGTGTCGGTCGGCAGCTATTGGAGCGGCCAGTCGCCAGTCGTCGCGCCCGACCCGGTGCCTGCGGCCTGGATTCCGGCCGCCATCGCTGCGGGCGACCCGGTGACAGGGGCGCCCGGCCTGTTGGCTGGCCTCGCCGCGGCCGCCGGAAAGACGGGGCCGACCATGATCGTCATTCCCGAAGCCTGTCAGCTGAACCTGGCCGATTATGGGCGCGTCGCCTGCGCCATGCTCGCTCAGGCGGGCGCCTTGCAGGACCGCATGGCGATCCTCGATCTGCCCGGATGCCTGATGGCCGATACGGTCACTGGGCTGCAGGCGTGCCAGAACGATCTCGTCACCGCGATCGCGCCGCAGGTCACCAATGTCGGTTTTGGCGTGGCCTATGCGCCCGCGCTCAATACGTCGATCGTCGCGCCGGGCGACATTCTCTATACCAATCTGGCGGCCCCGAACGGCGACAACTCGGTCGTCAACAACATCCTGACGACCCAGGCCAATATGCTCTATTCGGGCGCGCAGCTGGCCACAGTGCAAACCGCGATCGCTACCGCCTTTCCGGTCACGCGGAGCAGCACCAACACCACGCAATATTCGGGATCGACCTCAAGCGCCACCACGCCACCGGTTGCCTATCCAACGCCGGGCGCCGATCTGTCGGCATGGCAGTGGACGCTCGACCGGCTGCTGCTCGATGCCCTGCCGGTATTTCAGCAGATCATGCAGCTGATCGCCACCAAGATGAATGTCCTGGCGCCCAGCGCCGGCTTGGCCGGCATATGGACCATGAACGACAGCAACAATGGGGTATGGGATGCACCGGCGAATGTCGCGCTCGACAGCGTGACATCGCCGTTCTGCGACATGAGCGACGCCCAACAGGGCGGTTTCAACGCGCCGTTGAATGGCGAGGCGATCAATATCGTCCGCAGCCAGCCGAACCGTGGTTCGGTGGTTTGGGGCGCACGGACGCTCGACGGCAACAGTCAGGACTATCGCTATATTCAGGCGCGGCGGACGCTGATCTATATCGACCAGTCGATCAGGGCGGCGCTGCAGCCTTATGCCTTCGCCGCCAATGATGCGACGACCTGGGCGACGGTGACCGCTTCTGTTTCCGCGTTCCTGACCGGCGTCTGGCAAGCGGGCGGGCTGATGGGCTCGACGGCGAGCCAGGCCTTTACCATAACCTGCGGGATCGGTTCGAGCATGACCGCGCAAGACGTGCTGAACGGCGATATGATCGTCTCGATCATGCTGCAGATGATTCATCCGGCCGAATTCATCGAACTCACCATCACTCAGGCGATGCAAGGCTGAGCATGAGCGCATAGGGTAGGACCAGCTTGGCTGCGTCGTGCTATTTCGCGCGTCTGATCGCCGACCGCGCACCGCCGATCAGGCGCGACATGATCAGCTCCTCGACTCCGGCATGGCCGAGCCCGAGATGGTCGGGCCGCACCGCGATGGCATCGCCGAGCCCGATCGTGCCGGTACGCAGGGCCGCCCGGCCGACCCGGCTCCAGCGCCGTGCGGTTTCCCAGCGGATCAGTGTCAGGCTCTCCGCATCGACGACCCGGTTCGACAGGAAATCCTCCTGCAGCCGCGCGAGCGCGGTGCCGAGCTGGAGCAGCGCGACACGGTGCGGGACCGGTTCCTGCCCCATGATATGCTGTACGACGAGTCGGGCGACCTGCTGTGCCTCCTCGCCGAACAGCTCGGCATAGGCCTTCGCCAGCACCAGCGCGGCATGGGCGCGCATCGTGTCGACAAAGCATTGCGATGCCCCGCCGCCGTGCCGGCGATAGACGAGCAGTTCTTCGTCGAGCCGTGCGATCCGGCCGAGCTTCGCCAGCCGGTGATACAGGTCGAAATCCTCGGCATAGAGCATCGCCGGGCGGGTAAAGGGGGCAAGCTGGCGCGCGGCGTCGGCGCGGACCATCACCGACGACCAGACCAGCGGATTCTCGATCCGCAACAGCCACTCGATCAGCAGCGGCGTGGAGGCGGGCGCATGGCCGGTTGCCGACAAGCGCCCGTCTTCAAGAGCCGTGGCGGCGGTGCCGAGCAAGACGGTGTCGGGACGTGCTTCCAGATAGGCGACCTGCCTGGCGAGCCGTTCCGGCCGGCACAGATCGTCCTGGTCGAGCCCCGCGATATAGCGGCCGCGCGCTTCCGCAACCGCGCGGTTGCGCGCCCGCACCGGGCCTTGATTGGCCGCACTTTCGATCACGCGAAGGCGTGGGTCATCGATCGCGCGCAGGATCGCCAGCGTATCGTCGGTCGACCGGTCGTCGACCACGACGATCTCGAAATCGCTGAGAGTCTGCGCCTGCAAGCTGGCGATCGTCTCGCCGACCAGGGCCGCGCCATTATACGCAGCCATGATCACGCTGACGACCGGCGCCGTCATGCGACCGCCCGTTCTCGCCCGGCACCTGCGTCGCCCAGAATCTGGTCGACGATCATCTGCCCGACATCATTCTGCCAGAGCCACAGCCCGTTGGCCTGGCCCGAGAAGCTCGCCTCGCCGCCAAGCGCACCCCAGGGTACGAAGCCGGCGGCGAGGCCGATGCCATAGACGCCGGGGACCGGCGTTCCCTGGGCGTCGATCACCCGGCAATGCGCGTCGACCATGGCACCGCCGTGCTGCGCGGACAGCGCGATCGGATCGCCGTGCTGGTCACTGATCGGCAGCGCGTGCGGGCGATAGCCGAGCGCCGCGACGACGAGGTCGGCGCGGTCGAGATGCGCTCGCGCGATCCGGTCGTCCGCGCCAGCGATGCGATGCAGCGCGATCCGCGGATCGGGCGCGCGGCCATCGACGCCGAGCATGCGCAGCACCAGTTCGCGCGCCTCGAGCCGGAAACCGGCGAGGCGATAGACGAAGCCGCTGACCGGGCAGATGTCCTCAGGGCCGAAATCAGTGAAGCCTTCGGCATGGGCGGCGTCGATCGACGGATAGAAGGGGCGCAGCGGACGGCGATGGAGCAGGGTGATGCCCCCTGCGCCGAACGGCAAGGCCGGGGAGCCTTTGAGCAACAGGGCGATGCTGGTCAGCGCGCTGGTCGATCCGCCAATCACCGCGATGCGAGGGTTCCGCTTGCCGGCGAGCAGGTCGGCGACCTTGGTGAAGCCGCCGAGCGACAGCACTTCATCGGATTGCAGCAGCTTGCCGCCGGCATGATCGACCAGCGGCACGCCAGCGACACTTTGCCGGACCAGCCGGTCGAGCGGCTGATGTCCGCCGGTGGCGATGACGATCTGGTGGGACAGCTGGTCGAACTCGATTCCGTCGGCCCGACGCCGGATTCGTGTGTTCCACAGGCCATCGGCGGTACGCTGGCTACCCAGCACGTCGTGCCCGGTCAGCACGGATCCGCCATTGGCGACGACGATATCGGCCAGCCGGTCGCCGGTCGCGCGGAGCAGCGGTCCGGCCTCGACCAGGGGCACGCCCAGCGCGTCGGCATAGCGTTCGACCGCGCGCGCGGCCGGATGCGCCACGATCGCGGCGAGTTCGGGATGGGGGTTGTCCTTGACCGCGGTCAGGAAGGTTTGCGCAGTGCTGTCGGAATTGATCGCATAGCGCCCGAGCCGCCCACCACCGATCGCATCGTCGCGCTCGACCATGACCAGTCCCGCGCGCGCGAGATCGGCGAGCCGGCCCTTCTTGCTCGCCGCGGTGAGCAATGCGGTGCCTGCGGGCCCGCCGCCGACGATCAGCGTCGCCGCAATGGCGCGGTGTTTTGGCTCCGCCGGGACGCGCGCGGCTTCCGCGGCGCAGATTGCGGTGAAGGTCGTGGCGATATGGCGCGCATCGTCCGGGCTCATCGCGTCGGTGATCGGTAGCGACAGCATGCGTGCAGCGACCCGGTCGGCGACCGGTGTCGGCTCGATCAGCGCGCTGGTCTGAAACAAAGGCTGCTCGGCAAGGTGCGGGCTGAAATAGCGCCCGACGCCGATTCCTGCCGCCTGCAGGTCGGCCGCGATCCGGTCGCGACGTGACACCAGCGCGTCGGGCAGCAGCACCGGCATGAATTGCATCGCTCGCCGCCGGCCAGAAACCGCTTGCAGGGTGAAGTCACTCAACGTCCCGCGATAGGCAGCCTCGACCGCGGTGCGTGCCTCGCACACTGCCTCGATCTCGCCGAGCTTGGCGCGCGCCAGCACCGCGATCACTTCGGGCAGCTTGGCGTTGATACCCGGCAGGGTCGCGCTGCGTCCGCCTTCGAATCCGAAATTGATCATTGTGCGCAACCGGTCGATCAGCTGCGCGTCGCCGCTATGAATCAACCCGCCTTCGGCGACCGCGAAGGTCTTGGTCGCGTGCATCGAATAGACCACCGCGAACGGTGCATCATGACCGAAGCCGTCGCCCGCGCCGTCGCGCGTGCCGAGCGAGGACGCCGCATCGATCACCACGCCGACGCCGAAACGCCGCTGCAGCCAGGCGTAGCGATCGAGATCGATCGCATTGCCGAAGGTGGCATAGGGAGTGATGACGCCGATACGGTCGCCGTAATGGTGCAGCAACCGCTCCTCGGCCTCCGGGCAGGCACTCCATTCGTCCGGATCTACATCGCAGATCAGCGGCGTCAGCCCCGACCATAAAGCTGCCTGGCCGGTCGCGGCGAAGGTCAGGCTCGGCATCAGGGCCAGCCCGTCCGGCCGCCCGGCTTCCATCGCGGCATGTTTGATCGCGACCATCAGGCCGAGCGTCGCGTTGGCGACCGCCAGGCTCGCACCGCGACCGCCGAACAGCGAGTCGGTAATCTCGGCCTCGAACGCGCGGACTTCGGGCCCGTTATTGCTGAATACACCCGATGCCTCGACCCGGCGCAGCGCATCGAGCTGCTCCGTCAGGCGCGGAGGATTGGGGGCGATAAGAGGAAAGTGACGCATGGTCCGCCTTATGCCGACCGCCGCCTAAAAAGCCGTTACGACCCTCGGGTTTCGATTCGAGACGTTTCCGGTTGCCTGCCTGCCGCTGCGCGCCGTATCATCGCTGCGGGCACGAAAAGGGAGACGCTGGATGGCGACCGAGTTCCTTCTGAACGGGGCGAAAGCGACGTTCGACGGCGACCCCGATACGCCGCTGCTCTGGGTGTTGCGCGATCATCTCGAACTGACCGGCACCAAATATGGCTGCGGCATCGCGCAGTGCGGCGCGTGCACCGTACATCTCGACGGCAAGAATCGCCGCTCCTGCGTGACGCCGGTCGGTACCGTGGCGGGGCGCAGCGTGACGACGATCGAAGGCGTGAAGGGTAAGACGGCAGACGCGGTCAAGGCTGCCTGGGTCGCGATCGACGTGCCGCAATGCGGCTTCTGCCAGTCGGGACAGGTGATGTCGGCGATCGGCCTGCTCTCGATCAAGCCGAACCCCAGCGACGAAGATATCGACCATGGCATGGCCGGTAATATCTGCCGCTGCGCCACCTATGTGCGCGTCCGCCAGGCGATAAAGGATGCGGCCAGATCCGCCGGAGCGGCAGCATGAACGCGCCCTTCGATGCCAATGGCACAAGCCGCCGCGAATTCCTCGGTACATCGGGCCTGGTGATCGGCCTTGCCTTGCCGATGGGGGGGCGGGCCGCCGCAGCACCGGCCAAGGCTGCCGCGCCGTTCGCACCCAATGCGTTCGTGCGCATCGCCGCCGACAACAGCGTCACGGTGATCATCAAGCATATCGAATTCGGCCAGGGGCCGGCGACCGGCCTGACCACGATCGTCGCCGACGAGCTCGACGCCGACTGGTCGCAGATGCGGATCGACTTCGCGCCGGCCAACGACCCGCTCTACAAGAATCTCATGTTCGGCACGATGGGCACCGGCGGATCGACCGCGATGGCCAATAGCTGGATGCAGTTGCGCAATGCCGGCGCCGCCGCCCGTGCGATGCTGGTCGAGGCCGCGGCGCGGAAATGGAAGGTTCCTGCCGCCGAGATCAAGGTATCGAAGGGCGTGGTCAGCCACGGTAAGCGCAAGGCGCGTTTCGGCGAACTTGCCGCCGACGCGGCGCTGCTGCCGGTGCCCGAAAAGCCGGTGCTCAAGACCCCCGACCAGTTCACCCTGATCGGCACCGACGTCCCCAAGATCGATACGCTGGTCAAGACCACCGGCACCGCGCAGTTCACCATGGACACGCGCCGACCGGGCATGGTGATCAGCGTGATCCAGCATCCGCCCGCATTTGGCGGTACGGTGAAGGCAGTGCGCGATGCCGCCGCGCTGAAAGTCCCCGGCGTGGTCGCGGTCAAGGCGATCCCGCATGGGGTCGTGGTCTATGCCAAGGACACGTTCGCCGCGATCCGGGGGCGTGCCGCGCTCGACGTGGACTGGGATTTGTCCAAGGCCGAAACCCGCTCGACCGAGGCGATGATCAAAACCTATGCCGAAGCGGCGGCGACGCCGGGCAAACAGGCCGAGGCGAAGGGCGATGCCGCCGCCGCGATCAAGGGCGCGGCGAAGACGATCGATGCGACCTATATCTTTCCCTATCTCGCGCATGCCCCGATGGAGCCGCTCGATGTCGTGATCGAGCCGCGTGAAGGCGGCGCGGACGTCTGGATGGGCAGCCAGTTCCAGGTCGGCGAGACGGCGGCGATCGCAGGCGTGCTCGGCGTGCCCTTTGCCGGCATGACGCTGCACGAACTTTATGCCGGCGGCAGCTTCGGTCGGCGCGCGACGCCGGCGATGGAATTCGCGGTCGAGGCCGCGAGCGCGGTCAAGGCGCTCGGCGGCAAGACCCCGGTCAAGCATGTCTGGACACGCGAAACCGACCTGCTCGGCGGCCGCTATCGCCCGCTCGTCGTTCACCGCGCGCAGGGTGGGGTCGATGCCAGGGGCGAGATTGTCGGCTGGGACTCGGTCATCGCCGCCCAGTCCTTCATGATCGGCACGCCGTTCGAGGACAAGTCCAAGGGCTATGACGATTCGATGATGGAGGGCGTCACCGAAAGCTCCTATGATTTTCCCGCTTTCCGTGCCGGTTTCCACGTCATGCAGAACGGCGTGCCGACGCTCTGGTGGCGCTCGGTCGGCAACACCCATACCGCCTATGCGGTCGAGACCTTTCTCGATCAGCTGCTCGAACTGGGCGGTCAGGATCGTATCGCCGGACGCCTGAAACTGATGAAGGACGATCGCGCCAAGGCAGTGCTCAGGCGCGTCGCCGAACTGGCCGGCGGGCTCGATGCGAAATCCGGTCGTGCGCGCGGCGTCGCGTTCCACAAGAGTTTCGGCAGCTATGTCGCGCAGATCGCCGAAGTGTCGAAGGGCGCAGATGGACTGCCAAAGGTGCACAAGATGTGGTGTGCGATCGATTGCGGCATCGCGATCAACACCAATGTCATCCGCGCGCAGATCGAAGGCGGGATCGGCTATGGGCTCGGCCATGCGCTTTATAGTGAGATCACGCTCGGCGAAGGCGGCCTGGTGCAGCAGAGCAATTTCGACAGCTATCGCTCGCTGCGCATCGGCGAGATGCCCGAGGTCGAGGTGGCGATCATCAAATCGGGCGCCAACCCGACCGGTGTCGGCGAACCCGGGCTGCCGCCGACCGCACCCGCTATCGCCAATGCGTGGCGCAGGCTGACCGGCAAGGCGGTGCGCCGATTGCCCTTCGCGCATGGAGACAATGCATGATCATGCTCCGTCATGTCGTGCTCGCGATGAGCGTGCTCGCCCTTCCCGTAGCAGTACTGGCCGGTGGTGCCGGCGGGCAGGCGCGACGCATGCCTGCTTCCAGCGTCGAGGGCGGCCCTGCCGGCGGCGATGCGCGTTCCGCTGCTTTGTTCGTCGAAATGGGCAAGGTCATTCAAAGCCCGCGCTGCCTCAACTGCCATCCGCGCACCGATCGGCCCAATCAGGGTGATGCGATGACGCAGCACAATCCGCCGGTGGTGCGTGGCCCCGACGGGCATGGCGCGGCCGGGCTGGAATGCGCCACCTGCCATGGCCCCGCCAATGTCGCGTTCGCCAATGGCTCGGGCAGCATTCCGGGCCACCCCAACTGGCATCTCGCGCCGATCGCCATGGCATGGGAGGGTAAGACGCTCCGCCAGATCTGCGAACAGATCAAGGACCCCAAGCGCAACGACGGCAAGACGCTCGAGCAGCTGATCGAGCATAACAGTCATGACAGCCTGGTCGGCTGGGCATGGAATCCCGGCAAGGGCCGCACACCCGCGCCGGGCACTCAGGCCGAGTTCGGTGCATTGACCAGGGCATGGGTGGAGAGCGGCGCGAAATGCCCGGCATGACTCGGGCTTTCGAAACCATCACGCTCGGCATGGATGACGGCATCGCCACCATCACGCTCAACCGGCCCGACAAGCTCAACGCCTTCAACAAGGCGATGATGGAGGAACTGGTCGGGGCGTTCGACGCGACCGATGCCGATGATGATGTGCGCTGCGTCATCGTCACCGGCGCGGGGCGCGGCTTTTGCGCCGGGGCCGATCTGTCGGGCGGCGCGGCGACCTTCGACTATGACAAGCGCGGCGGATGGAATGGTGCAGAGTCGCCGGTTGGCGCCGATGGCAGTGTGGATTATTCGCACCCGGCGGTCCGCGACGGCGGCGGTATCCTCGCACTGCGCATCTTCGCATCGAAAAAGCCGGTGATCGGCGCGATCAACGGGCCGGCGGTCGGCATCGGCGCGACCATGACCCTGCCGATGGATTTCCGCCTGGCGAGCGATGCGGCACGCTTCGGCTTCGTCTTCGCGCGGCGCGGCATCGTGGCGGAGGCATCGTCGAGCTGGTTCCTGCCGCGCCTGGTCGGCATCGGCCAGGCGCTCGAATGGTGCTATTCCGGCCGCGTATTCGGCGCCGAAGAAGCGCTGAAGGGCGGGCTGGTGCGTAGCCTGCACGCGCCGGACGATCTCCTCCCTGCCGCGCGGGCGCTGGCGAAGGAACTGACCGGCGACAGCGCCCCCGTCTCGGTCTCATTGTTGCGCAAGATGATGTGGACCGGGCTCGGCATGGCACACCCGATGGAGGCGCACCGTATCGAAAGTCGTGCGATCTGGTCGCGCGGCGCCAGTGGTGACGCGGCGGAGGGTGTGGCGAGCTTCCTCGAAAAGCGCGAACCCGTCTTTCCCGACCGCGTATCGGCGGCATGGCCTGACTTCGCCGACTGGTTCGACGACCCGCCTTATCGCTGAGGCGGCGCCCCGGGCCGGGCCGGGGCGCCTGCCGTCAGAATTTCGCCCCGGCACGAACGCCGATGGTGCGCGGTGTATTGACCACGGTGTAGTTGCGTTGCGTGCAGACGCTGCACGACTGGGAGCGCGAGAGCTCCGCCCGCTCGTCCCAGGCATTCTGGACGAACGCCTCGATCGAGAATTTGTCGAACTCCGCGCCGATCGCGAAGTCGCCGGTCGTATAACCCTGCAGACGACCCAACGCTGCCGCGGGGATGACACGGACGTCGGATGATGCCGAGCTTTGATGCGCGATCAGGCCCTGGAAATGGACCTTCGCCGACCCGACCGGGATGGTATAGCGCGCCGTCCCGTTGATCTTGAATTTCGGCGTGATCGGCAGGGTCGTGCCGCCCGGCGTCAGGATGAAGTTGCCCGGGCCGGTGCAGGCAAAGGTCGGGTCGGCGGCGTTGCAGATATTCTGGCGGGTCTTGGCGTCGGTATAGGCGCCGCTTGCGGTGATCGTCAGGCCGCTGATCGGCTGCAGATTGATATCGGCTTCGACACCCTTGATCCGCGCATTGGAGCCGTTCTGGATCTGCGTCAGGCTGTTGAGGCCGAGGAAGGAGAATTGGAACGCCTTCCAGTCCTGCAGGTAGAAGGCCCCGTTGAAGCGGAGCGCACCGTCGAGCAGCGTGGTCTTGAAGCCGATTTCGTAGTTCGTCAGATAATCGGGCTCATAGGGCGGCAATGTGCCCTGGCGATTGATCCCGCCCGGGCGGAAGCCGCGCGACCAGGTGCCGTAGAACAGCAGGTCGTCAGTCGCCTTCCAGGTCAGGTTGAGCCGGTGGGTGAAGCCCTGTCCGCTCGCCTTTTTCGGCGCGATCACGCCATTGCCGAGATAGACGCCGAGATTGGTGCAGGGCCCGCCGGCGACCACCGGTGGCAATACCGTACCGGTCGGATCGTTGCGTACGGTCGAGCCCGATGCGGTGAAACAGGCGGCGACGCCGGTGCCGGAACTGCCGACGCCGTTATAAGGCTCTCCCGCCGGATTGCGGCCAAAACCGTAAAAGCCGATCAGTGAATTGTCGTAGATGAAGGCACGGCCGCCGCCGGTGAGCGTCAGGTTCGGCAGGATGTCGAAACTCGCCTCCCCGAACATCGCATAGTCCTTGTCGACGCGGTGCTGTTGGGTCAGCCACAATGTCCCGGCATAACCATTGACCGACATGGCCGGGGCGAGGTTCGCGATCTGGTAATCCTGATGGATCAGGTTGCTTTGCCGTTGATAGAACAGGCCGGCGACGATGCGGAACCGGTCTTCCTGCGGCGAGGCGACGCGGAATTCCTGGCTCATCTTCTTGAAGTGATCGGTCGAGACGACGAACTGGCGCGGGTCGATCACCCGGCCCGCGGCATTGGTGAAATACAGGTCGCCGGCCAGGCCGTTGGTGTAGAAGGTGTCATAGATTTCGGCGTAATCGGTATAGTCGCTCTGCTGCGCGGCAGTGCGGTCGAGATAGGCGCCGGCATAGGTCACGTCCCAATTGCCGACCTTGCCCTCGATCGTCAGCGCGGCCTGGACGAAGCGTTCCTTGCGAGTGTCCGGCGCAAAACGCTGGACCTTCAGGTCGCCGACGCTCTTGTCGTAACCGAAGATGCCCTTGGTCTTCTGCTGCTGGTAGATCACCGTCGGGGTGACCGTCCAGTTATCGTCGAGATCGACCTTCAGCGCGGCGCGCCCGCCATAGACCTCGTTGGTGTTGAAATTCTTCTTCACGAATGCGCTATTGTTGACCGTACCGGTATAGCCGGCGGCCAGCGGAGCTGAGGGCGCCGAGACATTGAAGCTGCGCGTACCCGCCACATTGTCGATATAGCCGGCATCGCGCTGATAGAAGCCGACCACGCGCAGTGCCGCCATGTCCGACAGCGGGGCATTGATAAAGCCTTCGACCTTGCCGCCGACGCCGCCACCCTTGACCGTATTGACCTCGGCATCGACCGCGCCGGAAAAGCCGGTCGTGTCGGGCTTGTTGGTGATGATGCGGATCGTGCCGGCCTGTGACGATGCGCCGTAGAGCGTACCCTGCGGCCCTGACAGGCTCTCGATGCGGGCGATGTCATAGACATGGACGTCAAGCGTGCCGCCGATCGTCGTCACCGGCTGTTCGTCGAGATAGACGCCGACCGAAGGCAGCGAGCCGGAATGGTTGCCGTCGCCGCCCGATGCGACGCCACGCATATAGACGGTGGTCAGGCCGGGCTGTGAACTCTGGAACGAAACCGACGGGAGCAGCTGCGAAAATTCGGCGAAATTGCTGATGTTCAGCTGGTCGAGCTTCTTGGTGCCGAGCGCCTGGATGCTGATCGGCACATTCTGGAGATTTTCCTCGCGCTTCTGCGCGGTGACGATGATGTCGTCTGAATCGTCGATCGCAGGACGAGTCTCCGCCGGTGCCTGATCCTGCGCCAGAGCGGGCGAGGCGATGACCGCGACGGAAGCCAGCATGGTGGCCAGTGCGATGCGGCGCTTAGTGATATGCATGACGATCCCCCGAAACGACATTCTATTTCGGCAGACTGTTCGCACACGCAACAATCGTCAACGATCCGATATGGACCTTTTCATTTCATGGCTGCGACGTGACAGTTTTGCCACGCTCGGGTGACGGGATCGGCCGACCCTCCGTAGCGGCCGCCCGCACCGACCGGCGCGCTACTGTGTTGGTAGAATATCCAGCTCGTCCTCTGCTCGATGGATGCATCGGGACGCGTGGCTCGCCAGATTCGCGACGTCAGAAGCGCGGCGCCTCCGGATAGGTATCAAGCACATCCCCCAGCGCCGCCTTGAGCGGGTCGAGCCATGGCTCGAACGGTTTCCACGCTTCGGTCCCCTCGCGGAAAATGGGCTGGCGCACCTGTTCGGAGCTTGCCGTGCGCACGGCGCGATCGGTCTTGTGGAACTCCAGGCAGGCCGGCTCGAATTCCAGCCCGCCCGCAGCGAGCAGCGCGCGCACCTCGGCGTCGGTGTCGTCGACCATGTTTTCGTAGATCACGCGGTGTACCCGCCCCGGCAGTACCGCATCGACATGCGCCATCAGCCGCACATAGTCGCGATAGTAACGCCCCATATCGTCGAGCGAATAGCTGAACGCCTGGCCGCGTGCGAAATGCTGCTTGTAGTTGGAAAAGCAGCAGCCGAGCGGATGGCGTCGTGCGTCGATGATCGTCGCGTTGGGCAGGATCAGGTGGATCAGCGGCACATGCGCCCAGTTGTTGGGCAGCTTGTCGATGAACAGGGGCCGGTCGGTGCGGCGCTGGATGCGGGTGCGCTGGAGATATTCCGCGCCGAGTTCGCGCAGCCGCTCGTGCGGCACCTCGGCCAGCCGCTCGGGATACTCGGCCCAGCGCCGCGCGAAGACTGGAATATCGGGAAGCTCCGATGTGCCTTCAACCAGTGAATGGCTCGACAGGATCTGCTCGACCAGCGTCGATCCCGCGCGCGGCATGCCGAGAATGAAGATCGGATCGCGCGCATCATGACCCGCGCCTACGCGTGCGGCGAAGAAATCGGGCGTGAAGAGCGCGATACTGCGATCGACGAATGTCCCGGTTTCGTCGGCAGCATAGACGATCTTGGTCCGCCGCAATGTGTTGCCGGCCGCGTAATGCGCGAACGCCGCCGCCGCTTCTTTGCGGTCCTCGAATGCCTTGCCCAGCGCGAAATCGAGATGGAAGCGATCTTCGTCCGAGATACCGGCCTGGGCGAGCGCTGCCTCCATCGCGGCGATATCATTGTCATCGAACTTCACGGTCTTCAGATTGGCGAGACTCCACCAGGCTTCGCCGAGTTCGGGCATCAGCGCGATCGACCGGCGATAGGCGGCGACCCCATCGGCCTGACGCCCGACCGTCTTCAGCATATGGCCGTAGGACATCCATACCTTGGGCTGGCGCGGTGCGGATTTCAGCACCTCTTCGTACAGTGCGATCGCCTCGTCGAAGCCGCCGATCCGACCCAGCGCCGCCGCCTTCAGATTGGCATGGCCGGGATTGTCGGGTTCCTCCTCAAGCACCAGGTCGAGCTCGGCGATCGCCTCGTTCGGGCGGTTCTGGCGATAGAGCACGATCGCCAGGTTGGCGCGCGCAGCGGTGAAGTCCGGCGACAATTCGACTGCGCGGCGCAGCAGATTCTCCGCATCCTTGTAGCGCCCGATCCGTCCGGCGAGCTCGGCCAGCATGCGGATCGCCTGCACGTCGAACGGATCTGCCTTCAGGTGCGCCTTGAGCAGCGGCTCGGCCTCGGACAGGCGGTTGTCGTGCAGCGCCAGCGCGGCGTCGATCAGGCGCTGTGGCCAGCGGGGTGTCGGAACGGCGGCAAAGGTCATCCCTCCCTGCTTAGCGCGAGATCGGAGCGGGTGGAATGACCTGGTGGGCTCGGCAATTCCCACGACGATTCAACTGGGCAATTGTTCGTGGCAGTCCCGCGCGCGACGGCCGGGTTCATCCCGGTCGCCACGCTCTTTCTCATGCTGAATATGAACCGCCGGAACGAAGCGTCCACGTCCCGAACAGCCAGCGCGTTGGCTATTCGCTGGCTGATGGCTGGCTGTTCCATGGCTGTTACCTGGCTGTTCGCTGGCTGTTAATCTGGCTGTTCCATGGCTGTTATTGATCTCATCGAAATTGTTTTAACTCACTGATAAGCAACCAAGAAAGTCGCTTGAAAAGCCCACGCAACGCCCGGAAAAAACACTTTTGGCGAATAACAGCCAGCAGAACCCGGCAGGTCGGGACGGGATGGCCGTCGAAACCGGCTTTCGGAAAAGCCGCTTACCTGCTGGCGCAGACCGACGAACAATGCCTAAGACTATATCCGCCAAGGGGAGAGACGCATGGGGAAGACGGTATCGCGGCGGGCATTGGGTTTCTGGACCTGCCTCGCTCTGGTCATGGGCAACATGATCGGGTCGGGCGTCTATCTGCTCCCCGCGACGCTTGCCCCGCTTGGCTGGAACGGCATGATCGGCTGGATCGTGACGATCGGCGGCGCGCTGTGCCTCGCCTTTGTATTCGCGCGGCTCGGTGCAAAGCTGCCGATCGCCGGCGGTCCCTATGCCTTTACCCAGGCGGCGTTCGGCCCGGCGGCGGGGTTTGCCGTCGCGTGGAGCTATTGGGTACTGATCTGGGCCGGCAATGCGGCGATCGCGGTCGCGGTGGTGAGTGCGCTCAGTCTGATCTTCCCGGTCCTGGGCAAGGCGCCGGCGCTGGCCGCGTTGGCGATCATCTGGGGGCTGATCGCGGTCAATATCCGCGGTGTCGGGCTCGCCGGGCGGGTGCAGTTCGTGACCATGGCGCTGAAGCTGGTGCCGCTGGTCGGGGTCATCGCACTGGCGGCCTGGCTGCTGCTGCGCGACGGATCGGGGGCGATTGCCGCCAATCCCCCGGTGCCGATCGGCGCCGGCGCGATCGCGGGGGCGGCGGCGATCACCTTCTGGGGCTTTCTCGGCGTGGAATCGGCGACCGTGCCGGCCGACAAGATCGACAATGCCGCGCATGTCGTGCCGCGCGTCACGCTGATCGGTACCGCGCTGACCGGACTGGTCTATCTGCTCGTCTCGGCGGCGACCGCGTTCCTGATGCCGGCGGCGGTCACAGCCGCCTCGCCCGCGCCGATCGCCGAATTCCTCGGCCGTGAGCTCGGGTCGGGGACTGCCGACCTCGCTGCGCTGTTCGCCGCGATCAGCGCGTTCGGCGCGCTCAACGGCTTCATCCTGCTGCAGGGGAGGTGCCGCGCGCGATGGCGCAGGGCGGCGTGTTCCCCGCCTGGTTCGGCAAGGAAGGCATGCGCGGCACGCCGGTCCGCGCGCATCTGGTTTCGGGCGTGCTCGTCACTCTGGTCGCGCTGTCCAATTATGCGCGAGGGATGGGAGAGCTGTTCACTTTTATCGCCTCGGTCTCGCTCGCCGCGGGGATGCTTGCCTATCTCGCCAGCGCACTCGCCGCGATCCGGCTGCTGCCCGACGACCTGCCGCTCAAGATCGCGTCGCTCATCGCGGCGGTGTTCGTGCTGTGGATGGTTTATGGCCTTGGGCTGGAAGCGGATCTTTGGGGGCTTGCGCTGCTCGTCGCCGGCCTGCCGGTCTATCTCTGGGTCTGCCACAGCCGCGCTGCGCCCGCCTCATAGCCGGGGCATCATAATCCAAGCGTCATCAGGCGCGCGACGGCATGCGCCCGGTTCACTGCGCCGAGCTTGCGCCGTGCATTGTCGACATGGAAACGGGCCGTGGTTTCGGCGACGCCCATGATCGTCGCGATCTCCCAATCGGTCTTGCCGTCGGCGACGAAGCCGATCGCATCGCGTTCGCGCACGCTGAGTGGCGCGGCGCCATGCTCACCAACGGCTAGCGGTGCGCGCAACAGCCGCTCGGTCAGGACCGTGCCGGCGACATACAGCGCTTCGGCGATCGCATCCTCGATCGCCGGATCGGCAAAGCCGATATGGAGCGATGCGACCGCGCCGTCATAGCCAAAGGCGGTCACGCCAAGCGCGTCGCCGATCCGCCCCTCGCTCATCGCGTCCCAATAGTCGCTGAAGCGGCGATCCTTGCGCGGCGCGAAGTCGCTGAAGCGGTAGCGCGTCATGCCGCGTGCGATCGGCTCGACCAGCGGGTTGACCTCGAAACAGATATAGCGGTGGCTCGTCCCGCCGATCCAGCCGGCGACGCAGCGCCGCTCGACCAGCCCGCCTGCCGCCCAATGGCGCGCCGCGGTCAACTGTCCGGGCGGGCGGCGATAATGCCGCGCCTGGAAATAGCTCACGCCGAGCGCCTTTGCCGCGCTGGAAAAAACACGCGCTGCCCGCGCCGCATCGGGTGCGGCGACAATCGGTTCGATCAGCGACATCATCTCGCCAGGCATCGATTTCTCCGGACCATGCGGACGGCCTTCCAATGGCTGGAGTGTGATCCAGCGAGACGGCACCGGCAATGGCTTTCCGATCCAGAACCGATCGGTCGGTGCGCCCCTCGATTCCGTGAGGTGACTGCATCGCGCCCACTCGGTTACGCCCGCCGCATCGAGCAGCGGCAATGGGAGCGATCGATCATGGCGGAAATCAAATGCCCGGTCCGGGACTGCGTCCATGGGCAGGTGCCCTGTCACGACTGTTCCTATGGCGAGATCACCTGCCCCGGTTGCCAAGGGAACAGGGACGTGAGCTGTTCCGAATGCCATGGTGCCGGCTATTTCACGCGCGGCCTGGAATATATCGCCTGCACGCACTGCGGCGGCAAGGGGGAGGGACTGCAGTTCGGCGACTTCACCAAGGGAAGCGGCCGTACGCCCTGCACCGACTGCAAGGGCAGCGGAAAGGTGACATGCCCGCATTGCCACGGAAATCGTAAATTCACCTGCCATCTATGCAAGGGGACCGGGCATGTGCCCGATCCGAATGGCTGAGGATCGAAACATGGGCGCCGCACCGCTCTCCGAAGAGCAACGGGCACTGGCGCAATCCGGTGTCGATGCACACCTCGCGCGGCTCGCCGATATCAAGCTGCGCTACGATGCCGATCTCGCGACCCTGTATGACCGGATGCTCGCCGTGCCGGATCCTCGCGCGGACATCCATGCCCTGATGCTCGATGAACTCGGCCGCTGGGGGGCGGTATGGCGGATCGAGCTTACCGTATTGGTCAATCGCTGCGCCATGCTCGGCTCGGACGCGGCGGAGCCGTGGCGCGGCCTGCTTGCCGGGCACGACCGCCTGGTCGCCGAGATCGGGGAGCGCGGCGCCGAGTTCGGCAAACAGGAGCATAAGGCCGATCACGTCACGGGCATGAAGGGGCTCGACCTGCAGCGGCAGACGATGGACCGCCTCAACCGCCTTCGCCAGCGCTTCTGGTGACCGCAGCGGCCTATCCGAACAGCCGCCCCAGCACACTCTTGTCGCGCAATATCTCATGCGCCGCATTGTGCCCCGGCGCACCGGTCACGCCACCGCCGGGATGCGTGCCCGCGCCGCACATATAGAGCCCTTTGATCGGCGCGCGGTAGTCGCCATGCCCAAGCACCGGCCGCGCCGCCCAGAGCTGATCGAGCGACATATGGCCGTGCATGATGTCGCCGCCGATCAGCCCGAACTTGCGCTCCAGATCGAGCGGCGAATGGATCTGCCGCGCGATGATCGAGCCCTTGAAATTGGGCGCATGCTTGGTGACGGTATCGACAATCAAATCGGCCGCCGCTTCGCGCTCATCATCCCATGACCGGCCGTCCGGCAATACCGGCGCGAACTGCTGGCAGAACAGGCTGGCGATATGCTGTCCCGGCGGGGCGAGGCTGTCATCGACTGAGGTCGGGATCTTCATCTCGACGATCGGCTCGTCCGACCAGCCCTTGGCCTTCGCATCGGTGAATGCCTTGTCCATATAATCGAGCGTGGGGGAGATGATGATGCCGCAGGTGTGATGCTCCGCCACTTCCTTGCCCGGCAGGACCGAGAAATCGGGCAGTTCGGACAGAGCGACGTTCATCCGGAACGTGCCCGACCCCGCCTTGAAATTATCCATCCGCCGCGCGAATTCGGGCGTCATATCGGCGCGGTCGACCAGCTGGCGATAAAGCAGGGCAGGGCCGACATTGGCGACGACGATCTTGGCCGCGATCTCCTCGCCGCTTTCCAGCTTCACACCGGTGACGCGGTTGCCGTCCACCAGCACCTTGGCGACGGGTGCTTCGAGGCTGATCTCGACGCCCAGCTCGGTGCACGCCTCGGCCATGTACTTGGTGATAGCACCCATGCCGCCGACGCTATGGCCCCAGGCGCCCTTCTTGCCGTTCACTTCGCCGAAGACATGGTGGAGCAGGACATAGGCCGAGCCCGGCGTGTCAACGCTGGCGTAATTGCCGACCACCGCGTCGAAGCCGAACGCCGCCTTCACATAGTCGTTCTCGTACCAGCTATCGAGGAAGCTGCGCGCCGATTTGACGAACAGGTCCATCACGTCGCGCTGCGCCTCGATGTCCATGCCGGTGAGCTTGCGTCCTTGCGCCGCTGCGGCGATCAGCGCGCGGATCCCGCCGCCGGCATTGGGCGGCGTCTTCAGCGCCATGTCGCGCAGCACTTCGGCGACCCGCTCCAGCGCTTCCTCATATTTCGGGAAGGTCTCGGCATCCTTGGGCGAGAAGCGCGCGAACTCGGCCTGAGTCCGCGCCGTCCCGCCGCCGAGCTTGAGATAGCCGTCGTCATGCGGGAAGAAATTGGAAATGGTCCGCTCGATGATCTTCCAGCCGCGCTCGTGCAGCCGCATGTCCTTGATCACCTTGGGACGCAGCAGGCTGACCGTGTAGCTGGCGGTCGAATTGCGGAAACCGGGGTGGAATTCCTCGGTGACACACGCCCCGCCGATCACGTCACGGCGTTCGAGCACGCGAACCTTCATGCCCGCCCTGGCGAGATAGAAAGCGCAGACCAGGCCGTTATGCCCGCCGCCGATAATCAATGCGCCGTAGGATTTGGTCATTCTCTGCTTCCCCAATTCCCGTCACCCCCGCGAAAGCGGGGGTCCCGCTGCCTTCCCCACCGTCGAGAAGAAGCGGGATTCCCGCTTTCGCGGGAATGACGGTGTTATTCCGTCACTGCCCTAGGCCGGCGGCTCCAGCCCGGCGCAGGCGCGCGGTGCTGGCGTGCCTCCGGGAAGATCCGCCGGATCTTCTTCGCGAAACTGCGCAGGCACACTTCGCTCGCGCCGATCGGCCCGGCGGTATAGGTCTGCGAGGCCATGCCGCGCTGCACGCGCTCGATCAGCCAGGTGTCCTCGGCATTGACCGTGCGGTTGATCCGCCAATTGGCGTAGCGCACCAGCTTCATCTCACGCCTGTCATCCGGCAGCGCAAAGCACATTTCGCGCAGCAAGGTCGTGGTCGGCGTCAGCGGCAGCCACTGCATGAAATCGATCTGGTCGGCGTACAGGTCGAACGCCATGTTCGGCCACAGCTTGAAATAGAGCCAGAGTCGCTGATTCTCCTCGGGCAGATGATCCACCTTGGGCAGATGCTTCTGGTAGAACCGCTCCCATGGATTGGCGGAGGGGCGATCGACCAGCCGGCCCGACATCTTGTCGACCCACGGCTCGGCCTCGATCGCATAGCTTTTGCCGAACAGCCGGGTCAGCCCGTCATGCGCGACCGGGATGTGGAGATTGTCGGAATAATTGTCGCCGACATTCTTCCAGTTAACTGCCCGTTCGCGCGCTCGCACCGGACTGATCGTCTCCATCTCCTCGAAGCGGTACGGCGCAACCTGATCGTCATAGGGCGCCATCATCTCGGCGACCGACAGCCCGCCATCATCTTCCAACCGCACGAACACGAAGCCGCGCCAGATCTCGACCCCGATCGGGGCGAGTCCATTCTTCGCCATGTCGAGCGCCGGATAATCGCCGCGCATCGGCACGCCGCTCAAGCGCCCGTCAAGCTCATAGGCCCAGGCATGATAGGGACAGATCAGCTTCTTCGCACAGCCTTGCGGTCCTTCGACCAGCCGCATCGCGCGGTGGCGGCAGACATTGGCGAACGCACGGACCAGGCCATCGTCGCCGCGCACCGCGAGAACGCTTTCGCCGACATAATCGAGCGTGTGGTAATCGCCCGCCTTGGGAATATCGCCGACATGGCACACGATCTGCCACGATGGGCGAATGACGCGTGCCACCTCGACGTCGAAATATTCCGCATCGGTATAGAGCCAACCGGGCAGGCTCCAGTCCGCATCGGGGTCATGCGCTTCCATATCGGCAAAACGATGCGCCATCCCGGCCTCCCGCTTTTGGGTGATCCTTGTTGAACGATCGTACAACAGGCTGCGCTCCAACGCAATTGCTGTTATGAGGGCGCGATGACTCAGCCTGCCTTCTCCCGCGCCGAACCCGATGCGCGCCGTCTCAGCCTGATCGAGGCGACCGCCCGGGTGCTCGCCTCGCAGGGCGCAGCGGGGGCATCCGTCCGGGCGATCGCGGTCGAGGCAGGCGTGTCGCCGGGGCTGGTCAGCCATTATTTCGACGGCGTCGACGCGTTGGTCGCCGCGACCTATGTGCATGTCGGTGAGCGGGTCAGCACCGCGCTCGACGCCGGCGTTGCGGCCGCCGGCCCGGATCCGCGCGCGCGGCTCGACGCCTATGTCACCGCCAGCTTCCATCCACCGATCGCCGATCCCGGCCTGCTCGCGACCTGGCTGGCCTTCTGGAGCCTGGTCAAGGCGCGGCCGGGGATCGCCATGCTGCATGACGATATCTACGCCGCCTATCGCCGCGACCTGGAGGCGTTGCTGGCGGACTGCGGCGTCGCGCCCGGCGATCTGCGCCTGACCGCGATCGCGATCACCGCCCTGGTCGACGGGCTATGGCTCGAACTCTGCCTCTCGCCGACCACCTTCACCGCTGACGAGGCGCGCGGCATAGCCGGACGCCAGATCGCGGCGCTGTTGGGTTAAAGAGAACTACACCTCACCCGTTCGCCCTGAGCTTGTCGAAGGGCCGTTCTTCTTTTTCGACGGTTGCGAAGAAGGGCGGTACTTCGACAAGCTCAGCACGAACGGGAAGAGGATAGTTCTCGAGCCTTACCTGGAAAGATCCGTGATCAGCGATTTCCAATAGGCCATGGACGGCTTGAGATTGGCCAGCGGCGTGCGTTCGTTGAGGCCGTGGCTGAACGAATCCGAATCCTTGATGAAGGTCGGGCTGACGCCGTAGCTGGGAATGCCGCGGCTGCGGAACCACATCGAATCGCTCGCCCCGGCCGACATGCCGGGAATGATCGGCACGCCCTTGTAGCCGATATCGAGCGCCTTCCTGACCGCCTTCATCACATCGGGCCGCATTGGCGACGCGTCATTGGGGATGGTGCCCATCTCGACATATTTGATCGTCATCGCCGGGTCCGCCGCGACTTCGACCAGCTTCGCCTGCACATCCTCGACCTTCACGCCGGGGAAGATGCGGCAATTGATCAAGGCGGTCGCACGCTGCGGCAGCGCATTGATCGCATGGCCGCCGCTCAGCATCGTCGCGACGCAGGTCGTACCGATCTGACCGATATAGGAGGGGTTGGCGCTCAGCGTCGCGATCGCCGCCTTGTCGCTCTGGTCGGCGGCAAAGGCGCGCATCGCCGCCGCCGTCTCGCCGGTCTGCTGCTTGGCGGCTTCGGTGAAGAAGGCCTTGGTCAGTGCATCGGCCTGCGGCGTGAACTGATAGGCGCCGATCCGGTCGAGCACCCGCGCGAGCTGGTAGATCGCGTTGATCTTGCGCGGCGCGCTCGAATGGCCGCCGGGATTGGTGAATTCGAGCTGGAAATCGGCATAGGTCTTCTCCGCGCCCTGCAGCGTGAAGAATTGCGGATGGCCGTCCTCGGCCAGCGACCCGCCGCCGCCATCGGCATTGAGCACCAGCTCGGCATTGGCAAATTGCGCCGCCAGCGCCTGGGTAGTCTTCATCGTCGTTTCCTCATCGCCCGAATAGGCGATGACGATGTCGCGACGCGGTTTGAACCCGTCGCGCTTGAGCTGCAGCAGGGTCGCGACCACTTCCGCCCCGTCGAGCTTCATGTCGGTGGCGCCGCGCCCGAACAGATAGCCGTTCTCGATCACCGGCGTGAACGGATCGCGCTCCCAGTCGGCCGGCTTGGCCTCGACCACGTCCATATGGCCGGAAAGGACCAGCGGCTTGGCCGCGCTGTCGGTGCCGCGATAATAGGCCACGAGCATTGCGGTATCGTCGACCCTGGTGACGGTGACATCGCCAGCGGCGAATCCGCCCGCGACCAGCAGGCCCTTCAGATATTCGGCATAATCGGGGGTCTGGTTGCCCGGCCCCTGCACGGTGCGAAAGGCGATCGCGCGTTTGGTGATCTCCAGCGCCTGCGCTTCGGCCTGGCTGGTATCGGCACCCTTGGCCTGTGCCGTTCCCGCCATCAGCGCAAGCGCCGCCACCATCGAACCCAAGTGCCGCATCTGTATGACCCCTTATCGTTGAGCGCGCGATGCTAGGGGGCGGAGCGCGCGCGTCAACGGGGGCGGCTGCCCATTTCCTGCCGGGCGAAACCGGTGCCGCCCTCGTTATACGGAAGGCCCGCCGCAAAAGATTACCAAGCGGCACTTGACGAAGGCGCAGTGAGTTGCAGATGCGAAAGCGATGGAGGCCACGCACTTGAATGACGGCACATCACCAACCGGGCGTCGCAAGTCCATCATTGCCGCCGCGACCGGCGCGATCTGCCTCGTCTGCGAGCCGCTGTTTCATCGGGGCACATTGATCGATCATATCCCGGCATTTTGGACCGGTGTCGGGGTGGTTCTAGGTGTTGTGGCCGGTATTGGACTGGTCGTGACCATTACCCGCTCAAGGGCGATCATGGATCGCCTTCGCAATGCTACTGACTTTCAGCGATTCCGCCATGCGATGGGGATGCTTTTCCTGCTGATTATAGGCGGCGTTGTCGGCGGTTATTATGCTCGCGTTGCGGTCGAACAGAACAGCTTCCTCGGCTATGACGCGAAAAGGTCCCAGCTGCAGGCGGTGGTAACGGGCATTTCGAACGGGCGAGGCGGCCCTTTCGCCAATCTTCAGCCTTATGCGGGAGCCAGAGAGCTCCAGGCGCGCATCGACGACGATCTGTACAGCCGGCTGGATCCCTATCGACAGCCTGGTCGGGATTGTTTGATCCTATCCGTAGAGACGGGGCGCGGCGGGGTAAAGCGTACCCTGCTTCCGGCGGCATTCGACACTCGATTGGGAACCGAGAGATGGGTCAAATGCGACGGCTATCCAACCGATTTCCGCTAGGCGCCGAACCGACTGAGATCGCCTCATCCCACCCATCTCCGATCATCGTGTCATTTTGACTGATCGTTGCTCGTAGCCGCAGTGTCGTCCGTGGCCGGCTCGCCGCGCGACGTGCGTGCGGTCATGCCGGTGGCGGAGGCATCGTCGAGCATCTGCTCGTCGGGCGCGACGGCGGTGGGCTCCGGCGCGGCCTCGGCGGTCGAGTTGGTTTCGATGACCGGCGAAGCTTCCGGGGTCGGCGACGCGCTCGGCTCCGGCGTCGGTTCGCTGATGGCTTCGCTATTCTCGGTCGGCGCCGGCGCCGGCTCGGATCCCGAGCAGGCGGCCAGCCCGGCGGCCAGCAACGCGGTGCCGGCGACAAGCAGGGCTTTGCGGATGGTCTTCATCGTCATTCCTCGAAAAAAAACGTGTCGGAAATATCGGGCCTCAGCGCGCGGCAAGCGCCTGGGTGGCCGATCGTGCCTCGATCTTGCTCGCCAACGTCCCGTCCCATTTATACGGGTCGTCGCGGAAGCTCACCACCCCGTTCGCATTGGCGAAGGCGGTCCAGTACAGCAGATAGACCGCAACCTGGTCGGCCAGCTTCGCGCGCACGGTCTTGCCGTCGGCGATCGTCGCGTCGATCGCGGCCGGCGTCCATTCGGGCGTCGTCCGCATCAGCAGCTTGGCGAGGTCGGCCGGCTTTTCGAGCCGCACGCAGCCATGGCTTGCCAACCGGTCGAAGCGCGAGAAACCCGCCTGCGCCGGGGTGTCGTGGAGATAGACCGCGAACTGGTTGTCGAAATCGAACTTGAACTTGCCCAGCGCGCTCTTCTCCGAGGATTGCTGGAGCCGCTTGCCGCCGTCGCCGGTGTCGATGATCCGGAAACCATTGGCCTTGAGGTAGCCCGGCTTTTTCTTTTCCTTGGGCCAAAGCTCGCGATTGGCGATCGAGGAGGGCACGTTCCACGGTGGATTGAGCACCACGCTGTGAATGCGCGAGACCAGCATCGGCGTTTCGTCACCGGGCCGCCCGGTTACCGCCTTCATCGACATCACCGGCGCATCGCCGTCGAATACGGTCAGCACCGCCGCGGCGATATTCACCTGGACGCGGTTCTTCTCGATCTGGGCCGGTAACCAGCGCCACCGTTCCATATTGGCCATGATCTGGCGGATGCGCGCTTCGACCGGCACATTGAGCGCGGCGATCGTCTGGCTGCCGACCACGCCTGCCGGGTTGAGGCCGTAGCGGCGCTGGGCGCGGCTGACCGCCTCGGACAATGCAGTATCGAACTTGTCGCCTTTCACATCGAGCTGAGGATCCTCGATCGCCAGGCGCTGGCGCAATGCGAGGACCTGCTTGCCGCTTGACCCGAGCTTCAGCTCTGGTCCCGCGCTCAGTGCCGTCCAGCCGCCTGCGTCGGCGATACCATGATAGCGGGCAAGGCCCGCGGCAAGCGCGTCATAACCGGCATAGGGTGGTGGCAAAGAGGCGATCCAGGCTGCCAGGCGGTCGCGCTTCAGCGCGTCGATGAAGCCCGGGCGCGGGTCATAGGCTTGCGGCCTGATGCCCCATTGGAGCTGGAAATCGGCGGTGTCGAGCCGTCCGGCATGCACGGCCTTGGCATGGTCGAGCGCGGCTCCGACCAGCGCATCGCGATCGAGCTTGGTCGCGTGTGGCGCCGAATCCGCGCGCAGCCCCTGTGCGACCGAATCCTTGTCGAGCAGTACAGCGAGCTGTTCCGCCTGCGCATCGGTCAGCTCGGGCAGCGCCATGCTCGGTTGGGCCGGCACTGTCGGCACCACTGGCGGCGGGGCGACGCGTTGCGGCACTTGCTGCGCCGTGGCTGGCGCGGCCAAGAGCGACGCGGCCAATGCCCCGGTCAAAAGGCGTCGACCGATGGTGAAGGGGCCGGCGGTGGAGGCCAGGATACATCCCTGATCGTAAAGCATACTCATGTCCGAACCTCTGCCAAGGAACGCGCGATATAGAAAGCTCATACTGCGGCAGGATGAACGGACGAAGGCAAATCGCGCGCCACGCGCCATGCCCCGGCCAGCGCGATCAGGCCCAGTAGGGCGGCCGTCCCGCCCAATGCCGCCATCCCGCCCAGCGCCACGCTCCAGCCGCCAATGCTGGTCCCGAGCGCAATGCCGAGATTGGCAGCGGAGATGTTGAGCGCCGCGGCCAGGCGCGGCGCTTGCGGCGCGGCGCGCGTCATGCGGAGCTGACACACCACGAACGCCGCTGAATGCGCCATTCCCCACAGCGACAGTGAGAGGAGCAGCGCGAACGGCGAAAGCGGGAGAAACTGAAGCAACAGTCCGGGCAGGACAAGCAGCGCGGCGATGGCGATGGCGGCCGTACCGAGAGCGCGGCCGGTGGCATATCCGGCGATCATGGTCCCGGCGATCCCGGCCAGGCCGAAGAGCAGCAGCCAGCCCGAAGCGGCGGCGGGGCCGACATGCGAGGCGGTCAGGATCGGCGCGATAAAGGCGTAGAGACAGAACATGGCGGCGAACTGGATCAAGGTCAGCGCGGCCTGAGCCTGTACCGAGCGGCGGAACAGGATCCGCCGTGCGCCGACTCGCTCCCCGGCGCTCGACGTGAGCCGCAGGCGGGGCAGCAGCGCGACCGCCACGGCGATCGCTGCGGCGACCAGTCCCAGCATCAGGAAGAATCGGGTCCAGCCGAACCAGGCCGCGACCGCGACGCCCAGCGGCGCCGCCAGCAGCGCGCCGATCGCCACGCCGAGATAGATGCGCGACGTCGCCACCGCGTCATCGCCGTGCAGCCGGGCGAGCGCATTGGTGGCCACGCCGATGAATAGCGGCAGCGCAGCCCCTGGACGAATCGAAGCATGCCAAAGCCGATGGGATCCCCCAGCAGCGGCAGGACGGCGCTCAGGACGAAAGGGGTCAGGCTGAGGATCAGCGCATGGTCGGCACGCAGATGCCGGGTCAGCGACGCCGCGAACGGCCCGACGATCGCCGAGCCGAGCGCGAAGCTGGTCATGAAGCCCGCCGCCTGTCGGAGCGTCAGCTCCATTTCGGCGGCGATATAGGGCGAGATGCCGACCAGGGTGAATTCGGTCGCGACCACCATCGCCGCGCCGGCAACCAGGACAGAAGATTCCAGGCGTGACGCCGGTGCTGCCCCGGTGCCGGCATCGGTCATATGCTGGCGCCGTTGTCGATCGTCCAGGCGGCGCCGGTCACCGACCGCGCGGCGTCCGAGGCGAGATAGGCGACGATATCGGCGACTTCGCCCGGGTCGGAAAAGCCGGTGGGATTGGCCATCAATTCGGTCTGATGCGCCGCGCCGGGCCCGTCCTTCGGGTTCATGTCGGTATTGGTCGAACCGGGGTGCACGACATTGACGGTGATGCGCCGCGGCCCCAGCTCGCGTGCCAGCGCAATGGTCAGGCCGCCGATCGCTGCCTTGCTTGCGGTATAGAGGCTGAGCCCGGGATGTGGCGCGCGCAGCGCCAGATTGCTGCCGATCGACACGATTCGCCCGCCATCGGGCATCACGGCCAGCGCCGCACGCGCCGCGACAAAGGCGGCGCGGACATTGACCGCCATGGTGTCGTCGAAATCGCTCGCGGTCAGATCGGCGATCGGCGCGGCGTGAAAGATGCCGGCATTATTGACCAGGATATCGATCCGGCCAAAGGCGTGCGCGACCTCCGCCACGGCCGCCTCGACGGCGACGGGATCGCGATTGTCGCTTTGAATCGCCAGCGCGCGGCCACCCGCTTCCTCGATCGCCTGCACGACCTGCTGTGCCGGCCCGGCGCCCCGCACATAGGTGATGGCGACGGCCGCACCGTCCCGCGCCAGCCGCTTGGCGATCGCAGCGCCGATCCCACGGCTGCCGCCAGTGACCAAAGCCACTTTTCCACCGAGATTTTCCATGCTCATTCCTTTTGTGTGTCGATCAACACAGAATTCCTGCAACGCCTTGCAACCACGCGTCAACCGATTATTGTAATGGATGACACAAAAAGAGTTGAGCAATGGAAAGACGTGGCCGCCCCCGGGCATTCGACCGTGACGCGGCGTTGCAGCGAGCGATGGAGCTGTTCTGGGAGAATGGCTTCGAAGAGACGTCGATGACCGACCTGACCGATGCCATGGGCATCGCCTCGCCCAGCCTCTACGCCGCATTCGGCAGCAAGGAGGCGCTGTTTCGCGAGGCGGTCGATCGTTACAAGGGCTGTGTCGGGACCGAAATCTGGGAAGCGCTGGACCGTGAGCCCGATATCGTCGACGCGATCGGTGCTTTCCTGATGAACACCGCGCGCTCGTACAGCGATGAAGCGACGCCCAGGGGCTGCATGATCGTGCTCGGCGCCCGCTCGGCCGGGCCATCGAGCCACCCGGTGTGCGACACGTTGAAGCGTCACCGCGCGATGAACCTGGACCAGCTGCGGCGGCGATTCGAGCGCGCCGTGGCGGACCGGCAATTGCCGACGCAGTTCGATTGTGCCGCTGCCGCCGCCTTTTACGCCTCGCTCCAGCACGGCATGTCGATCGTCGCTCGTGACGGTGCGGACGCCGCGACGCTCGAATCGATCGCCATTGCCGGCCGGCGGTCATGCGCCGCGTCGCGGGACGCGGGCGCATGATCCGGGACGGCAGGCTGGAAACGCCGCGCCTGATCATCCGGCCTTTCGTAGCAACCGACGCGGTGACTCTGGTGGCATTGTTCGCCGACCCGCTGGTGGCGCGATTCGTCGATGACGGCACTGCGCTGTCGGCCGAGGATGCGGCCTTGTGGGTGGTCAGGTCGGCCGAGAACCTCGCCCGCCACGGCTATGGCACCGGGGCGGTGGTGCGAAAGGAGGACGGGCTGATGATCGGCTGGGCCGGGGTCGCGCGACCGGCGGACGGATCGCAGGAGATCATCTACGGTCTGGCCCGCGCGTTCTGGCGGCGAGGCTATGGCGGCGAAATTCTGTCGGCGCTGGTTGAATTCGCGGTCGGACGCGGCATCGATCCGGTCCGCGCGACGGTCGATCCGCGCAACCTGATCTCGGTCCGGCTGCTGACCGGACGCGGATTCACGCTGGCAGCGCGCGGCCATGACGGCGACCCGGACTCCGACCTGTACCAGTTCGGATCCTGACTTGTGACGGCACCAGGGAAAAATGGTGCCCGAGGGCGGGTTCGAACCACCGACACCACGATTTTCAATCGTGTGCTCTACCAACTGAGCTACTCGGGCGCTGCCGGATATATCCGACAGGAGGCGGCCTCTTAGTCATCGTTATCGGCGGTGTCCAGTCCGGTCTGGGCGTCATTTTCCGCTTCCGGATCGGCCGGGCCGGCGGGAATGCGATAGCCCTCGCCGAGCCATTGCAGCAGGTCGCGGTCGCGGCACCCCTGGCCGCAGAACGGCTTGTGTGTGTCGCTCGGGGGCTTGCCGCAGATCGGGCAGGCGATTTTCTTCATATCTCTCTCGTCTCGAATATCGGCTCGACGCCGGTACGGCGGGCCAGCGCATCGCGCCAGTCGCGCCGCGTCGCCAGCAGGTCGCTGACGCGTCGGGGTACGATATGGTGTCGCGGGGCCGGCGGGGGAATACGCTCGATCATCCGCAGCAGCGCGCGCGTCTCGGCGCCGGCGGGATCGGCGCGCAACCGCTCGGGCAGCGATGCGCGGGTGCGCGGGCGGACGATCTGCAGAAAACCGAAGCCATTCATCGCGGTGCGCTCGAACGGCAGCGGCAAAGCCGCGTCGATCGCGGCGGCGACGGCCTGGCGCGCGGCCTTGCCGGCGAGCGTCGGAAAGTCGATGCCGATCGATCCGCCGATATCATGGCGCAGGATCGCGGCCGCGACGGCATGCGCTGCGGCAATGGCAAGCGGCTCAAGCGGTCCGCCGCCATCGACATCGAACAGGGTCATCGCCGGGGTCGGCGTCATGCGCAGCGCGCCGCCGGCAAAATCAATCTCCCCGTTGGTCGCTTCTTCCAGTATTTCGGACCAGCCCGCCGCCTCGAGATGATCGGCTTCATGTGCGCGGCATTGCCGGACCGGGTGGCCAGTGGCGGTGATCCGCGCGAGCAGGTCCGCGCCGGTGACAGGGGGCGAATCGCTTGGGGCACAGCGGGCAAGCTTGGCGCGGCCGGGTTCGGGAATGGCCTCGCGGATGATTTCGACGCTCAGCCTGGCGCCCTGGGTGATGCCGGCGGGAAGCGGGGAGAGCAGGGCCTCCGCACCATCATCGAATATGACCCGGCCTTCGCGGCCCTTGATTGTGATGTCGACCAGGCGCGCAACCGCGACGGTGCCGACCAGCGGGCCGATGCTGTCGGGTTCGATCCGCGCCATGATGATCGTGTCGCCTTCGACCAGCACGGCGCGCTGTTCGCCGATGCCGGCTTCATAGAGCCATTCAGGCAAGGGGCCGCCCTTGTGGAATCCCCTGCTGAAGCAGGGGCAGGCCAGCGCTGGTCAGCAGCGCACGCGTCTCGAACAAGGGCAATCCGACCACGCCCGAATGGCTGCCGGAGAGGAAGCGCACCCAGGTTTCCGCGCGACCCTGAATGGCATAGCCGCCGGCCTTGCCCATGCCTTCGCCGCTGGCGACATAGGCGTCGATATCCTCGCGGCTGAGCGGCTTGAACGCGACGATCGTGTCGGACAGGCGGGTGCGCACCTTTCCCGCCGCGTCGATCACGCATACCGCCGACAGGCAATGGTGACGGCGACCGGAGAGCAGGCCGAGCATGCGCCGCAGATCGGCTTCGTCCTCGGGCTTGCCGAGAATGCGCTGGCCGACCGCGATGGTCGTGTCGCCGGCCAGGATCACCTCGCCCGGCGCACGATCGACCGCATGCGCCTTGGCGGCTGCGATGCGCTCGACATAGACACGTGGTTCCTCGCCCTTGGCCGGGTCCTCGTCGATATCGGGCGCGGCGATGCGATCCGGGACGATACCGATCCGGGCAAGCAGCTCCAGCCGGCGCGGACTGGTCGACGCGAGGACGAGCTTGGGAGTGGAGGGCGACGTCATGGCGAACAACAATCCGTTCGTGCTGAGCTTGTCGAAGCCCCGTTCTTTCTTCTTCCGGATGTCGGAAAGAAGAGCGGCCCTTCGACAAGCTCAGGGCGAACGGGAAAGCAAAGCCGCCCTTACTTGAACCGGTATGTGATACGGCCCTTGGTCAGGTCATAGGGCGTGAGTTCGACGAGCACTTCGTCGCCGACCAGCACGCGGATGCGGTTCTTGCGCATCTTGCCGGCGGTGTGACCAAGAATTTCATGGTCATTCTCAAGCTTCACGCGGAACATGGCGTTGGGCAAAAGCTCCACCACCTGGCCGCGCATTTCGAGCAGTTCTTCCTTGGCCAAACAAACCTCTGGTGATTTTGGGGAATTCTTGAACGCGGGCCTTTAGCCGAAGACGCGCGAGAAGGGAAGCGGGGGACTTCATGGCGAAGATCCATGCGTGTCGCCGTGCCGGGCCGTATCGATTCAACCACGACAGCGATCATGCCAGCGTCGTGCCGGACGGGACCTTCAACCGGGGCCCAGCCGGCTCTTTCTCATGATGAATATAAAGAATGATCGGCACCGCTGTTCCGGTGAACGGCGACCCCTGTTCCACCCCTGTTATGCCGCGACCCACCCCTGTTATTCAGAACAGGGGTGGATGGGCATAAGCTATTGAAAATAATATGTTATTCCGACCGAAAAATCCAACTTAACAGCGGTGGCTTTTTTATTTGCCGAAAACAGGGGTGGTTACCCCCGCGATGCCGCTCGTGCGCGCAGCAGCGAGTCCTTGCGGGCGGTGCGTTCGCTGAGCGCCCAGCGCAGCGCCATGCCGATGCTCGCGGCGCCGGCGCGGACCAGATGGCGCTGCCCGCGCGACCGGGTCAGGCCGTGCATCGCCGCGGCCCAGGGCGGCAGCAGGTCGATCCCCGCCGCCATGGTCAATGACTGCATCGGCTTGACCGCCAGCGTGTCGGCGGGCGGGTTGAACAGGGCATGGGCGATGGCGCGGGTGCGCTCGTCGCTGCGCAGCTGCGGGCGCATCGCCTCGAGATAGGCGTCGACTGCGGCGCGGCTCCGCGGGATATTCGTTGCGCCGAGCCGCTCCGCGACCACCGCGACTTCGGCGAAATAGCGATCCTGTCGTGCCACCGGCATCGCCGGGTCGCGATAGCGCCGATAGGCGGCAAGGAAGCTTGCCGATTCGGCGACATGGACCCAGGTGAGCAGTACCGGGTCGGTCGCGGAATAAGGCGTGCCGTCGGGCAGGGTACCGCTGACCCGGTCATGGATACGGCGCACCCGGTCGATCATCGCCTCGGCCTGTTCGGTCGAGGCATAGGTGGTGCCTCCGACGAAGCGCGCGGTGCGGCGCAACCGCCCGCGCATGTCGCGGCGGAAATCGCTATGGTCCCATACCCCGGCCAGTGCGGCGGGGTGGAGCATCTGCAGCAGCAGCGCGGCGACGCCGCCGACCATCATCGTCGCGAAATCGCCATGCACGTCCCAGGCAACCGACCCGGGACCGAACAGGCCATTATCGCCGGTCGACAGGTCGAACGGGATATCATTGGGCGACGGACCGACCAGGCTGTCGATCTGCCGTTCGACCAGGGCGCGGACCGGGTTCATGCCGGTGATGTGGGGCATCCGGGCGGTAACCTCAATCCTCCCGGTGCCGGGAGGATTGAGGTCATGCCGGATTATATTGTTTCAGGAACGCCTCGAGTTCGGTCAGGAACTGGGCACGGTCGGCCTGGCGCGAGAAATGATGGTCGCCGAGCGGCTGTTCGACATAGCGATAGGGTTTGCCCGCTGCCTTCAGCTTCTCGACCATCTCGCGCGATTGCTTGACCGGCACGACCCGGTCGACCTTGCCATGCATGATCAGCATCGGCACGCTGAACTCGGCGGCGTGATTGATCGGCGATACGTTTTTCAGGTCCGGCGCCTGCTGGCGCATCCAGTCGCCGCGCGCGCCGCTGTTGAGGAAGCGGCTGTCATAGCGCAGCATCGCGGAAAGGTCGGAGACCCCGGCATAGGACACCGCGCAACGATACAGGCCGGTATCACGCTGCGCCGCGCGGAACGCGGCATAACCGCCATAGGACCCGCCGACGATGCAGATGCGCTTGGCGTCGGCCAGGCCGCTGCCCGTCGCCCATTTGACCGCGTCGACCAAATCGTCCTGCATCGCCAGGCCCCATTGGCCCTGGCCTTTTTCCGCAAAGGTGGTGCCATAGCCCGATGAGCCACGATAATTGGGCTGCAGCACGGCATAGCCGCGGCTGGCGAGGAATTGCGCCCACCAGTCCCAGCTTTCGTCGTCGCGCGCGAACGGGCCGCCATGCGGCATCAGAATGAACGGCAGGTCCTTTGCGGCCTTGCCCTTCGGTACGGTGAGTATCGCGGAGATTTCCAGCCCGTCGCGCGCCTTGTACTTGATCGTGCTGACCGGCGACTGGGCGTCGGTGCCCAGCGCTTCATTGACCTTGGCCAGGATGCGCAGCCTGCCATCGTCCGGCCGATAGACATAATAGGCGCCGGGGCGGTCGGCGCCGGCGACCTTGACGATCAGCACGCTGAAATCACTGCTCCACGAGGTGATCTGCGCGTGCCGCGCCCCGACGGCCTTGTCGATATCGGCCTGAATCTTCGCCAGGGCCGGGTCGAACCAGTGCGTGCGGGCGCGCGTGTCGGTATATTGCACGCCGATGATCCGGGTGCCGGTGGCATCGGGAATGATCCCGCCGATGTCATAGCCCGGCTTGCCGAACATCTTCTCGCCGGTCTTCAGCGTGGCGAGGTCGAAGGCGTAGAGCGCGTTGAAGCCGTCGTCGTCGTCGAACGCCAGCGCCTTGCCCGACTCGGGCAGGAACATTGCGGGAAGGCTGCCGAGCGAAGCGCCGCGGCCGCGCGCCTTGCTGACGGTGCGGAACGATTTGGTCGGGTTGTCGCGGTAGAGCAGGCGATAGGAACGGTTGTCGTCGTTATAGGCAACGCCCATCCGCACCATGCCGGCGCCATCGGTGAACCAACTCGATACTTTGTCGGTCGAGGGGACGACGCGGACACTCTTGCCCGTGCTGACATCGAAATCGCGCACTTCGGGCCAGAAACCCGGATCGTTGCTATAGACCGAGGTCTGCATGGCGAGCAGGATGTGCGGCGATCCATCGCGCGCCATCCACAGCACATTGCCGGCATTCTGCGCCGCAGTCCTCGCGCCAAGTATGGAGATCTTCTTGCCGTCCGCGCTGACCGCGGCAGTGCGGGTGAGATACCAGTCGTCACCCTCGACCTTCTCCGTCGCCCCGATATTGGCGATCAGCCAGTCATTATTGACCCATTCCCAGTCGTTGAGATCATTGTCGCCCATCCCGAGCATGACCATTTTCTTCACGTCACCAAGCGGCACGATGGCGAGGCGCAATTGTCCGGCGATTGCGATGCGCGCGGCGATTCTGGTGCCGTCCGGTGACAATTCCGGTGCGGTCAGGAACGGCAGGCTGGCGAAATGGTCGATCGGGATCGGTGCGGCGGGCGCTACCGCTGGAGAGATGGTTGGCGGGGCCGGCGACTGCGCCGCGGTCGGGCCGACGGCGATGGCGACGGCAAATACCCCGATCAACTTCCGAATCATATTCCCCAGCCCCGATCTCATGTCCCGATGGCGTAGTTTGATATCGCGCTGCGCAGCCGCTTGAAAGCATTGCCGAAAGAGAACGCATCCATAGCGGGCAAAAATGGAAACGGCCCGCGCGGACAGTTCCACGCGGGCCGCTCCTGCGACCGGAAGGTCGGGCCTGTCAGGCCGCGTGCGCGAGCGCCGCGAGCAGCAACAGGGCAACGATGTTGGTGATCTTGATCATCGGATTGACCGCCGGACCTGCCGTATCCTTGTACGGATCGCCGACAGTATCGCCGGTCACCGCGGCCTTGTGGGCCTCGCTGCCCTTGCCGCCGTGATTGCCGTCCTCGATATACTTCTTCGCATTATCCCATGCGCCGCCGCCCGAGGTCATCGAGATGGCGACGAACAGTCCCGACACGATCACGCCGAGCAACAGCGCCCCGAGTGCCGCGAAGCCGCTCGCCTGATCCGATACCGCGGTGATGATGAAGTACACTGCGATCGGCGCGAGCACCGGCAGCAGCGACGGGATGATCATCTCCTTGATCGCCGCCTTGGTGACGAGATCGACGGTGCGGGCATAGTCGGGACGGCTGGTCCCTTCCATGATGCCGGGATTGTCGCGGAACTGGGCACGGACATCCTCGACCACCGATCCCGCCGCCCGGCCGACCGCGGTCATGCCGAATGCGCCGAAGCTGAACGGCAACAGCGCGCCGAGCAGCAGGCCGACAATGACGTACGGGTTGGAGAGCGAGAAATCGACGTTGAGATCGGGGAAATAGATCCCGAGATCGGTCGTGTAGGCACCGAACAGCACCAGTGCGGCGAGTGCCGCCGAGCCGATCGCATAGCCCTTGGTCACCGCCTTGGTGGTGTTGCCGACCGCATCGAGCGCGTCGGTGCGGTGACGGACATCGTCGGGCAGGCCGGCCATTTCGGCGATGCCGCCGGCGTTATCCGTGACTGGACCATAGGCATCGAGCGCCACGACCATGCCGGCCAGCGCCAGCATTGCGGTCGCGCCGAACGCGATGCCGATCACGCCCGCCAGCTGATAGCTGGCGATAACCGCGATCGAGATGACGATCGTCGGCAGCGCCGGGCTTTCGAGGCTGACCGCGAGGCCCTGGATGACGTTGGTGCCGTGGCCGGTTTCCGATGCCTTGGCGATCGACTTGACCGGGCGGTAATTGGTGCCGGTATAATATTCGGTGATCCACACCAGCGCGCCGGTCAGCGCGAGGCCGATCATCATGCACCAGAACAGGTCCATGCCGGTGAAGCCCGAATTGGCCACGCCGGGTTCGAGGAAAGCCGCGCCGCCGATCACGGTGTGCATGTCGCCAAGCGTGTACTGGGTGGCGAAATAGATCGCCGGGATCGACAGGATGACCGTGGTCCAGAAGCCCTTGTAGAGCGCGCCCATGATCGAATTGTTGCTGCCGAGACGCACCATATAGGTGCCGATGATCGAGGTGATGATGCACACGCCGCCGACGATCAGCGGCAGGCCCATCAGCGCGAGCAGCTCGCCGGCCGAGGCCTGGACGAGCAGGGCGATCGACACCATCGTCACGCCGAGCGTCACGACATAGGTTTCGAACAGATCGGCCGCCATGCCCGCGCAGTCGCCGACATTGTCGCCGACATTGTCGGCGATGGTGGCGGGGTTGCGGGGATCGTCCTCGGGAATGCCCGCCTCGACCTTGCCGACCAGATCGGCACCGACGTCAGCCGCCTTGGTGAAGATGCCGCCGCCGAGACGCGCGAAGATCGAGATCAGCGAGGCGCCGAAGGCGAGTGCGACGAGCGAGTCGATCACGATGCGCGAGGTCGGCGCATGTCCGCCGGGACCGGTCAGGTACCAGAAGAAGCCGGCGATCGCGAGCAGGCCAAGGCCGGCCACGAGCATGCCGGTGACCGCGCCCGAGCGGAACGCCATGGTCAGGCCGCCCTGCAGCGAGGTGCGCGCGGCCTCCGCGGTGCGGACGTTCGCCTTGACCGACACGTTCATGCCGATGAAGCCGGTCACGCCCGACAGGATCGCACCGATCGCGAAACCGATCGCGGATACGTAGCCGAGGAAGAAAGTGACCAGCGCCGCGACGACGATGCCGACAATGGCGATGGTGCGGTATTGACGGCCGAGATAGGCCTTGGCGCCTTCCGCGATCGCGGCGGCGATATCCTGCATCTTTTCATTGCCTGGGCTCGCGGCGAGCACCTGGCGGCTGGTGATGATGCCGTACACTACGGCAATCAGGCCGCAGATTATGGCGGCATAGACAATCGTCATGCTGATCCTTCCCCTTTATGTCGCTTGGGACGGATGGTCAGGCTGACCGCGTCCCCTACGGTTTGGGGAAAGGTATAAGGCGGGTAACGCGGAGCGCAACCCGGTCAGATATCGTGCTGAAATCCGAGATGACTGGGAAGCGGCAGCACATCGCCGCCGTCATGCAGGATCAGACCGGCGCCAGGGTCGAACCGGCCGATCGGCGTTGCCGTTGCCGGTGGGGTATGGCCAGGGGGTGCTGCGAACAGCAATTCATAATCGTCGCCCGCGGTCGCGGCGGCAAGGCGGGTGTCGCGGGTGCGGCCGGCAAAGTCGAGATAGGCTTGGGAGAGTGGCATCGCGGCAAGATCGATCGTCACCGCCAGCCCCGATGTCTCGGCCATGCGCCGCGCGTCGATCAGCAGGCCATCCGACACGTCCATCATCGCATGAACATGGGGGGCAAGCGCGCGGCCCTCGGCGAGACGGGGCTGGGGACGGCGATAGGCGTCAAGCAGTTCGTCGGGTCCCGGCTTGCCCCGCGCAATGGCAAGGCCGGCGCCGGCATTGCCGACCGTGCCGGTGACGTAGAGCAGATCGCCCGGGTTCGCGCCCGAGCGCAGCGGCGTTGCGGCGGCAGCACTCCCGATCGCGGTGAGTGTCAGGATGCGGGGGGCGCCGTGCGGCAGCGACACCGTGTCGCCGCCGAGCAGCGGCGTGTCGAAGCTGCGCAGCACATGAGCGAAGCCGGCAAGGAATGCCGTATCCCAAGCGCCACCGCTCAACGGATAATTGAGCAACACCCCGACCGGCGTCGCGCCCTTCGCGGCAAGGTCCGACAGATTGGTCACGACGAGCTTCCACGCCACGTCCCCGGGAAGGTCGCCGGGCAAGAAGTGGATCGTCTCGACGATCGTGTCGGTGGTCAGGACATATTGGCCGAGACTCGCGCTGTCGTCGGACAGGCCGTTCGCCCCAGGATGGAGCGGCAGGGTGCGCAGCGCAGCGAGGAACTCGGCCTCGGTCACTTAAGTCCGGACATCTTTCGCGATCGCGTCGAGCAGGCCGTTGACGAACCCGGCTTCGCGCTTGTCGAAAAAGGCGTGCGCAACATCGACATATTCGGTGATCACCGTGCCGACCGGCACATCGGGCCGCGCGAGCAGTTCATAGGTGCCGGCACGCAGAATCGCGCGCATCGCCTTGTCGAGCCGGGTCAGGCTCCAGCCCTTGGCGAGCTTCGCCGCGACGATCGTGTCGATCTCGGCCAGCCGTGCATGCGTGCCCTTGACGACATCGTCGAAGAAATCGACCTCCGCCTCGGCATATTCCGCATCCTCGATCGTCGCGCCGAGCCGGTGATTGTGAAACTCATGGAGCAGCGACGGGATCGCGGTGCCCTCCATTTCATGCTGATACAGTGCTTGCGCGGCGGCAAGCCGCGCGGCGGCGCGGGCTTTGGAGCGGGGGCGGTACGTTGGGACATTTGCCCGCTCTTAACGCGGCTGGATGAAAAACCCCACCCCGTTTCCGGCTTATTTGGTCAAGCGCAGCGCCACCGACCTGGCATGTGCTGGCAGACCCTCGGCTTCGGCCAGCGCCACCGCGGCCGGACCGATCGCCGCGAGCGCTGCTTCGTCACACTGCAGGAAGCTGGTGCGCTTCATGAAGTCGAGCACCGACAGGCCGGAGGCGAAGCGCGCGCGCCGGCCGGTGGGGAGGACGTGATTGGGGCCGGCGACATAATCGCCGATCGCTTCGGGCGTGTGACGGCCAAGAAACACCGACCCGGCATGGCGGACGCGGTCGAACAGCGCTTGCGGGTCATCGCAGGCCAGCTCGAGATGCTCGGGAGCGAGGCGGTCGACCAGCGGCATCGCCTCCATCAGGTCGGCCGTGACGATGATCGCGCCGTTCGCATCCCAGCTGTCACGCGCGACGCGGGCGGTGGAGAGCTGGCCGATCTGCAGGTCGACCGCATCGGCGACGCGCTCGGCAAAACTGGCATTGTCGGTGAACAGGATCGACTGGCTGGTCGGATCATGCTCGGACTGGCTGAGCAGGTCGGCCGCGATCCACTCGGGATCGTTCCTGCCATCGGCGACGACCACGATCTCGGACGGACCCGCAACCATGTCGATGCCGACCACGCCGTAAAGCTGGCGCTTGGCCTCGGCGACCCAGGCATTGCCCGGGCCGGTGATGACATCCACCGCGGCAATGCGCCCGGTGCCATAGGCGAGTGCGGCGATCGCCTGCGCGCCGCCGACGCGCCAGATTTCGTCCACCCCGGCGATATGCGCCGCGGCGAGCACGAGCGGGTTGATCTCGCCCTTGGGCGTGGGCGTGACCATGACGAGCCGTTCGACCCCGGCGACCTTGGCGGGAATGGCGTTCATCAGTACCGATGACGGATAGGCCGCACGACCGCCTGGGATGTAGATGCCGGCATGCTGGATCGCGTTCCAGCGTGCACCCAGACGGACGCCGGCGCTGTCGATCGTGTCGCTGTCCGCCGGCTTCTGCTTCTCGTGATAGGCCGCAATGCGCGTGGCGGCGAGTTCGAGTGCATCGCGCAGAGCCGGGTCGAGACCTTCATAGGCCGCGATCCAATCGGTCTTTTCGATCCGCCAGCCGGTTTCGTTCAGGTCGTGATGATCGAACTTCTTCGTGAACGCGGCAATCGCCGAGTCGCCTTCGTCCCGCACGCTGGCAATGATGGTGCGTACGTCGCGCGCGACATCGGCATCGGATTCGCGCCGCGCATTGACCAGGGCAGCGAAGTCGCGGTCAAAGCCGGGGTCGGAGGTGGAGAGCTTCAGCAAGAGGTGAATGCTCCGCAGAGGGGCGGGGCGCTACGCCGCACGAGTCTGGTCTACCGCGCGCCGGAATGCCTCGACCAGCGGCACGACTTCGGTGCGTGTCTTGAACGCGGCGCGGTTGACGATCAGGCGCGAGGTCACTTCGGCGATCACCTCGACCTCGACCAGCCCATTCTCCTTCAGCGTGCGGCCCGACGACACCAGATCGACGATGCGCGGCGCCAGGCCGAGCAGCGGCGCCAGCTCCATCGCGCCGTTCAGCTTGACGCATTCCGCCTGGACGCCGCGCGCCTCGAAATGGGCGCGGGTGATGTGCGGATATTTGGTTGCGATACGCACATGGCTCCAGCCGCGCGGATCGTCGGTCGCGGCGAGCGCGGCGGGCTCGGCGACCGACAGGCGGCAATGGCCGATGCCGAGATCGACCGGGGCGTAGAGCTCGGAATAATCGAACTCCGCCAGCACGTCCGATCCCACGATGCCGAGCTGCGCCGCACCGTGCGCGACGAAGGTCGCGACGTCGAATGCACGGACACGGATCAGGTCGATGCCGGGATTGCTCGTGGCGAAGCGCAGCGCGCGGCTGTCCTCGTCGGAAAACGCCGCTTCGGGCTCGATTCCGGCGCGCTGCAGCAGCGGCACGGCCTCGGCCAGGATGCGTCCCTTGGGGACGGCGATTATCAAGGGAGGGGTGATTGGTGCGGCCATGATCGAGCGGGCTTTACTTGGGGCCGTTCGCGGGCGCAACAACGCCGCCAAAATGGAGGCTGATATGGCGGATGAGCAGAATAATCGCGGTGCATTCCTGATCCAGGAGCATTTCTGCACCGTGATGGGCGCGCCGATCACCGCGCGGATTTGCGCCGCGCTTGCGGTGAGCCTCGACCGGGACACGAAAACCGGCGCGCGGGTGCTCGACTGGCCGGGCGAGCCGACCACCGACGCCTTGCCGCTGCGGCTGGTCGGCGGGCTGCATGCGCTCGACCTTGCCGGCGTCGCGCCGGCGCTTTCGCGCGTGTTCGCAGGTGAGATCGTCGATCCCGACATCGTGCAGCGCATCCTGCGCGAGAGCTTCGCCGCGCATGACGCGGCGCTTTATCCGTGGCTCGATGGCCCGCCCCAGACCAACGAAGCGGGCCGATCGGCCGCCTTGATGACCGGCCTGATCGAAGTCGCGCGGCGTCATGGACCAAAGCTGGAACTGCTCGAGATCGGGTCGAGCGCGGGGCTCAATCTGCTGATCGACCGCTTCCGCTTCGACCTTGGCGGCACGATGGTCGGGCCGGCGGATTCGTCGGTGACGATCCGGCCTGAGTGGCGCGGCGCGCCACCGCCGCAGGTGCCGGTCGAGATCGTCTCGGTGCGCGGCGCTGAGATCCAGCCGGTCGACGTGACCGATGCAAAAGCAGCGGACCGGCTGCGCGCCTATATCTGGGCCGACAATCCCGAACGTACCAAACGCCTGGCGCATGCGATCGCGATGATCGAAGCGCGGCCGGTCGATATGGTGCAGGGCGACGCCGCCGACTGGGTCGGGGCACGGCTTGCAGAACCACAGGCGGCGGGCGTGACGCGTGTGCTGATGCATTCGGTGGTGTGGCAATATCTCGGCGCCGAGCGCCAGTCGCGGATCGAGGCGGCGATGAAAGCGGCGGGGGCGGCGGCAACGGTGGAACGGCCGTTGGCGTGGGTGCGGATGGAGCCGAACCGCAACACCGCGCAGCAGCAAGTGTGGGTGCAGAGTTGGCCAGGGTTCGAGTACGCCGTGCAACTGGCGAACGTGCAGGCGCACGGCGCGTGGGTGGAACCGCTATAGTTCCTCCCGCACCGGGGAGGATTAGCCTAGCCACTCCTGGATCGCGCTCGTTACTGCCTCGGGCGCTTCCCATGGTACGAAATGCCCCGCATCGACCTTGACCAGCGTCATGTCGGGCACCAGCGTATCGAGCCCTTCGAGCTGGCTCGGCAGGAGCGCTGCATCCTTCAGGCCCCAGATCACCAGTGCCGGCTGCTTCAGTGGCGGGAAGGGCGCGTTGAGAAAGGCCGGGCGCTCCGGCGTTTCGTCCATCTCGGGCACGATGATGGCGCTCGCGCGGTACCAGTTGAGCATCGCGGTCATCGCGCCGGGCTGGCCCCATTGGTCGAGATAGATCGGCTTTTCATCGGCGACATTGGCGAAGTCGGTGTGGCGCAGGAAGCTGCTGTCGAAAAAGGCGCTGAGACCGATGCTCTGGATATGCTTCTCGAATTCGGGATTGCGGAAGGCGCGGATATATTGGCTCGCTTCGCGCTGACGGAGGTCATCGAACATCGTCTTCTGGAAGACATAGGGGTGTGGCGCATTGACGATGATCAGCCGTTCGACGCGGTCGGGCCGGGTCAGCGCCGCCATCCAGGCGATCGCGCCGCCCCAGTCGTGCCCGACCAGGGTGAAGGTCGCGATGCCGAAATGATCGGCCAGCGCGGCCAGGTCGGCGACCATCTTGTCCGGGGTGTAATCGCTGACCTCGGCCGGCTTGGACGAACGGGCAAAGCCGCGCTGGTCGGGCGCGAGCACGAAATGGGTCCTGGCCAGTTCGGGAATCTGGTGGCGCCAGGTGCGGTGCGATTCGGGAAAGCCGTGGAGCAGGATGATCGCCGGATTGGCCGGGTCGCCCGCCACCGCGACGTCGAGCGTGACGCCGGTCGGCAGCGCGATGGACTGGAGGTCGAATGCTGCGGTCATCTTCTCTTCCTCTTGCGCCTGCACGGTACGCGCCGTGCCCGATCTGCGGGGTCAGCATAAGCGAGAGGTTGGCCGGGGCAATCCCACGCTGCTCGCAAATGGCGACCGACCTTCTATGAAATGCATTTCTTGCAGGCTCGGCATTTCACGTTAAAGTCGGATTTCAAGGTCCGCAGGACGGATCGGAAGGCGGGGAATGGCGATGGGCACACAGACGCGCGCGGTCATCGCGCTGATCCTGACATATGCGGTCCTCGGCCTGCTGATGAACAGCGTCGGCGTGGTCATCCTGCAATCGATCCGGCATTATGGCGTGACCAAGACGCATGCCTCGTCGCTCGAGGCGTGCAAGGATTTGTCGGTCGTCATCGCCTCGTTCCTGCTTGCCACGCGCTTGCCGAAATTCGGGTTTCGCCGCGCGCTGATCGCGTCGATGACCCTCGTTGGCATGGGCGCGCTGCTCATGTCGATCGCCAACGCCTTCTGGATGACTCAGCTTTTCTTCGTCCTGACCGGCATCTGCTTCGGCACCGGCAAGGTTGCGACCTATGCCTCGATCGGCCTGCTCCGCCCTGACCGCGCCGGGCATGCCAGCCTGACCGGACTGGTCGAGGGCGTGTTCATGGTCGGCGTGCTGATCGGCGTATGGATGTTCTCCTGGTTCATCGGCGCCGATGCGACCGGCACCGACTGGCTGCACGTCTATTGGCTGATCGCCGGTCTGTGCGCGGTGGCGGCCGGATTGTGGGCAATCACCCCGCTCGACGAAAGCGCCAACGAGATTGGGGCAGAGCCGGAAAGCGCGGCGGCGAAAAGCGCGGGCTGGCGGCAGATGCTGCGGCTGCTCGCACTGCCGACCGCAATCGCCTTTCTCGTCTCGATCTTCCTCTATGTGCTGATCGAGCAGAGCATCGGCACCTGGCTGCCGACCTTCAATAACGAGATCCTCCATCTGCCGCCCGAGATGAGCGTGCAGGCATCGAGCATTTTCGTCGCGGCGCTCGCGATCGGCCGGCTCGGCGCGAGCGCGCTGCTGCGGCGGATCCACTGGTTGAAGCTGATGCTGGCCTGCATCGTCTGCGTCGCCGCCCTGGTGCTGCTGACTCTGCCGACCACTCAGGGACTGACGCTGCGCCCCGGTGTCGGCTGGCTCAATGCGCCGGTCGCGGCCTATGTCTTCCCGCTGATCGGGGTGTTCATGGCGCCGATCTACCCAACCCTGTGCTCGGTCATGCTCACCTCGCTGCCGCAGGAAAGGCATGCGGCGATGGTCGGGCTGATGGTGATCTTCTCGGCGCTGGGCGGCACGATCGGGTCGTTCCTGACCGGCATGATCTTCCAGCACCTGTCCGGGCAGAACGCCTTCTACATGACATTGGTCCCGCTGACGCTGATCGCGATCGCGCTGATCCGCTTCGACCGGATGATCGGGCGCGGATCTGCGCACGCGGTGCCGGCAGAGGCATAACGCTTCGAGCGCACCGGGCATATCGGCAGCCTGTGCTATGCCATGTTCGACACTGAGAAAGAGCGTGCCGATATCAATCCGGCAAGCGATGACATGCCCGATCCCGTGCAATGGTTGAATCGCCGTCGAGAACGGCCGGCCGGAGATATGTTACACCAGGGATGTAACATATCTCTTCCGCTATTGTATCAGAGGATTGAGATAAATCATTATATATCAGGCGTTTATATAATATATACCGGCGCTGGGATCTTCAAGTCCGGCGTGTGCTGCCGACCCCTTCGGCCGCCGCGACGGCCGCGAGCATCAGCAGCGTGAGCAGCGCGACAGCAATGCCCAGCCCGGCCCAGCCCCATAGACCCACGACCAGGCCACCGAGTGGCGGCCCGATCAGCGCACCCCCAGCACCGAATTGCGTCAACAGGCCATTCGCCGTGGCGATGCGCGGGTCGTGCGGGCTTTGCGCGCCAGCCAGGATCGGCAGCCGTGCGAACATCAGCGGCGAGACGAGGCCGCTCAGCAGGATCGCGACCACGATGATCGTCGCCGTTGCGGTCAATCCGGTCCCCTGGCTACCAAGGGCGATAGGAACCAGCAGGGCGGCGGCGACAAGGGAAGGGACGGCCACCATGAGAAGGCGGCGCGACGACAGCTTGCCTTCGCGCATCGCCAGGATCGCCAGCCCCGAAGCCGGCAAGGCGGACAACGAGGCGACCGCCGCGATCATCCCGGCTACACTCAGTGTCGCGGATCGCTGCTCGATCAGGAAGGTGGGCAGCAACATGGTGAGCGCGCAGAGGAACAAGGTATAGACGCCGAACGCCAGGGTCGAGATCCAGGCCGCGGGCGCGGGCAACGCGATCCTCTGGCTGTCGCCGCCGCGGATCGGCAGGCGCAGCACCGGCACGATCGCCGCCGCAAGCAATACCGCCCAGAGCAGCATGATGCCGCGCAAGCCGAGGGGCGTCACCGCTACGCTGGTGATCGCGCTGCCGATCGCGATCCCGACCGGAACGAAGCTGCTCCACAGCGCCAGCGCGCGTGGCCGGCTGCGATCATCGGCGATGCCGGCGATCGCGGTCGGCGCGGCGATGACGGCGAGGAGATAGCCGATCCCTTCGACGGCGCGCACCGCGAAGAGGGCTCCGGCACTGGTGACCAGCGCTTCCAGCAGGCTGGTGAGTGCAAGTATCGCCATACCGGCGAGCAGCGAGCGTCGGCAGCCGATCCTGCCCAGCCCCAGCCCCGCGACGAAACCGAACAGGCCACCGCCAACCTCCAGCAGGGAGATCAGCAAGCCCGTTGCCGGCAGCGACAGGTTGAATTGTTCACGCAGCAGCGGCGCGATGACCGAGAATTTGGCGAGCTGTGCGGCGGCAAGCACGCCGATCAGCCAGAGCGTGATGATGGTAGGCCAGCGTCCGAGCATAGGCAGCGGCTAACCGCTGCGCGGCGATTAGGACACGAATAAAATATGCATCAGCCGATTGTCGTGGTGAGCCGGCCGGTCCGGCCGTCCGCGAGCGGGATCGTTTCCCATTCCATCAGGCTCGGCAGCACCTCCACGATGGCGCTGTGATTGGCGCCGGTGAGGAAGCGCAGCTGCTGGCAAGGCCGATCGAACCAGCCGCGGTCATAAAGGCTTTCCTCGGCCATCACGATCTCGGGGCTGGCGAAACGCCAGAGCGACTGCCCAATGAGCTCGTCCGCGCTTGCCGCCCAGCTTGCCGCACGTGCCGGTGATGCGGCGAGCAGCCGGTGAGTCGCGTCGCACACCAGATGCACCGGCAGCGTCGAACTGGCGACGAGCCGTTTCAGCGCCGCATCGGCATCATTGTTCGCCTGTGCCGCGATCCATTCGATGATGCGATCGCGGTGACAGGCTTCAGGTTCATGCGCACCGCTTTCCCAGCGCGAGATACTGCCCTGTGAAACGCCAAGCAGTTCGGCGGCATGGCCTTGTTTGATGCCGTTGAGACGGCGGAAGCGGCGCAGGGCTCTTCCGACAGGCAGATCGCACGTCATGCATCGTTGTATAGCGAGACGCGGCGATCCGGTCACCCGCAGGTGTCTCGAAAACTTTAAGCCGACCGATACTCGCCGAGGCGGAACGCGCCGATTGCGGCAATCACCCGGTCGGCATTGGCCAGCACCGCCGGTGACCCGATCCCGAGCGACGCCATGCCCGCGGCGCGGATCGCGGTGATTCCGGCCTCGGCATCCTCGACGCCCAGGCACAGCGCTGGCGCCACATCGACGGCGCGCGCGGCGGCGAGGAAGATGTCGGGTGCCGGCTTGCCTGCGGCGACCGCTGCCGGGTCGGCGACCGCATCGAACAGGGTGGCGATGCCGAGCCGTTCGAGCAGCAGCGGCGCGTTACGGCTGGCCGAGGCGAGGGCGATCTTCAGTCCGGCGCCGCGGGCTTCCTCCAGCACGGCGCGTGCGCCGGGGAACAGATCGGCGGGCGTGAAGCCGGCGATCTCCTCAAGATACCAGCCATTCTTGACCGCGGCGAGCCGGGCACGCTCATTTGCGTTGAATCCGGGCCGGTCACCGATGATGCGGTCGAGCGAACCCATCCGGTCGATGCCCTTCAACTGCTCGTTGGCGGCATGGTCGAACGGCACGCCGATGCTGTCCGCGAGCCGTTTCCAGGCGCGGAAATGCGCCTCGGCGGTGTCGGTCAGCACCCCGTCGAGATCGAAGATGATCGCGGCGAGCAGGCGCGGGAAGGCGTTCACGCGCCCAACCGTCGCGTCTCGCCGGGGGCGAGCGTAATATTCTGGTCGCGGTGCGCGAAGCTCACGGCCGGGCCGTCGAGGTTGCGATAAGTTGCGCCGCCGGCATCCACATCGATCCTGAGCCGCGACCCGCGCCACAGCATGGCAAAGCCATATCCGCGCCACGCCGCCGGCAGTGTCGGCGCGAAGCTTGGCGCGCCTTCGCGCAGGCGGAATCCGCCAAAGCCCCAGGCAAAGGCGAGCCAGCTGCCCGCCATCGCCGCCATGTGCACGCCGTGATCGGTATTGTGGTGCAGATCGTCGACATCGACGAACGCAGTGCTGCGGAAATGCCGCCACGCTTCGTCGCTGCGCCCGACATCGCTCGCCAATATGCTGAAGCTGCATGCCGACAATGTCGAATCATGCGCGGTGACCGAATCATAATGGTCATAGGCGCGGCGCTTGCGTTCCCTATCGATGCCGTCGCCGCCCAGCACCAGGCCAAGCACCAGATCGGCCTGTTTGGCGACCTGATGCCGGTACAATGTCATCGGGTGATAATGCAGCAGCAGCGGGAATTTGTCGGCCGGGGTGCCGGCCAGGTCCCAGCGCGGCTTGTCGAGGAAGCTGTCGTCCTGCGCATCGATGCGCAGCTTCTCGTCATAGGGCAGGCGCATCGCATCGGCGGCGGCGGTCCAGGCGGTGGCCTCGGCCGGGGTATAGCCGATCCGCGCGGCGGTGTTTGCCCAGGCATCGGGCGCGGCGGCGGCGACCCGGTCGACCACCTCGGCCGCGAGGCGCAGATGCGCCTGTGCCATGCGGTTGGTGTACCAGTTATTGTCGATCAGCGCGGTATATTCGTCCGGACCGGTGACGCCGCGGATGCAGAACTGGCCGGTCCGCGCCTCATGCGCGCCAAGCGCGATCCACAGCCGCGCGGTCTGCACCAGCATCTCCGCGCCCATTTCGACCAGGAAGCCGGTGTCGCCGGTCGCCTTGTCGTAAAAGCCGATCGCATAGGCGATCGCGGCATTGATATGATATTCGGCCGAGCCGCTGGGATAATGCGCCGAACATTCGCGTCCGGCGATGGTGCGCCACGCGTAGAGAGCGCCCTGGTCATGGTTGAGCGCTCGGGCATTGGCGATCGCCGCGTCGAGCGTCGCATAGCGGTAAGCCAGCATCGCCCGCGCGATCTCCGGCGCGGAAACGGCGAGCACCGGCAGCATGAACACTTCGGTGTCCCAGAAATAATGACCTTCATAGCCCTGGCCGGTCAGCCCCTTGGCAGCGGCGCTGCCCTGGCCGTCGCGCCCGGCCGACTGGAACAGGTGAAACAGGTTGAGCCGCAACGTGGCCGCGGTTTCACATCCTTGGGCCGCCTCGTCGCCCTCGATCTCGACCACGGCGTTCCGCCAGAAGGCGTCGAGCGCCGCACGCTGGCGATCGACCAGTGCGTCGAAACCGGTATCGGCCAGATCGGCAGCGGTCGCCGCTGCGATATCGCTCAGGTGGTTCGGATCGGTCGCATCGGCCACGACCGCGTAGCCGGTGAAGATCTCGATCGAGATGCTGCCGTCCGCCACGACCTGCGCCTGTGTCTCACCGCGTATCGCCTGGGTCGCGGCGACGGCGATGCCGCTGCCGCGCAGCTTTTCGACGACCATTTCCGGTCGCAACTCGCCAAAGGGGGCGAAGCCGTGCGCGTGGAGGTTGACGCCGAGCCGAGGATCGTCGGCCTGTCCTGCTGCGGTCGGGGCGGGGAGCAGGCGCGGGGTGAGCGCGATGGCGGCGGCAAAGCCGATCGGCGACACGGCGATGCGCCGCGCATAGCCGGTGGTGCCGTCGAGCGGCACGAGCCGCTCCGCGCGCACGGCGATGCGGCGCCCATCGGCCAGTCGCCAGCGCGTCTCGCGGGTCAGTACGCCCGATCGCAGGTCGAGCGTGCGCCGGGTGCGCTCCGCCGATGCCGTGGTGAAATCGATCGCACTGCCGCCGATCGCCACGTCCAGCCCGATCGCTTCGGCGACCGGCACGCGGGTGTCGGTGGTTTCGGCAAAGCCGCGGAACCGCTCATGATAGACGATCGGGCTGACTTCATAGGCGGCGGTCAGAAAGGTCGATCCGTCGCCGCCGCCAAGCTCGTCGATGCTTGCGCGGACGCCGATCGCTCCATTGGCCAGCGCGAAGATCGTCTCGGCCCAGCGTTCCTGGGTCGGTGCCGGCCCATCGATCGACAGCGTCCAGCCGCCATCGCCGATCGCGATGCGCGACTTGCTCGCCGGCTCGGTCCGCTCCACCTTCGCGTTCATTGTCACCCTCTGCCTCGTCCCGCGCTCAATCGACTGCTTTGCAACGATGCTGCGCGATGATATCGATTTCAGTAATGGCGTCCGGATCGAGATGCCGCAAGGAGAAATGTCATGAACAGGTTGTTCCCGGCGCTGATCGCCGTGCTTGTTTCATTCGCTGCGACACTCGCTCATGGGCAAAATGCGCCACCGGCGAAACAGGCGGGCGATGTCGCCGTGCCGGCCTTTACCGCACCCTATTCGGCCTTTGCCTCGGACGAGGCGCGGCGGCTGTTCGTGCGCGATGTGTTGCAGCCCGGCCCGCCGATCGGCGCCGATATCGCCGCTGCACGCGCCCATTACGACCGGATCAATTCGGACCGCGTGGTGCGGCTGCGCGCACTTTACCCGGTCGATATCAGGGAAGTCACGATCGGCGGCGTCGGTGCCCAGATCGTCACGCCGCGCGGCGGCCCGAGCAAGGCGAATGCGCAGCGCGTGCTGATCAACCTTCATGGCGGCGCCTTTTTGTGGGGGCGGGGTCGGGTGCGCTGGTCGAGGCGATCCCGGTCGCCTCCGTGTCGGGCATCACCGTCATCACGCTCGATTACCGCATGGCGCCGGAAGCGCGCTTCCCCGCCGCGAGCGAGGATGTGGCGGCCGCCTATCGCGCGCTGCTCAAGACGCACAAGCCGGGCCAGATCGGCATTTACGGTTGCTCGGCCGGCGGCATGCTGACTGCCGAATCGATTGCCTGGATCGCGCGCCAGGGGCTGCCGCGCCCGGCCGCGATCGGCATGTTCTGCGCCGGTGCGGCGGAGATGCTGGGTGATTCGGCGGTGACGGGGCCGGCGCTGACCGGCCAGCCGGTGACCGGGCCGCTAAAAATGGCGGCATTGCCCTATTTCTTCGGCGCAAAGGCCGATGATCCGCTGGTCGTGCCGATCCGCGATGCAAAGGTGCTGGCGGCGTTTCCGCCGTCGCTGCTGATCTCCGGCACGCGCGATTTCGCATTGAGCGCGGTGCTGAAAACGCATCAGGAACTGGTGCGGCTCGGCGTCGAGGCGGAACTGCATGTCTGGGACGGGATGTGGCACGCTTTCTTCTCCGATCCCGAGCCGGCGGAATCGAAGGAATCCTATGCGGTGATGGCGCGCTTCTTCGACCGGCACCTAGCGCATTGAATGCTGCGGGCTGCAGCTTCCGGCGTGAATCAACCCTATCGGCTGATGTGCACCGTGCTCGCGGGATGACATTTGATTTAACGCCCCGTCATACTCGCGAAAGCGAGTATCCCGCTTCTTCTTCCAAGTGCGGGGCAAGGCAGCGGGATCCCCGCTTTCGCGGGGATGACGAAGGGAGCTCACCCAAAGTCATCTGACGTGCGCTCCGCGCGAACAATCCTCTTCGGGCTCAACCCGAACGGACGGGGGCAACTGCGCTCAGGTGTCGCGCACGATCAATCGGGTCGGCAGCATCACCGATTTGGGCCGCGTGCCGTCGATCAGCTGCATCAATTTCTCGACCAGGATCGCGCCGGCAATGCCGGTCTCCTGCTCGATCGTGGTGATGCCGGGGGTGAAGTGCGCGGCGGGCGGGATGTTGTTGTAGCCGACCAGCGCATAATCCTGCGGCGTCTGGTGCCCGGCCGCGCGGAAGGCGCCGATCACCGCCATGGCGGCGGTGTCGGAAAAGGCGAACACCGCATCGGGCCGCGCATGATCGCGGATATAGTCGGCGGCGCGCTGAAAGGTCAGCGCATAGGCCATGGAATCGATCGCCAGGTGATCGATCACGATATCCTGGCCGCTGTCGCGCGCCGCCTGTTGCAGCCCCTTGAAGCGCAGGTCGATCTCGGCATGATCGATATTGCCGACGAACAGCCAGCGTTTCGCGCCGCGCGCCAGGAAACGCTCGCCGGCGAGGCGCCCGCCGGCGAGATTGTCGCTGCCGACTGCGCAATAAGGGCCGCCCGGATCGACCGCGCCCCATACCACCAGCGGCAGGCCGGCCTTCGCCAGGCTGGTCAGCAGGACATGGCGCGTGCCCTGCCCGAGGATGATGAAGCCGTCGGTCGCGCGTGCGCGGTACAGATCCTGGAACCCGCGCGCGTCGCTCAGGCCCGGGGGCGACAGCAACAGGTCCTGGTCGCGGATCGACAAGGCTTCCGACACGCCGGCAAGCAGTTCGAAGATGAACGGATCGCCGATCGCGCCGGCGCGGTGCGATCCGAAATCGAGCACCACCGTGACGGTGTTGGCACGCGACTGGCGCAGTTTCTGGGCATTGCGGTTGACCGCATAGCCATTGGCCCGCGCCACCTCGAGCACGCGGTCGCGCGTCTCCGCCGTGACCAGGGGGCTGCCGTTGAGCACGCGTGAGACGGTCGGTTTCGATACCTTGGCGAGTCGCGCAATGTCGCTCATGGTCAGCGTACTGCCGGCCGGATCGGCCGCACGTGCGCGTTTCTGTTTCACCCCGTCGGCCATCGCCCCACCCTAGGGTCAGCATGCAGTAGCGGCAAGACAACACGACATATGGTGGATGCAATAGTTCTTGAAATGCATTTCATGATTGGATACCAATATGGCTCGAAGGCGCCGCGAGATGCGCCTGACCGGGAGGATGGACATGGCATTTCAGATCAATCGCACGCTGCTGCTCGGCGCGGCTCCGCTGGCTCTGGCGATCGCTTGCGCCGCGCCGGCCCATGCGCAGGATGCGGCACAAGCGGCCGCGTCGGCAGCCGACCAGGCCGCTGCACCGGCTGACGAGCAGATCGACACCAGCACCGACGACATCATCGTGGTCGGTACCGCCGGCGGCGGCACCCGTCGCCAGGATGCGGCCTTTGCCGTCACCTCGATCAATGCCGAGGATATTTCGCGGCTTGCGCCATCAAGCACCGCCGACCTGCTGCACTCGGTCCCCGGCGTCAGCGCGGAAAGCTCCGGCGGCCAGAACGGCGCCAACATCTTCGTGCGCGGCTTTCCCTCGGGCGGCGATGCGGAATTCGTGACGCTGCAGTCTTCCGGCGTCCCGATTTTCCCGCCGCCCACCTTGTCCTTCCTCGAAAATACCCAGCTGTTCCGCATCGACGACACGATCGCCCGGGTCGAGGCGGTGCGTGGCGGCACCGGCGCACTGTTCTCGTCGGGCCAGCCGGGCCTGACGGTCAACTTCGTGCAGCGCGAAGGCAGTCAGACGGCCAAGGGGTCGGTCCGGATCAGCGCGACCGATTTCGGCGAAGTGCGCGGCGATGCCTGGGTCTCCGGTCCGCTCGGCGCGAACACCACCGCGATGATCGGCGGTTATTATGCGCAGTCGAACGGTATCCGCGACCCGCAGTTCCGCGCCGAAAAGGGCGGTCAGATCACCGCCAATATCCGGCATGATTTCGGCCAGGGCTCGGTGCTCGTCTATGGCCGCTACCTCAACGATCATGGCCAGTGGCTGTTGCCGGTGCCGGTCGCCCAGAATGGCAACTCGCTCAGCGACTTTCCCGGTTTCGACGCGCAGACCGGCGTGCTGGCCGGGCGCGAGACGCGCTTCTCGACCATCAATACCGGGCGCGTGGTCGACCTGGCCGATGGCCGCGGCGCGAAAATCTTCAATGGCGGGGTGAATTTCGACTATGAAATCGCCGATGGACTGAAGATCCGCGAACGCGCCAGCTATATGAAGGGCAGCGCCGATACGGTTGGCCTGGTGCCCGATGGCGCGCCAATGACGGCGGCGGACTATGCCGTTGCGAAATATGGTGCGGGCAGCACAATCGGGTCGCTGACCTATGTCGATGGCGGCGGCGCGGTGCCTGGATCGACTCAGGTGATTCAGGCCGGCATCTGGGAAGTCCGCAAGCAGATCGAATCTTTCGTCAACGACCTGTCGCTCGAATTCAAGAGCGGCGACAACACACTGACCGTTGGTGGCTATTTCGCGGCCTATTCGTCGGATGATCGCTGGAACCTCGGCAATGGCCAGTTGCTGACCGCCGAGGAACATGGCCGTCGCCTCAACCTGACGCTTGGCGATGGTCGCCAGGCGACCCGTGCGGGCTTCGTCCAGGGGGCGACCTTCAACGTCAACGCGCAATATGACGGGCGGGATTATGCCGCCTATGCGGTCGACGAATATCAGATCACGCCGGAACTGCGCATCGATGGCGGCATTCGCTGGCAGCGTCACACGGTGACTGGGCGGCTGGAGAACAACAGTTTCGGCGTCGATACCGATGGCAATCCGAACACGCTGTACAATAACGGTACGGCGGTGCTGAACGGCACTTTTTCGGGGCTGCCCAAGGGCGATTACAGCGGCTCGAAGCTGTCATGGACGGCAGGCATCAACTATGATTTTTCCAGTCAGGTCGGCGCGTTCGCGCGCTACAGCCGCGGCAACAGCTTCCCGTTCTTCGATGCTCTGCGCGACGGTGTGACGATCGCGCCGAAGGTCGACAGCTATGAGCTGGGCCTGAAGGTATCGACTCCCTTGGTCAGCGCCTATGCGACCCTGTTCCATAATGATTTTACCGGCCTGGGCGTCAGCCGCATCATCAACAACCTTCCGGTGATCTCGATCGGCGGCGCGCGGACCACCGGTATCGAGTTCGAAGGATCGATCCGGCCGGTCCAGGGTTTCAGCATCGATCTCGGCGCGACCTATCTCGATTCGAAATATCGCAACTTCTTCACCAATATCGATGTCAGCGGCCTGCAGGTGCAGCGCCAGCCCAAATGGCAATGGCGCGTGACGCCGACCTATGAGCATGATTTCGGCGGCGCCAAGGCGGCGGTCTTCACCACGCTCAGCTATATCGGCGACCGTTTCTCCGATCCCGAGAACAAGCAGGTGCTGCCGAAATATTACAAGCTCGACGCCGGCGTGTCGCTGACGGTGTCGGAGAAGATCAAGCTGCAGGTCACCGGCGACAATCTGACCAACCGGATCGGCCTGACCGAAGGCAATCCCCGGATCATCGGCGCGCAAGGGTCCGGCACGATCCTCGCCCGCCCGATCCTGGGCCGGTCGTTCCGTTTCTCGGTCGGATACAGCTTCTGATCCCCGGGGCGCGGGGTGCCTTGCCCGGGCACCCCGCGAATCCGTTCAGGGATAGCTGACGGTCAGGGGCACGTCGGGGATGGGAATCCATTCCTTGTCGTCGCCCGGCACCTTGGGGAAATTCCCCGCGGTCCAGTCGCGCCTCGCCTGGTCGATGCGCGCGCGGTCGGATGACACGAAATTCCACCAGACATGGCGCGGGGTTGCGAACGCTTCGCCGCCGCACAGCATTACCCGGCCGCCGCTTGCCGAGCGCAGGGTCGCGGCGATACCGGGCCTGAGCACGTATAGCGTCATTGGTTCGAGCGTCATGCCGTCGAGGCTTGCCTCGCCCAGCGCGACATAGAGCGCGCGTTCATCGGCCCCGGGGTCGATCGGCACGCTGCCGCCGGGATCGAGCACGATGTCGGCATAGATGGTTTCGGCATAGGTGGTGGTCGGTGCCGCTGCGCCCCACAGGCTGCCCATGATGATTCGCGCGCGGGCGCCCGACGTCTCGACCACCGGCAGTGCGGCCTTGCCGACATGCTCGAACGCCGGGTCCATCTCCTCGTCCTTTTCGGGCAGCGCGATCCAGGTCTGGATGCCGGACAGCTCCGGCCCGATCGCGCGCTCGGCGCTGGGCGAGCGTTCGGAATGGACGATGCCGTGGCCCGCGGTCATCAGATTGACCGCGCCCGGTTCGATCGTCGCCACGCTGCCGACCGAATCGCGATGGTCGATCGCGCCGCCGAACAGATAGGTCACGGTGGCGAGATTGATATGCGGGTGCGGCCGCACATCGATGCCCTGGCCGATGTCGAGATGCGCCGGGCCCATCTGGTCGAAGAACAGGAATGGCCCGACCATGGTGCGCGGCCGGGAGGGCAGGGTACGATGAACCTTGAACCCACCCAGGTCATGCGTGACCGGGGTGATCGTCTGCAGGATCAGATCGTCATTGGTCATCGCTATGCTCCAGGATCGCGCTCAGGTCCTCGGGAAAGATCGTCTCCGGCCAGCCGGTCAGTTCGTCGCGAGCGAACCAGCGATGTGCTTGCATCACGCGGCGTTCAAGCTCGGTATGGCCAGCGGTGTCGATCGTGCAGGCGCCGGCGGATACGCGGAAATAGCGCTCCTCGGCGATGACGGGAACATTCTCCAGCGTGGTGAATGTGACGGTGCGGCGATGCACTTCCGGCCCGCAGTCGAGGTCGAGCCCGGTCTCCTCGCGCAGCTCGCGCCGTGCCGCTGCGGCGAAGCTCTCGCCCGGATCGATCGCGCCGCCCGGCGTCGCCCAGAAGGGCGGGCGGTCGCCGGCATCGAAGCGGAACAGCAGCACGCGGTCCTGATCGTCGGTCAGCAGGATGCGTGCGGCCGGGCGCCTGGCGAGCGTGGTCATTCGCCGTCCAGTTCGGGATAGTGGCGGAAAATGCCTTCCCTGTTGAAGGCCAGGCGCCGGTCGCTCTTCAGATAGGCCTGAATGCCGGGGAGTTGCGCGACCTGGTCATGGAGGCGGATCAGGCCGGGATAATCGCCTTCGATCGCGGCCATTCGCCGGGGGAACATGTAGCGCAGCCCTTCCACGATCTGGAACAGCGAGGTGTCGGCATAGGTCCAGCGACCGTCGATCAGCCAGTCGCCCGGGTTGGCGGCCAGCGCATCCTCGAAATAGCCGAGGAATTTGGGCATTCGGCCGTCGCGAAATTGCTTTGCAGCGCGCCCCGCTTCGGGCTTCTGGTCGTGATAATAGGCCCGCATATCGACCGGGTGATGCACATTATGCACCTCCGCGACCAGGTCCGTGACGGTCAGTTGCAGCTGATGGATCCAGTAGCGATCGGCAGCCGCCTTGGGCACCAGGCCGTGACGGTCGCCGAGATAGAGCAGGATATCGGCAACCTGTGCGATGACCAGCCCGTCGGTTTCGAGATAGGGCGGCGCGAACGGCGCGCGGCCCAGGCGCGCTGCCATGTCGGCCAGCAAGCGCTCCTCACCATCCTTGCCGCGCGCACAATCCTCATACTCGATTCCGGCTGCCTCGAGCGCGAGGCGCACGAACTCGCCGCGCCCCTGGATCGCTGGCCAGTACCAGAGTTTGTACGCCATCGTCATTCTCCCGGCGCGCGTGCCTTGATCGCCAGCGCGTGGATGCTGGTCTGCAGCAGGTCGGACAGCGCGGTGTTGATCAGCCGCTGACGCTGAACGCGCGACAGGCCGACAAAGGCCAGGCTTTCGACGATCACGGTGAAATGTGATTCGCCGCTGCCGTCGTCGCCCATATGGCCGGCATGGTGGGCGCTGTCGTTGATCACATCGAGATGCGACGGGGCGAGGTCCGCGGTCAGGCGGGCGGCGATGGCGGCGGCAACGGGGCCGGTGGCAGGGCTGGTCATCGTCACTATATAAGCCGCTTTTGGGTTTCGGGGAGCCGCGTGTCGCTGTGAGTGAGAAGAAGGCGGACGAGAGCGAAAAGAGGGACCGGCCGGGCGCGCGCTTTCATGGCCGGGTCGAGGGGACGGGCCGGGAATGCGCCGAGCCGGGCTGTCACGAGCCGGGTGAATTCCGCGCGCCGGCGCTCGACGGACCGAATGGCAGTGATGGGCCGCGCCTGTATCGCTGGTTCTGTCTCGACCATGTCCGGGCGTTCAATGCTCGCTACAATTTCTTCAATGGCATGAGCGCCGACGAAATCCATGATGCGCAACGCCCGTTCGCCGGATGGGAGCGCGAGACGCGTGCCTTTGCGCATTCCGGTGCCGACCGCCCGCCGACCTGGGCCGATTTCCGCGATCCGCTCGACGCGATCGGTGCGCGGTTCAAGCGCGCGACCGAAGCGCCGCGCGCCGATGGGCGGATCCTGTCGGAGAGCGACCGGCGCGCGCTGAAGGTGCTTGGCCTGGGGACCGATGTCGATCGCCGCGGCCTCAGGACCCGCTATGCCGAACTGGTGCGGAAATATCATCCCGACCGCAACGGCGGCGATCGCAGCTACGAAAAGGCGCTGCAGGACGTGATCGCGGCCTATACCCAGCTGAAGAGCGCAGCAGCTTTCGCCTGACTGGCGCGGCTTCGGTCAGAATCGATACCCTCCGTTCGCCCTGAGCCTGTCGAAGGGCCGTTCTTCTTTCTCCGATGTGGAGATAAAAACGCTGTTTCCACAGGCCTGGCGCGAACGGATCGGAATATTTCCTCGCGTCTCGCTGGCTCTTAATCCTCGCGCTTCATCCGTTCCTGGCGCGCGCGTTCGAGTTCATTCGGCTCGGGCATCTGGAAGGATCCGATCGGCACCGGGCCGGCGGGTTCATAGGTCGCGATGATCACGCCGGTGGTCGAGACCTGGTGATCCACCAGTTTCAGCGCGCCCGACGCAACGCCACTGGCGAACAGGCGCTTGCCGCCGCCCAGCACGACCGGGAAGGTCATCACGAACAGTCGGTCGATCAGCGCCGCCTCGAGCAGTGCCGGATAGAGCATGGTACTGCCCTGGATCAGCAGGTCGGGCCCATCGCTCGCCTTGAGCGCGGCGATGCCGGTCGCTGCGTCGCCGTTGATCGCATGCGAATTGTTCCAGGTCAGTGGTTCGGTCGAGGAAGTGACGACATATTTGGCGATCTTGTCGAATTTCTCGCCGATCGGGTCGTCGGTCATGAACGGCCAGTGCGCGGCGAAAATCTCATAGGTCTTGCGGCCAAGCAGCAGATCGTAATCACCGCCGATTACGCCGCCCATATGTTCACCCATCACCTCGTCCCAATAGCTGAACGACCAGCCGCCCAGGGTGAAGCCGCCGGTTGGGTCCTCGCTCGGGCCGCCAGGGGCCTGCATGACGCCGTCGAGCGACTGGAAGACGCCGGCTATGATCTTTCGCATGAGAATGCCTTTCGGACGCAGGGGTTGAGAGGGCGTGTCTGCCTGGCCTCCCCCGCGCAGCGGGGGAGGGAATGGGCGCAATTGTAATGGTGTTGACGAACAGGGTCCTAGGCGACCACTTCTCCGGCGAAGGCGCGTTCGATCGCGGCGATGTCGATCTTGCGCATCTTCATCATCGCATCCATCGCACGCTTGGCCGCGACCCTGTCCGGGCTGGTCGTTGCATCCAGCAATGCGCGCGGGGTGATTTGCCAGGACAGACCGAACTTGTCCTTGCACCAGCCGCACATGCTCTCCTGACCGCCGCCATCGACGATCGCGTTCCAATAGCGGTCGGTCTCCTCCTGGCTGTCGGTAAGGATCAGGAAGGATACGGCTTCGTCGAACTTGAACATGTCGCCGCCGTTCAGGCCGAGGAACTTCATGCCGAGTACCGTGAACTCGACCGTCAGTGCGGCGCCTTCCTTGCTGGAGGGATTATCGCCCGGCGCGAGGTTGATCGCGTCGACGCTCGAATCGGGGAAAGTCGCGGCGTAGAATTCGGCCGCTTCCTGGGCATTGTGGTTGAACCACAGACACGGTGAGATCTTGTTCATCATCGCTCTCCTTGCGGGTCTCGCTTTATTGTCCCGGTCCAACGACGCCGAACATCACGCCGTGCGGGTCGCTCGCCACGATGATGCGGTCGCCGCCAGGGACTTCCATCGGATCGAGATGGACGATGCCGCCATTGTCCTTCACCTTCTGCGCCGCGACTTCGATATCGGGGGCGCGGAAATAGAATTGCCAGGCCGGCGGTGGGCTGTCGGGCTGCCGGTTCATGGTCGCGCCGATGACCTCGTCGCCGACCGCGACGAAGACATAATCGCCCATGCCGGGCATCTCCATCTTGTCGGGATAGGTCCAGCCGAACACCGTCGCATAAAAGGCGTTCGCCGCTTCCTGATCGGTCGTGGCGAGCTCGTTCCAGTTGCACTTGCCCATGCCCATCCGGTCATAGGCGGTGCTGTCTTCCGGGCTTGTGCCGCGCATGATGTAGAAGGGGATGCCCTGCGGATCGGCGACCATTGCGATGCGGCCGATATCGGGAATGTCCCAGGCAGGCATCAGCACGCTGCCGCCGGCCGCCTTGATCTTCTCGACCGTGGCATCGACGTCATTGACGCCGATATAGAAGAGCCAGGTCGGCCTGGCTCCGCCGGCGATCATTTCGGGCGTCAGGTGCAGCACGCCGCCGACCTGACCGCCGCCCGATTCCGGGCTGGCGTTGATCATGCGATAATCCTGGCCGCCCGGTGGCGGGTCGCCCACCGTCCAGCCGATCACCTTGTCGTAGAATGTCTTTGACGCATCGGGATCGGCGGTCATCAGCTCGTACCAGATCGGCGTACCTTCAGGATTGGTCATCGTCTCTCTCCTGTCGAAATCGTTGCTGGATCAGCGGTCGAGGATAGGGGCGAAGCCACCATAGACCATGCGCTTACCGTCGAACGGCATCTCGGAGCTGGCGTCCGGCTTCATGCGCGGGTCTTCCATGACCTTGGCCATGCCGGTGTCGCGTGCATCCTTTGAAGGCCATTCGACCCAGGAGAAGATGACATGTTCGTCACCGGTCGCCTGTACCGCGCGCTTGTAATCGGTGACCGTGCCGTCGGGCACGTCATCGCCCCACGCCTCGACCACACGTGTCGCGCCATGATCGCGGAACACGGTCGATGCCTGGCTCGCCAGATTGCGATAGGCGTCCTTGGCGCCGGCCGCGACCGGTACGAGATAGCCATCGACATAGCCGGTCGATCCGCCCGGGCCGTCGTCGAGCAGCGGTTCGAAGCCGCCATAGATCATGCGTTTGCCATCGAACGGCATCTCGCCCATCTCGGCCATGCGCGGATCCTCCATCATCCGCTTCATACCGTCCTGATAGACCTCCTTCGACGGCCATTCGAGCCAACTGAACAGGACGGTTTCGTCGTCCTTCGCCTGTACCGCGCGCTTGAAATCGGTGACGATGCCGTCGGGAACCTCATCGCCCCAATTCTCGATCATACGGGTCATGCCGAATTCCCGAAAGAACGGCACCGACCCGCTCGCATGGTCGATATAGGCCTGCTTGTTCGCCGCGGGCACCGCGAGCACGAAACCTTGAATATAGCTCATCATCTCTCTCCTTGTTTTATGTATATTCGAGCGGCTCAGGCCGCTTCGCGATCGTCAAAATCGGCCAGTTGCTCGGCCAGTGCCTGCTGAAACGCTGGCCGTGCCTCGCACCGCGCGAGATAGGCGGCGAGATTGGCATGTTCGGCTACCAGCTCGGTGTGGCGCAGGTTGCGCAGCACCGTCGCCATGATCAAGTCGCCCGCAGTGAAGCGGCCCTGGAGATAGTCCTGCTCGCCAAGCCAGTCCGACAGGCGGGCCAGGCGCTCGCGTACCTTCTGTTCCGCCTCGGGGCGGCGCAGCGCCGCCCATTGCTGGCCGGCATTGAAGATATCGATATTGACCAGGTCGAAGATCATCGGCTCGATGCTGTTGAGCGCCGCGATCACCCAGCAGGTGGCGCGGGCCCGCTCCGCCGCGTCGGCGGGGAGCAGCGCGTCGCTGCGTTCGCCGATATGCAGCACGATCGCGCCGCTTTCGAACAGACCGAGATCGCCTTCGACGAACACCGGCACCTGGCCGAAGGGCTGTTCGTGGAAATAGTCCGCCGGGCGCTGGGTGGTCGCGTCGAGCAGACGCACCCGATAGGGCAGGCCGGCCTCGGCCAGCGCCCAGCGCACCCGTATGTCGCGCACCAGACCGCGAGCAAAATCCGGTACCCAGCGAAACGCAGTGATTTCGATCGAAGGGGAAGTCATCATCCTGCTCCTGTGCTTTTTGTTTTTATTGCGCGATCGGCAGCAACGCCCGGACGCGCGGGTCGCGCAGCCATAGCCCGGCCCAGGCGACCAGCCCGATATAGACGCCGAACAGCGTGTTGCTGAACAACGGCATATCGGCGCGAAGGTTCACCGCGACCGCCCCGCCAAGGAATGCCGTAATCAGCAGCGCGCCGAGAAAGGCGGTGCGCGGCCAGGCGTAAAGCACGACGCCGACCAGCAGGATCGCGCCGATCGTGCGGTACAGGCCGGGATCGGGCGCCAGGCCCAGGGGCGGGCTATAGTTGATCATCTGCTGCGGCATGGCGAGCTTGAATATGGCGTCCGCGCCGAGCGCGAGGATCGCAAGCCCGCTCAGTATGCGGCCGGTCCAGACAGTCTTGGTGTTTGTTGGGGAGGACATCGGGGTTCCTTTGAGAGGGTGTTCTCTTCGCGGCTCAGGCGAACAGGGGCGCGCCGGTCATCGCGCCGTGCACGAGGATGGCGATCACGGTGACGGCGAAGCCGCCGGCACCGGAGATGAAGGGAACGAATTTACGCATGACATTGTCCTTTGCAGGCCGCCGCCGTCAGGCGGCGGGGGCTTCGGCGAAAGCTTCGGGGCCGGCGGCGGCTGCGGCGGGGTCCATCCACATCACTTCCCAGATATGGCCGTCGGGATCGGCAAAGCTGCGGCTGAACATGAAGCCGTAATCCTGAGACGGAGTCGCATCGGCAGAACCGCCCGCCGCGCCTGCCTTGTCGACCACTGCATTGACCGCATCCTTGCTGTCCTGCGCGATGCAGATCAGCATTCCGACCGCGCTCTTCGCATCGGCGATGGTGCGGCCGGGGATGAACGAGGCGAACTTCTCATGGCTGAGCAGCATTGCGTGGATCTGGTCTGAAAGGACGATGCACGACGCGGTCTCGTCGCTGAACATCGGGTTCTTCGTGGCGCCGATCGATTCATAGAATGCGGTCGCCTTGGCTACGTCGCTGACGGGCAGGTTCACGAAGATCATGTTGGTCAGGCTCATGGAAATTCTCCTGTTTGGAAACGCTGGGTTGGCGAATCACTGTTTGACCCTGATGCCCCTTTCGGTTATTAAAAGCAACTATGAAGTTAGAAAAAGTAACCGATTCGGCAAAAGCGGCGGAAAAGCGTTGGTATGACGACGCTTGCGGCACGGCTTTGGCGATGGAGCTGGTCGGCGAGCGCTGGTCCCTGCTGATCGTGCGAGAGCTTATGTTCGGTCCGCGACGCTTTGGTGAATTGCGCGCCGGCCTGCCCGGGATCAGCGCCAATGTGCTCACCCAGCGGCTTGAGGGCATGGAGCTGGCGGGCATTGTCGAGCGCCAGAAACTGCCGCCGCCGGCCTCGGTGCAGGTCTATGGCCTGACCGTCTGGGGCTATCAGAGCGAGGTCGCGATCCAGGAACTGGGGCGCTGGGCGGTCCGCTCGCCCGCGCATGACCCGACCCTGCCGCTCAGCGCGGCCTCGATCATGATGTCATTCCGCACCATGTACGCGCGCGACCGCGCCGCGGGTCTCGACGCGACGATCGGCTTCCGCTTCGGCGCGGAAACGTTCTTGGCGGAGCTGAGCCCGGACGGCATCCCGATCCGGCGCGCCGATCCGTCGGAGGCGGACCTGATCCTGTCGACCACGCCGATGATGCTGGCGGCGACCGTGTATGGCGGACTGCCGGTCGCCGATGCCGAGGCGGCGGGCGCGATGACGGTGCAGGGCGACCGGGCGCTGCTCGAACGCTTCCTGACGTTGTTCCCGCTGCCGCCGAAAAATTCCCTACCAACGGAGTGAAGCCGATGGCTGCGACCAAGCCGAATCGTATCGCGATTGAAAACGTCATTCAGCCGGGCAAGACCTACACGGTCGATGCCGGGAAATTTGCCGCGATGCGCGATGCGGTGCTCGCCAGCCTGCCGGATAGCCCGCCGGGGATGACCGTTCCCGAACTAAAGGCGGCGGTGCTGCCGCGCCTGCCCGACTCGCTGTTTCCGGGCGGCGACAAGGCCGGCTGGTGGCTCAAGGCGGTCCAGCTCGACCAGGAGGCGAAGCGCGTAATCGCGCGCGCCGAAGGCTCGCCGGTGCGACTCTATCGTCTTTAAGGTAGAGAAGTTGTTCGGGAACAGTTGAGTCGAATGCTTTCCTTGGCTGAGGGTCCAAACCCGTTCATCGCAATGGTCGAGATCGCCCGGAGCAAGCTGCTGGCAAGAAACGCAGCGCAGACGCGTAGCTTGAGCTACGCGCAAGCAAGCGACGTAGCGAGCGCTTGCTCCGCGCGACCGCTTCGCGGCAGACGGATTTAGGCGCGCAGCGGCGTCGCGCGTCGGTCACGATGGATAGCCATCGCTCCCTCCTTGCTCCTACCTGTACGCCTAAATCCGCTCCGTCTCGACCGTTGCGATGAACGGGTTTGGACCCTAAGGCGTTAGGCCAGACGTGAGGCAATAATGACCGACATCCCCAATACCCAGCCCGACAGCCGCGAAACGACGATCATGGAAGCGCCCGACAAGATGCTCGGCGTCCGTGAGGCGTTCGGCATCGATTCGGACATGCAGGTTCCCGCGTTCAGCGAAGCGGACGAGCGCGTGCCAGATCTCGATCCGGCCTATGTGTTCGACGCGGATACCACGCTCGCGATCTGCGCCGGCTTCGCGCACAATCGCCGCGTGATGGTGCAGGGCTATCACGGCACCGGCAAATCGACTCATATCGAACAGGTCGCGGCGCGCCTGAAATGGCCGTGTATCCGCATCAACCTCGACGCGCATATCAGCCGCATCGACCTGGTCGGCCGCGACGCGATCGTGCTCAAGGACGGCAAGCAGGTCACCGAGTTCCGCGAAGGTCTGCTGCCTTGGGCGCTGCAGACCCCGACCGCCCTGGTGTTCGACGAATATGATGCCGGCCGCCCCGACGTGATGTTCGTGATCCAGCGCGTGCTGGAGACCGAGGGCAAGCTGACCTTGCTCGACCAGAACCGCGTGATCCGGCCCAACCCCTGGTTCCGCCTGTTCGCCACCGCCAACACGGTTGGTCTCGGCGATACCAGCGGCCTGTATCACGGCACGCAGCAGATCAACCAGGGTCAGATGGACCGCTGGAATATCGTCGTCACGCTCAACTATCTGCCCGCCGCGGTGGAGGCACAGATCGTGCTCGCCAAGTCGGGAGAGTATGACAAGCCGGAGGGCAAGAAGGCGGTCGAGGACATGGTCCGCGTCGCCGACCTGACCCGGCGCGGCTTCATCAATGGCGACATCTCGACCGTGATGAGCCCGCGCACCGTGATTACCTGGGCGCAGAATGCGCTGATCTTCGGCGATATCGGCTTCGCCTTCCGCCTGTCGTTCCTCAACAAGTGCGACGAGTCGGAGCGCGCGCTGGTCGCGGAATATTATCAGCGCGTGTTCGGCAAGGATTTGCCCGAGAGCGTCGTCGGCAAGAGCTGACAGCCGGGTCTCTCCGGCGGTGGAGTAACGATCGATGACTGACCATGGGCGCCATTGGCGGTCGATCGTAACGCTTGCTGCCGTGCCGCTGCTGCTCGCCGCGGCGCCCGCCGATTACAAGATCGGCGCGCCCCCGCTGCGCCTGCTGCCGTCGCTGACCCCGGCAGGCGAGCAGAAAGTGCTGCCCGGCACGATCGTCGCGACCAGCGTGCTTGGCCGACCCGACTCGGCAATCATCGTCACGCCCGTCGCACTCGACCAGTCGGGCGAGAAACGCGCCTTCGAGCGCGGCGCGGTGATCGCCGCGGCGAGCGTGCCGGGCCTGCCCGGCGATCCGCAGCGGGTGTTCTGCGAGGAAGGCAAGGAAGGTTCGCTCGGCAAGCAGATGACCGGGCAAATGCTGTTCGGGATGGTCGGGGTGCTGCGGTCGACCAAGCTCGACACGCGCTATTGCCTGATCGATGCCGACGGCGATTCCTTCTTCGACCATGCCTTTCTCGTCGGCGCCAAGGGCAAGAACAAATTGCCCTATGCTATTCCAAAGGCGGAATACGGCCTGATCGAAGGGCTGCCGATCGGTGGCGAGAGCGTGGTTCGGTTGCGTTATGCCGGCAGTGGCGGCGAAAAGGGGAGCGTCTTCTTCGACCTTGAGGCATCGGGTTTCGGCCGGATGCGCGCGCTACCCGGCGCGCGGCACACGCTGTCGACCGTGAAGCTGCCCGCGCACGACATCATCGCCGGCGCAGTGATCACCCTGCTTGCCTATGACGCGAAATCGGGCGAGGCGACGGTGATCATGAACCGCGATTTCGCACCCGGGCACATCGTCCTGCCAGAGCTGAGCCAATGACCACTGAAACGCCCCTCGACCAGTTCAAGGCCGTGCTCGGCGGCACGTCGCGCGCGCTTGCCGACGAGCCGGAGATTGAACTCGCCTTTACCGCCGACGCGCCGACTCAGTCGGGCAAGCATATCAAGGTGCCGATGCCGGCGCGTACCCTGCCCGCCGATCAGGTTGCCGAGGCGCGCGGTTTCGCCGATGGTTTCGCGCTGCGGCTCAAGCATCATGACGCCGCGCTGCATGCGAAGACCGCGCCGGGCGATGCGGTTGCGCGGGCCGTGTTCGATGCGGTGGAGGGTGCGCGCGTCGAGGCGCTGGGATCGCGCGGCTATGCCGGGATCGCCGCCAATCTGGCGACCGCGCTCGACATGAAACTGCGCGCCGACCCGATCACCCGCGCGCGCAACCGCGAGGAAGTGCCGCTGTCGACCGCGCTCGGCTTGATGGTGCGCGAACGGCTGACCGGCCAGCAGGCACCCGCCGCCACCGCGATGGGCATGGCGCTGATCCGCGACTGGATCGAGGACAAGGCGGGCCATGATCTCGACGCGCTGGCGCTGGCGATCGACGATCAGCGCGCCTTTGCCACGCTCGCGACGCGGCTGCTTGAGGACCTCGAACTGATCGAGGGCGACATGATCCCGGACGATAGCGAGGAAGGCGGCAGCGACGACGAGGGCACCGAGGATCAACAGTCCGACGAAGGCGAAGAGGGGGAGAGCGAGGGCGAGGAAGGCCAGGGCGAGATCGAGGCGCGCGGTCAGGACCGCGACGCAGAATCGCAGGATGGCGAATCGAGCGAGCAGGGCGACGACCAGTATGACGATATGGACGGCGAACCCGGCGACGAGGGTGAGGAGGGCATGCTCCCGGTCCGCCCCAACCGGCCATTGCAGGATTTCGGCGCGCAGTTCGATTACAAGGCCTGGACCACTGCCTATGACGAGGTGATCGCCGCGACCGAGCTGTGCGACGCCGACGAACTGGCGCGGCTGCGCTCCTATCTCGATCAGCAGCTGGTCCATCTGCAGGGCGTGGTGACCAAGCTCGCCAACCGGCTGCAGCGCCGCCTGATGGCGCAGCAGAACCGCAGCTGGGATTTCGACCAGGAGGAGGGCATTCTTGATGCCGCGCGGCTGGCGCGGATCGTGGTCAACCCGATGCTGTCGCTGAGCTACAAGGTCGAGCGCGAGACCGATTTCCGCGATACTGTCGTCACCCTGCTGATCGACAATTCGGGTTCGATGCGCGGCCGGCCGATCTCGATCGCCGCGATCAGCGCCGACATTCTCGCGCGCACGCTGGAACGCTGCGGGGTCAAGACCGAGATTCTCGGCTTCACCACCCGCGCCTGGAAGGGCGGGCAGGCGCGCGAGACCTGGCTTGCCGCCGGGCGCCCGCCACAGCCGGGCCGGCTCAACGACGTCCGCCACATCGTCTACAAGAAAGCCGACGAGCCATGGCGGCGCGCGAAAACGTCGCTCGGACTGATGATGCGCGAAGGGTTGCTCAAGGAGAATATCGACGGCGAGGCCTTGCTCTGGGCGCATGGCCGGCTGATCGGCCGGCCTGAGGAACGCAAGATTCTGATGGTCATCTCGGATGGTGCGCCGGTCGACGATTCCACCCTCAGCGTCAATTCGGGCAGCTATCTCGAGCGCCATCTGCGTCAGGTGATCAACTGGATCGAGACCAAGTCGCCGGTCGAGCTCGTCGCGATCGGCATCGGCCATGACGTGACGCGCTATTACCAGCGCGCGGTGACGATCATGGATGCCGACCAGCTTGGCGGCACAATCATCGAACAGCTTGCTGCGCTGTTCGATTCGGAGTGAGGGAGCCCTTTAACATCCTCCCCGAAACGGGGAGAAGCTGAATGATCGCCGCCCCGCCAACCGGCTTCCACGGCCCGATCAAACGCTCGGTTACGATCGCCGGGCACCAGACCTCGATCAGCCTCGAACCGGTCTTCTGGGCCGCGCTTGAATCGGCCGCGGCCGGGCACGCTCTTCCGCTCAATGCGCTGATCGCCCAGATCGACGCGATCCGCATTCGCGCTGATGCCCCGCCCAATCTGGCAAGCGCGCTGCGCAGCTGGCTTTTCTCCAACATGGATGAGAATTACTCTCAATAGCGTTGACAATGAGAGTGACTCGCAATAGCCGCCCCCTCACCATCTAAGGGGATTACCGTCATGCGCCGTTCAGGCACCGTTTCACGCAGCGCAGCTGTGCCCGCTTTCCTTGCCTTGTCGTGCGTCGGCGCGTTCATGACAGCGCCCGCGATGGCCAAGGATGGGTCCGGCGACAGCAGCGAAGTGACGGCGACGGCGGACACCGATGCAGCGCAGCGCGGCGATGATGTCATCGTCACCGCGGAAAAGGACAAGCAGCTGGAAAGCCCCAAGGCGACTCGCGCGCTGATCGATACGCCGCAGACCATTACGGTCATTGGTGACCAGACGATCCGCAAGCAGAATCTGCTGACCTTGCGCGACGCGCTCCAGACCATTCCCGGCATTACCTTCGGCGCCGGTGAAGGCGGCGGCGGCTATGGCGATTCGATCAATCTGCGCGGCTATTCGGCCAACAACGACGTCACCATCGACGGTGTGCGCGACAGCGCCCAGTATAGCCGCTCCGAGACGTTCAATCTGCAGCAGATCGAGGTCTATAACGGCGCGAACAGCGTGTTCAGCGGCAGCGGATCGGTCGGCGGGACGATCAACCTCGTCACCAAGACACCGCAAGCCAATAATCTGACCATCATCCAGGCCGGTGTCGGAACGGATAATTATTACCGCGCCACGGTGGACAGCAATGTCCGCGTCAACGACCTGATCGCCGTGCGTCTGAACGGCGTGTACCACCGCAATGACGTGCCCGGTCGCGATGTCGAAAAGTACAAGCGCTGGGGTATTGCGCCGTCCGTGACGATCGGGGTCGATTCGCCGACCAGCCTGACCTTCCAGTATTTGCATCAGGACGATGTGAATGTGCCGGTCTATGGCGTGCCCTATTTCCGCAATGCGGTGAATGCCGGGCCGCTGCCCGGGGTCGATGACTCGGACTATTTCGGCATCGCCAATCTCGATCGGCAGAAGATACTGGTCGACCAGGCGACGGTCCGCTTCAAGCATGATTTCAGCGACAAGGTCTCGATCCGCAACCTGACCCGCTGGCAGCGCGTCGGCCAGGATTCGAGCACCAGCGCCCCGCAGGGCGTCTGGTGCCTGGCCAATGGTTTTCAGCCGCTGCCTGCCACCAATGTCGCGACCACCCCGCTCGCCTGTCCGGCAGCGACGCAAACGACTCCGGCGCAGAACACACCGAACACCTATTATCCGAGCGGCCCGCGCGGCAATATCCGCAACCAGATCAATCAGCTTCTCTATAACCAGACCGATCTGCGCGCGGTGTTCAATACCGGCGGCCTCGAACATACCGCGGTGATCGGCGTATCCTTCACGCAGGAGGATTACAGCCTTGTCAGCGGTAACGTACTGCGCACCGCGAACGGCTCGACCGTGGCTCAGCCCCCGATCAGTCTGACCAACCCCAACACCAATTATACTGGTGCGGTGAACTTCATCCAGGCGGGCTATGCGCAGGGTGATAGCAGCAACGTTGCCGTTTATGGCTTCGATACGATCAAGATCGTGCCGCAACTCGAACTCAACCTGGGCGCTCGGTACGAAAAGGCCAAGGGCCGGTTCCGCGCGGATACCTATTCGGTGGTCGTTGGTCCGACGCTTGGCGCCTATACGCGCGGCCTGAATCAGCAGAGCGATGAGACGCTCTTCTCCTATCGTGCCGGGCTGAACTTCAAGCCGATCGAAACGGTCAGCCTCTACGCCTCGTACGGCAATTCCAAGACGCCGACCTCGGCCACCGTTCGGCTCGGCTGCGGCACGCTGATCTCGGCACCGGCAGGCTTGCTCGACCCTTGCGACGTGGCACCGGAAAAGGCGGTCAATTATGAGGTCGGCGTCAAGGCCGACCTGTTCAATCGCAAACTGCAGCTGACCGCAGCGGTGTTCCGCAACGAACGGACCAACTATCGCGTCGCCACCAACGATCCGATCGTCACCACGCTTGCCGTGACCGATGGACGCTCACGCGTCGATGGTATCGCGCTGGGCGCCAGCGGCAACATCACGCCGGCCTGGTCGATCTTCGCCAACTATACCTATTTGAAAAGCAAGGTGCTCCAGAGCGTATCGAATTATTGCCTCGCCAATCCGGGGACGCGAGCCATAACGCCACCGCCGACTCCGCCCGCGGCTCTGGTGACCAACCCCTGCGGCAACTCGGCAGCGATTCTCGATCCCCAGGCCGGACAGCAACTGACCAATACCCCGAAGCATTCAGGCAGCCTGTTTACCACCTATACGCTGCCGTTCGGGCTGCAGATCGGCTATGGCCTGACCTATCAGGGCAGCTTCGCACTCAACAATTCGGCACTCGCGACTCCGCTTGCGCCGACGACCGTGCTGACGCCGGTGTTCCGGTCGGCAGATTATCTGACGCACCGCGCTTTCCTGTCCTATCCGGTTACCCCGGGTCTGACCGCGCAGCTCAATGTGCAGAACATCACCAATGAGCGCTACTTCACCGGCATCCGCAACAATGGCTGGGCAACGCCCGGCGAGGACCGGTCGGCGGTGTTCAGCCTGTACTACAGCTTCTGAGGGGCACGCAGGGAAAGAGGTGGATGTTCCGGTCGGATCGCGTCAGGAAGGCGGGATGACCGGAGCAGACACGTCATGCTGATCGCCATACCTGATGTGCTCGACGCGGACGATGTTGCGCGCATCCGGGCGATCATCGACCGCGCCGACTGGGTTGACGGCAATGTCACCTCGGGCGCGCAAAGCGCGCTCGCCAAGCGCAACCAGCAATTGCCCGAGGCGAGCGCGGCGGCGCGCGAAGCAGGTGCGATCGTGCTTGAGGCACTGGGCGCGGCGCCGCTGTTCGTGGCCGCTGCTCTGCCGCTCAAGGTCTTTCCGCCCTTGTTCAATCGCTATGCCGGCGGGCAGGCGTTCGGCACGCATATCGACAATGCGATCCGTATCCAGCGCGGCAGCGATTTCCGCATCCGCAGCGACTTGTCGGCGACACTCTTCCTCGAGCCGCCGGAGGCCTATGACGGCGGCGAACTGGTGATCGAGGATCAATTCGGCGTGCAATCGGTCAAGCTGCCCGCCGGTCATATGCTGCTCTATCCCGCGTCGAGCCTGCACAAGGTTGAGCCGGTCACGCGCGGCACGCGCACCGCGTCCTTCTTCTGGGTTCAGTCGATGGTGCGCGACGACGGTGCGCGTCGCATCCTGTTCGACCTTGACCAGGGCGTGCAGTCGGTCGCTGCCGTTCAGGGGCAGGGCGATGCGGCGGTGATCCGGCTGACCGGCGTGTATCACAACCTCCTGCGCCGCTGGGCCGAGGCCTGAAGCGTGATCGTCCTCCCCTGGTTCCCAGGAGAGGAATTAGGCAGGCCGATTCAACTCCCGTAACCGTAATGACAATGTGGAGCCGGCCAGGATGCCACCGAGCATCCGGCCGCGCTCTTTCTCATGACGATAAAAACCATACGGACAGTCCATGCTGTTCCGGCAAAAGCGCATGCTGTTATCTGCTGTTTTCATGCTGTTATTGAATAACAGCATTTGGGCTAGCTATCTTATTGAAAAATGGCCGGAAATTTCTTCCGAAAATCCAACTTAACAGCATCGGAAAAATTTGGCGCAAATAACAGCATGAAACAGCACCGCGGGGGCGTCAGTCGAGCATCGCCTGTAACGTGCTCGACAGCAGTTCGCGATGCTCGGCACCGTCGCGCAGCACGATCCGCGCCGCCAGCCCTTCGCGCTCGGCCAGTGCCATGCCTTTGTCGGGGCCGAGCACCATCAGCGCCGTGGCCCAGGCATCGGCCATCATGCACTCGGCATGGATCACGCTTGCCGACGCCACGTCATTGACCAGCGGTGCGCGCGTACGCGGGTCGATGGTATGGGCATAGCGCGTGCCGTCGGCATCGAAGAAGCGGCGGTAATCGCCCGAGGTCGCGACCGAGACGCCGTGCAGCGCAAGCCGGATCGGGGTCAGGCGCGCGCCCGGCGGCGGTTCGAGATCGACCCACCAGGGCTGGGCGTCGGGCTTCATCCCCTCGCCACGCAACTCGCCGCCGATCTCGACCAGGAAATCGCGCACGCCGAGCGCAAGCAGCGCACGCGCCAGCGCATCGACCGCAAAGCCCTTCGCGATGCCCGACAGGTCGATCCGCACATCGGCGGTGCGGCGGACCCGGTTACCCTGGCGCTCGATCGCGGCCCGGCCCGAGGCCATCGCCGCAACTTCCTCGTCGCTCGGCCTTTCGGTGCGGGGACCGGCGGGGCCGAATCCCCATAGATCGACCAGAGTTCCGGCGGCAGGGTCGAACGCACCGCCGCTCGCGTCCGCCACCGCAAGTCCGGCATCGATCACATAAGCGAGATCGGCGCGCAGGCTGCACCATTCACCCAAAGGTGCGGCATTCACCCGCGACAGGAGCGAACCTGGCTCCCAATGACTCATCTCGTCAATGACGTCGTCCAGCGCGCGCTCGATTGCACCGTTCAACTCGGTCGCGGGGCGTGGCGAAACGATCCGCGCGCTCCAGGTCGTGCCCATCGTCGCACCACCCAGCCCAATCACGCCCGCACCCGGGTCGCGCCGCCGGAAAGCGTCGACCGACACTGCCGGCGGGATGGCGATGCGAGGCTGGTACATGTTCAGGGCTGAAGCACCTCGAGCACGGCGGTGTAGCTCATGCGCTTGTCCGCATTGGGGATGGCGGCGCTCGGCGTGGTGGTGGTGGCGTTGATCCAGTACATGCCCGCCGCCGGCCAGCTGATCGCGACCTGTCCCGCCGCATCGGTGATGAAGGTCTTCTCATCCACCGACTTGCGATAGCGGCTGCCGCCGGGGATCACGGTGATCGTCAGCTTGGCGGCGGGCTTGCCGTCGGCGGTGAAGCGGAACGTCGCCGGCTCACCCGCGACAAGGTCGTTCGGGTGGGTGACGGGTACCAGCTCCAGGCCCACCCCGGTCGGCTTCAGCACCGTCTGGGTCGGAGCGCCGGCGGTGACGAACACCTCGTTGCGGTTGATGGATTCAGTCAGCTTCACGTCGGTCGCGCCGGCCGGGATCGCGGTGGCGAGCTGGTCCGGCTTGGTGCCGCGTGGCAGGCGCTGTTCCTTGCCGTCGAGCTTGAAGCTGCCCATCACGCCGCCATTCTGCACGACCAGCTTGTAGGTGCCCTTCTGCACCATGTGCAGGTCGAAGGTCGCTCGATACTGGCCGATATTGACATGCTCGACCTTGCCTGGCGTGCCGTCGGGCTGGATCACCGCCGGCTCGGCGCGGAGTGGCTGATGATCGGGGAAGAACAGGTCGTTCGACGCGGCGGCGTCGAAGGTGATCCAGTCGTCGTCGCCCGACACGATCGTGGTCGAGGGCAGCACCCATAGGCGGTGCGCCTGCAATGGGGCGGCGATCGCGACGGTACCGAGGGCGGCGGCGAGAAGTCTGGCGCGGAGGGTTGTCATGGTGGCGATCCTCTCAGGGTTGCCGGGTCAGGGCTTGAAGGTTGCGGAAACGGCGCCGAGCTCGGTCTTGCCGGCGGCCTGGATGGTCTGGCCCGGCCTGAGCGGCCAGGAGAAGGGCAGGCGGACCACCTCGCGGCCACCGACTTCGCGCGCGGCCTCGACCACCAGCGTGTACTGGCCGGGCTTGAGGCCACCGAGCCTGGCCGCGTTGATGCTGATCTTCTGCACGCCCGGCGCGCGCGTCGCGCCCGAGCTGCCGTCGGAGACATAATTGCCGGTGCGGCCCGAGGCGCGCCACCAGCCGCGCACCTCGTTGAGCCATTTACGACCTTCATTCTTGGCCTTGGCGACATCGTACCAGATCGACAGCGTCCGCGCCGGCGCGCCGGTCGCCTCCAGATACACCGCGACATAGGGCTTGTGATATTCCGCGACCGACAGGCGCGGCACGGTGATCGAGAGATCGACTGACTGCGCCGCGGCAGGGCCGGCTGCGATCAGCCCGGCGGCAGTGCCGGTCAGGATGAGATGGTGGCGAAGCTGCATGGATCGGACCCCTTAATGGATGAAGATGACGGCGATGATTGCCGGAATGGCGAAACCCAGAGCGACCAATGGCCAGGTGACCGGGCGCTTGGCGGCGTGAAGCCAGAGCAGCACCAGCCCGGTCAGTGCGAAGATCAGGCAGGCAAGAGCGAAGATATCGATGAACCAGCTCCACGCCGTGCCCGCGTTGCGGCCCTTGTGGAGATCGTTGAGATAGCTGATCCAGCCGCGATCGGTGAATTCGGACGTCACCGCGCCGGTCGCCCGCTGGATCGTTACCCAGCCGTCGCCACCCGGGCGCGGCAGTGGCAGATAGACCTCCTCGGCCGACCATTCCGCCTCGCCGGACGCGCCGACCGAGAAGGTCTTCTCGACCCAGCGTGCGACAGGCGCGGGCAGGGGCTTTTTGGCGTCGGGTGCATCATTGGGCGCGATCTGCGTCAGCAATGGCGCGGGCAACTGGGCCGCGCGTTCCGCGACGACCGGCTTGGCCTCGATATCGGCGGCATGGTTGAGCGTGAAGCCGGTGACCGCGAACAGCAACAGCCCGATCAGGCTGACCGCCGAACTGATCCAGTGCCAGGTGTGAAGCTGTTTAAGCCAGAAGGTCTTGCGCCGTGGCTTTTGCCGCGCGGCCGGGCTGTTCATAGGTGAAGGCGCATCCCGACTCATATTGAGAATGACTCGCGATAACGCGAACGATTCTCAATTGCAAAGGGTATAACGTGGCCCCTCCCAAGTACGGGGAGAGTGGCCGCGCACTTCTTCAGCGCGTGGTGGAGGGGGTGGCCGGCAACGTAACATTGCTTGGCGCACTCCCTCCACCAGCTTTGCTGGTCCCCTGGCCGTGCCGGGGAGGAGCTAAGCCGTCACCGCCCCAACAACACCCGGGCCTGGCCTGCAATCTGCGCGAGCATTGCCGCATTCGGCGCGGGCGCGTTGCGAGCGCGGTCGACCACTGCCTTGAATTGCGCCACGCGCTGGGCATTCGCCGTCAGCCAGCTCTCGACCAGTGCCTGCGGATCACGCTCGCTGCGGCCGAGAAAGTCGAGCCGCAACTGCTGGAAGTCGCGGGCCAGGCCGGCGATCAGCAGCCGCTCCCATGGGTCGCTCGGGCTGATTCGTGCGGCATTGGTCTGCGCCCAGTCAAGGCCGAGCGCCTGGCCGAGCCGGGTAAAGGCATGAGTCAGCACCGTCTCGTCGAGCTTCAGCCGGTTACCGAGATCGGCGAGACCAACCGCGCCGTCGAGTTCGAACAGCCGCACGACCTTCTGCACCAGCTTCTTTGGCGCGCCGGCCTCTTCGAGCCGGCCGGCGATTCGCGCGCTCTGCGCATTGGCTTCGTCGCGGAGCAGCGACTTGTGCTGCTTGTCGAGCTCGCCAATGCCCTTGGCGATGCGCGCGAGCACTTCGCCGGGGCCGGTGCCGGGATGGGTGATGCGCAGCAGATCGGCGATCTGCGCGCGCGTCGCCACCGCCACCTCGTCGAACAGCGCGATGCGCGCGACTTCCGGCATCGCCGCAGTCTCGATCTCCTTCCACAATGCGGGCAGGTCGAACAGCCGTTCGGCGACGACGAACATCGCCGCGATGTCGCTCATCGCGGCACCTTCCTCCTCGGCGAGCTCGAACGGATAGAGCACGCCCATGCGGTTGATGATGCGATTGGCGAGCTTGGTCGCGACGATCTCGCCGCGCAGGCGGTGGCTGTCGATTGCGGCGGCGAACTTCTTGCGCATCGCCGGCGGGAAGGCGGCATGGAGATCGGGTGCCAGCTCCGGGTCGGTGCCGAGATCGCCATGCTCGATCGAATCCTGCAGCGCGAGCTTCGCGGTCGCGAGCAGCACTGCGAGTTCGGGCCGGGTCAGGCCGCGATGCTCCTGTACACGGCGCAGCAGATCGTCGTTCGACGCCAGTCCCTCGACCGCACGGTCGAGCCGCCCGCCATCCTCGAAGATCTCGATCACGCGGACATAGCTGGGCAGCGCCTGCGATCCGTCATGCTCCATCACCGAAAGGGCGAGCGTCTGCAGCCGGTTGTCCTCGAGCACCAGATGCGCGACATCGTCGGTCATGCTGGCGAGCAGCACATTGCGCTTGTCGTAAGCGAGACGGCCCTCGATCATCTCGCGGTTGAGCGCGATCTTGATGTTGACCTCGTTATCCGAGCAATCGACCCCGGCCGAATTGTCGATGAAGTCGGTGTTGATCCGTCCACCACGCGCGGCAAAGGCGATGCGACCGGCCTGGGTGACGCCGAGATTGGCGCCCTCGCCGATCGCGGTCGCGCGCAGCTCCTCGGTATTGACGCGCAGCCGGTCATTGGCGGGATCGCCGACCTGGATGTTGTTCTCGGCCGCCGCCTTCACATAGGTGCCGATGCCGCCGAACCAGATCAGGTCGACCTGGCTCTTCAATATCTCGGAGATCAGGGCGGTGGGTTCGATCTCTGCCATGTCGAGGCCAAGTGCGGCGCGAATCTGCTTCGACAGCTTGATCGTCTTGTCGGTGCGCGGGAACACGCCGCCACCCTTGGAGATCAGCTTGGCGTCATAATCCGCCCAGCTCGACCGCGGCAGCGCGAACATCCGGTTGCGCTCCTCCCAGCTTGCCGCCGGATCGGGATCGGGGTCGAGGAAGATGTGGCGATGGTCGAACGCGGCGAGGATCTTGAGCGTCTTCGACAGAAGCATGCCGTTGCCGAACACGTCGCCCGACATGTCGCCGCACCCGACCACGCTGATCGACTGGGTCTGCACATCGACGCCGCGCTCGGCGAAGTGACGTTGCACCGAGAGCCAGGCGCCCTTGGCGGTGATGCCCATCGCCTTGTGGTCGTATCCGACCGAGCCGCCGCTCGCGAACGCATCGCCGAGCCAGAAATTATGCTCGAGCGCGATCGCGTTGGCGACATCGCTGAAGGTCGCGGTGCCCTTGTCGGCGGCGACCACGAAATAGGGATCCTCGCCGTCATGGATCACGACCGAGCGGGGATGGACGACCTTGTTCTCGACGATGTTGTCGGTGATCGACAGCAGCGAGCGGATGAACACGCGGTAGCTCTCGGTGCCTTCGGCGAGCCAGGCGTCGCGACTCGACGATGCCGGGAGCTGCTTGGGATAGAAGCCGCCCTTGGCGCCGGTCGGCACGATCACCGCGTTCTTGACGCGCTGCGCCTTCATCAGCCCGAGGATCTCGGTGCGGAAGTCGTCGCGTCGGTCGGACCAGCGCAGGCCGCCGCGCGCGACCGGGCCGGCGCGCAAATGGATGCCTTCGACCCGCGGGGAATAGACCCAGATCTCGCGCCACGGCACCGGCGCGGGCAGGCCGGGAACGAGATGGCTGTCGAGCTTGAACGCCAGCGCGACTTGTCCTGCCGGCGCAAAGGCGTTGGTGCGCAGCGTCGCGGCGATCACGCTGTACAGCGCGCGCAGGATGCGGTCATCGTCGATTGCCGACACGGCATCGAGCCCGCGTTCGATCGCGCCATCGGCGGCCTCGACCGCGGCGGCGGCCTTGGCGGCGCGCGCCGGGTCGTGCGCGGCGTTGAACCGGTCGATCAGCGAGGCGGCGACCTTCGGTGCACGGCGCAGCGCGTCGACGACGGTGACCAGGCCATAGGTCATCCCCGCCTGGCGCAGATAGCGGAACCAGGCGCGGAACAGCACGACCGCGCCCGGCGCCATGCCGGCATCGACGATCAGCCGGTTGAACGCGTCATTCTCCGCCTTGTTTTCGAGCACCGCGGCGATGGCATTTTCGAGGATCGCGGGATCGCCGCCCAACGCGTCGCGTCCGGCCCCGAGTCCGATCTCGATCAGGAACTCATGGACAAAGGCCTGGGCATCGTCGGCGAGCGCGGTCGGTACTTCCTCGATCACGCGGAAGCCGAAATTCTCCAGCACCGGCACTGCGTCCGACAAAGCGAGCGCCCCGCCGAGGCGGTAGATCTTGAGTCGTGCCAGCCCGGCGCCGTCGCGGTAGAGCCGGACCGAGCGGTCGTCGGGCGTCTCCAGCCGCGACAGCCGCACGATATCGCGCGCCGCCTCTTCGGGCGGGTTGGCGGTGCGATAGCCTTGCGGGAAGCAATTGGCGTAGCGCAGCGCCATGCGCGCGGCGCGAGCCGGCTCGACGCTATCGGAAAGCGCCGCCTCGATCGCCGGCACCCAGCCGCGCACCATGCGGCCGAGCCGCGCGTCGAGCGGGGCCGCGTCAGGCATATGGCCGTCGCCGCGCAGGTCGAGGGTGAAGCGCATCATCGCGACCACGCCGTCCTCGAGCGCGATCGACCAGTTGAGCAGGCTGGCATTGGCCGCCTCGGCGAGCATCTCGCCGATCGCGACGCGCCGCGCGGTGGTCAAATCGTCGCGTGGCAGCCACACGAACGCGAACAGATGGCGGCCGAGCGTCGAGCGCACCAGCACCAGCTTGGGCCGGGGCCGGTCGGCCAGCGACATGGCGGTCAGCGCCAGTTCCTCGAGCTGTTCGGTGTCGAACGCGGTGACCAGGTCGTGCGGCAGGGCGGCCAGCGCATGGGTGAGCGCCTTGCCGGTATGGCCCTTGGGATCGAAGCCGAACTTCGCCTCCAGCGCGGTGAGCCGTGCGCGCAGTACCGGCACCTCCTGCGGCGGCGCGCCGAGCGCGGCGCTGGTCCACAGCCCGGCATGGATCGACAGGCCGGTGACCTTCTTGCCCGCCATGATCGGAACCAGCACCAGATCGAGCGGCACCTGGCGATGCACGCCTGAGATCAGGTTGGACTTGAGCAACAGAGGCGCTTCGCCGCCCTTTTCGAACCATTTGATTGCCAGCAGGCGTGAGGCGTCGGCGAGCACCGGCACGTCATGCCCATGGCGGCTGATGCCGAGCTGCGCAGCGCATGTGCCGTCGACATGCCATTTCTCATGGCCGAGCAGCGTCATGTTTCCGTCGAGGAACCATTGCAGCAGCGCTGCGCCTTCATTCTGGCCGAGTCGGGCAATGTCGTCGCCGAGAGCGCCCTGCAGTGCCGGCCAGTCGGCCACTGCCGAGCGCACATCGCGCAGATTCCGTTCGAGCGCGGTGAGCAGGTCGCGGCGCTCGCGCGCGTCGGCGCGCTCCATCTCGATATAGATCATCGATTCGGGGGCGCCCCCGGAACTGGCATCGTCGCTCACCTTGCCCAGCACGCCGCCGGCCCCGCGCGTCACCCGGACGACCGGGTGGATGATTCGGTCGATGACGATGTTGTGCGCGCCGATCGTCGCGGCGATCGAATCGACCAGGAAGGGCATGTCGTCATTGACGATGGCGAGTCGCATGCGGCGCCGCGGGTCGGTGCCGGCCATCGCCTCGAGCGAGAGGACGGGGATACCGGGCGCGCGGGTCTCTGCGGTCGCCGCCATGAACATGGCGGCCTCTCCCCGTTCGGCTTTGCCGAACCCCTGCAATTCGCCCGGAAGCGCGCCTTTGGTCAGCCGGACGGCAAGCGCATCCGACAGCGATTTGAGCATAGTCTTAGCCATGCGGCGACCTATGCGCCGGTCGCGTTTCGACCTCAACCCTTGTGGCAGTGCACAATGTCCAACTTCGCCAAAGCCGCTCTCCCGCGCGCCAGGGCGGCCGCCTTGATCGAGCGGCGTCGGCATCCTAGATCGCTCCTGTGAGGCCACGCCCTCCCCCAGCATGGGCCAATGTCCGGGACGACCCGGCTTTTCCGAAGGGAGAGCCGCATGGCTTGGATTTTGTTGGGCATCGCCGGTCTGCTTGAGGTCGTCTGGGCGTTCTTCATGAAGCAATCGCACGGCTTCACCCGGATCGGACCATCGGCCATCACGCTGGTCGCGATGATCGCCAGCTTCTCGCTGCTCTCGATCTCGATGAAGACGCTGCCGCTCGGTACGGCCTATATGATTTGGACCGGTATCGGCGCAGTGGGCGCCTTTGTCCTGGGCGTCGCCTTGCTGGACGAACAGCTCAGCGTCATGCGGATCGTCGCCGCGCTGCTGATCGTCAGCGGGCTGATTCTGATGAAACTGTCCACGGCGTCCTAGAGCGGTTTGGAGCTGAATTGATCCACGCCCTTTCCGTTCGCCTTGCGCCTGTCGAAGGGTTGTTCTTCTTCGGCTGCCTTTGCCGCAAGAAAGAACGGGACTTCGACAGTTTAGCCCGAACGGGGGAGGGTGATTCGGCGCAAGCCAAGTTTGCTCTTGAGCGTAAGGGGTGGGCTTAGTCGGCGGCGGCGCGCATCGCGCGGTGGGTCAGAACGCTATCGTCGTCGATCGCGGCGACGATGTCGAGCGTGTCACCGGCACCGGCACGGGCCAGCAGCACGACATAATCGCCCCGTGCAACGTGCGTGTCGATCGATACGCTCGCCAGGGTCGGCCGGCTGCGCAATGCGTCGCTCGGGTCGGTCGGCGCCTTGGATGCGGGCTGGCGCAGCGCGCGTTCGGCCTTGACCACGCCCTTGATGCCACCCTCGAACCCGTCCAGAAACGCGCCCAGCCCGCCGGTCGCGACACCTTCGCGGCGCGCATGCGACAGGACGGTGGCGAATTCGGTCAGGCGCGTCTTGTCGTAATCGGGGCCGAACACGAGCTTGACGATCGGCGTCATCGGCGCGCGCAACTGCACGGCGATCCCTGCCTTGTCGAGCAACGCCTGGTACCCGGCCGGATCGGCATCGGCACAGGCGGCGAAGTCATGCGCCCGGCCCAGCGCGCGATACAGCGTCGCGCGGCTGCGCGTGTCGTGCGCACGGACCGCGGCGGCGGTCTGCTGTGCCAGCATCAGCTGATCGGACAGGCTGGCGCCGAGCACCGGCGTGCCGTCATCGGCGCCGGCGTCGGACGCGGTATCGGACTCGACCGATTCGGCATCGGCAGCGGAATCGGCATCGTCGAACCCGGCGCTGGGGCCATCGGCCCAGACCGGCGCATTGGCGGGCGTGCGCGGTGCGGCGCGGACCGATTCGGCGACCTCGGCATCAAGCTTGGCCTGGGTCTCGGCATCGACCAACTCTTTCCAGTTGATCACGCCATAGATGAAATCGATCGTGTCCTCGTCGGACGAGAAGGGCATCAATATGCCGCGATACATGGTGTTATGGCCGCGCGTGGCGACGAATTCGGCCTCGAAGCCGATCGGCGCGCGATTGGCGATGATCTGCAGATAATGGTCGGTCAGGCGCGACAGCAGCGAGCGGCTCGGCACCTGGGAGATCTGGGTGACCGACGAATCGAGCCCGCATTCCTCGCGCAGCGCGCTGCCGAGAAAGGCGATGATCGGATCCTCGATCCCGCGCGAGAAGTCGAGCAGCACGCTGTGCGGCCCGAAATCAGCGATGCTGGCGGGGTCGAGATCCTCGATCGAGGGATAGGCGCGGCCGCGTAGCAGCGATACCCAGTGATTATAGGCGCGGACATGCATCCGGCGCTCGTCGCTGCCGATGTCGAGCGCGGGTTCGGCGCCACCAGCATAGGCGGCCTCGTCATCCGTGCCGGTCCGATCCTCGTCGAAGCCGCGAACATTATCCATTACGCAAAGGCCCTCACCGGACAAACAACCGTCCATTACCCGGCCGTTGTGCACTGGATGTGGTAAACGTTGCGTAAAGGCATTGCGCGCGCCGGGGCTTTGGTTGGACGGTTGCGGCGGGCGGTCGAGATGGGCGGTGCGCGCGGCGCTTGTCAGGCCCCGGAGGACCTGCTAACCGCCGCGACCTTGCCGGGGCTCGTTGCGGGCCCGGCCGGTATGCCGCTTTAGCTCAGTTGGTAGAGCATCGCATTCGTAATGCGGGGGTCACAGGTTCGAGTCCTGTAAGCGGCACCAGTACATAGCGCCTCTTAAAAACCGCAGAAATCTGCGGTAAACTGCCCCTCGGCGATCCCATAAAATCTCATTATGCTCCGCCGTGACTCACTCAAAAAGGGGCCACGAAACGTGGGGCTACAAGCAGTTCAGGCGGCATGGCCTCATGCTTACGGTTACACAGATTCGGGCACTTAAACCCGCCCTGCGGCCCCTCAAGGCTTTTGATTCCGACGGGCTCTTTCTGCTGGTCCAGCCGTCCGGCAGCTTTCGGATGCGGTGGTCGAAAAGCCGATCAAGGTTCCGCAAGCCTTTAACAGGTCCTGACCCCCTATTCGGAAAGAGGCGCCGTCCCCGAACGGGGGCGGAAAGGCGATGCGTCTTGCCAAGTCGAGCAAAATCGTTTTAAGCATAAATCATTATAAGCCAAGGAGAGACGATGCGTATTGCCTGCCTTGGAGGTGGCCCGGCCGGGTTGTATTTCGCGATTTCGATGAAATTGGCGGATCCGGCGCATGAGGTCGACCTGTTCGAACGCAACCGCGCCGGCGACACCTTTGGCTGGGGCGTGGTGTTTTCTGACCAGACGCTTGCCAATCTGCGCTGCAACGACCCGGTAAGCGCGGCCGTCATCGAAGGCGAGTTCGCCCATTGGGATGACATCGATGTGCGTATCCGCGGCGAATCGATCCGGTCGTCAGGGCATGGCTTTATCGGCATCGGGCGCAAGCGGATGCTGGCGATCCTTCAGGAACGCGCGCGCGACCTGGGCGTGCGGCTGCATTTCGAACATGAGTTCACCGCCGACCTGGCTGATTATGCCGATTATGACCTCGTCATCGCGGCGGACGGCGTGAACAGCAAATGCCGCGACGCCTATGCGGCGCATTTCGGCGTCGACATTCAGCAGCGTGCGAACAAGTTCGTCTGGCTCGGCACGAACAAGATATTCGACGCGTTCACGTTCGCGTTCGAACAGACGCCTCATGGCTGGGTCTGGGCGCATGCCTATCGCTTCGATGACGGACTATCGACCTTCATCGTCGAATGTTCGGAGACGACATGGCGCGGGCTGGGGCTCGACGTCATGGATCAGGATGCGACGTGCCGTTTCGCTGAAACGCTGTTCGCCAGGCATCTCGACGGCCATAAGCTCATGGGCAATATGGCGCATCTGCGCGGATCGGCGGCGTGGCTCAGTTTCCGGCGTGTGCTGTGCGATCGCTGGTCGTACGACAAGCTGATCCTCCTCGGCGATGCCGCACATACCGCGCATTTCTCGATCGGATCGGGCACCAAGCTCGCGCTCGAGGACGCGATCAAACTGGCCGAGGTGCTGAACCGGCCGGGGCTCGCCCAGGCGGATGCGCTTGCGGAATATCAGGCCGAACGCAGCATCGAGGTGCTCAAGCTCCAGAACTCGGCGCGCAATTCAACCGAATGGTTCGAAACGCTCGATCGCTATCTCGATTTCGCGCCGATCCAGTTCGCTTATTCATTGCTGACGCGGAGTCAGCGGATCAGCCATGAAAATCTGCGCGAGCGCGACCGCGCCTGGCTCGAGTCGGTCGAGCGCTGGTTCCTGGGTGACGCGACGGGTGCGCCGGTCGATCCGGCCTCATCCGCCACGCCGCCGATGTTCGCGCCGTTCCAATTGCGCGAGATGGTGCTGGCAAACCGCATCGTCGTCTCGCCAATGGCGACCTATTCGGCGGTGAACGGCGTGCCGCAGGATTTCCACCTGGTGCATTATGGCACGCGTGCGCAGGGCGGTGCCGGGCTGGTGTTCACCGAGATGACGTGCGTAACGCCCGACGGCCGGATCACGCCCGGTTGTCCCGGACTCTATAGCGACGCGCAGCAGGTGGCCTGGGGGCGGATCACCGATTTCGTCCATGCCAACAGCGCGGCCAAAATCTGCCTCCAGCTCGGCCATGCGGGGAGCAAGGGATCGACGCGGATCGGCTGGGAAGGCATGGACGCACCGCTCGAATCGGACAATTGGCCATTGCTCGCCGCGTCAGACCTCGCCTGGTCGCCGGCCAATCAGGCACCCCAGCCGATGACGCGCGCCGATATGGATGCGGTGCGCGAGGCCTTTGTCGATGCGACGCGGCGCGGAATCGCGGCAGGCTTCGACATGGTCGAGCTGCATGCGGCCCATGGCTATCTGCTTTCATCCTTCATCACGCCGCTGCAGAACCGGCGCACCGATGATTATGGCGGGAGCCTGGAGAACCGGCTGCGGTTTCCGCTCGAAGTCTTCGCGGCGATGCGCGCGGCATGGCCCGCCGGACGACCGATGTCCGTGCGCATTTCCGCGCATGACTGGACCGGCGCGGCAGGCGTCACGCCCGACGAGGCAGTGCGGATCGCACGAGCCTTTGCCGATGCGGGGGCCGACCTGATCGACGTCTCGGCGGGTCAGACCTCGATCGAGGCGCGTCCGGTTTATGGACGGATGTTTCAAACGCCCTTTTCGGACCAGATCCGCAACGAGGCGCGTCTGGCGACGATGGCGGTGGGCAACATATTCGAGCCCGATCACGTCAATTCGATCCTGGCGGCAGGGCGCGCCGATCTGGTCGCGCTTGCGCGACCGCATCTGATCGATCCGATGTGGACGCTGCGCGCCGCGGCGATGCAAGGCTATGGCGCGGTGGCGGTGCCGCCGCCTTATCAGGCGGGGATGGACCAGCTGCGGCGCAATCTGCAACGTGCGGCCGAGCAACAAGCGGTGTTGAAGGCATGAGGCCGCTCGAGGGGCATCATGCAATCGTGACCGGTGGCGGCAGCGGGATCGGCGCCGCGATCGCTCGCACGCTCGCGGCGCAGGGGGCACGGCTGACACTGGTCGGGCGCCGTGCCGCGCCGATCGAGGCGCTGGCGCACGCGTTGCACGGGACCGCCGTGACTGCCGATGTCACCGATCGCGCGCAGGTCGATGCCGCGCTGGCGCACGCCCGCGCGGCGAATGGGCCAGTGACGATCCTGATCAACAATGCCGGCGCCGCCGAATCCACGCCTTTTGCCCGGATCGATGCGGCCGGTTGGCGGCGGATGATGGCGATCAATCTGGACGCGGTGTTCCATTGCACCCAAGCCGCGCTGCCCGACCTTCGCGCCGCCAGCGCCGGGCGCATCGTAACCGTGGCAAGCACCGCCGCGCTCAAGGGCTATGCCTATACCGCCGCCTATGCCGCGGCGAAGCATGGCGTGCTGGGGCTCACGCGCTCGCTCGCGCTCGAGCTCGCCGGAACGTCGGTGACCGTGAATGCGGTCTGCCCCGGCTTTACCGATACGGCGATTGTCGCCGAAGCCGCGGCCAATATCGCGCGCATCTCGGGCCGGACGCCCGACGCGGCGCGCGCCGAACTTGCGCGCTTCAATCCGCAGGGGCGGTTGATCACGCCCGAGGAAGTGGCGGCAAGCGTCTTGTGGCTTTGCCTGCCCGACAGCGGATCGATCACCGGACAGGCGATTGCGATCGCCGGGGGAGAAGTGATGTGAAGGCAACGGCATTTCGCGAAAAACATGATGGCGCGCTGGCCGGGCCGCTCGATGTGCGGCTGTGGCTGCGGCTGCTGTCCTGTACGATGGTGATCGAAAAGCGGCTGAAGCGACGGTTGACCGATCGTTACGATACCACCTTGCCGCGGTTCGATGTGCTGGCGGCGCTGGCGCGGCATCCGGACGGTATGACGATGGGCGCGCTGTCGCGCTCGCTGCTGGTTTCCAACGGCAATGTCACCGGCCTCATCAAGACGCTTCAGAAAGATGGGCATGCCGCACTGGCGCCCGGCGCGGTCGATCGGCGCGCATCGATCGTCCGCCTGACGCCCGAAGGGCGGGACTATTTCGACGCATTGGCCAAGGTCCATCGCGGCTGGATTTCAGGCATGCTCGGCGGGCTCGACACCGCGCAGCGCGAAGCGCTGTTCGAGTTGCTGGGTGCGCTCAAACTATCAATCGCTGCGGACAGCGAGGATGAGGCAAAGACATGACACCAGAAACATTCGCTCCCGGGCATTTCGGCTGGGCATTCGACGCGGGCGTCGCCACGGTTACGCTTGATCGTGCCGCGCTCAAGAACCCGCTGACATTCGAATCCTATGCCGAATTGCGCGACCTGTTTCGCGCGCTGGTCTATGCCGATTCCGTCAAGGCGGTGGTAATCCGCGGCGCGGGCGGCAATTTCTGCTCGGGTGGCGACGTGCATGAAATCATCGGGCCGTTGACCGGGATGGCCATGCCCGAATTGCTCGCCTTCACGCGAATGACGGGCGATCTGGTCAAGGCGATCCGTGCGTGCCCGCAGCCAGTGATTGCCGCAATCGACGGCGTGTGCGTGGGCGCGGGCGCGATCATCGCGATGGCGTCCGACCTGCGCATCGCAACGCCGCGCGCCAAGACCGCCTTCCTGTTCACGCGTGTCGGGCTCGCCGGGTGCGACATGGGCGCCTGTGCGATTCTGCCGCGGCTGATCGGACAAGGGCGTGCGTCGGAGTTGCTGTTCACCGGGCGCGTGATGACCGCCGAGGAGGGCGAGCGCTGGGGATTCCACAACCGGCTGGTCGCGCCCGAAGCACTGGATGAGGAGGCATTGGCCACCGCGCGGGCGCTGGCGGCAGGCCCGACCTTTGCCCATGGCATGACCAAGACTCAGCTCAACATCGAATGGGCGGTCAGCATCGAAACCGCGATCGAAATGGAAGCACAGGCGCAGGCGATCTGCATGCAGACTCAGGATTTCCGCCGTGCGTTCGACGCCTTCGCCGCCAAACGCACGCCGATATTCGAGGGAAACTAAATGCCCGACCACAGCTTTCTCGACTGGCCGTTCCTGGATGATTCGCATCGTCGCCTTGCCGCCGATCTTGATGCGTGGTGCGTGGCCGAAGGGCTGGCGGAGGCGCATGACGAGCAGGACGTCGACGCCGCCTGCCGCGCGCTGCTGGCGCGACTGGGCGCGGGCGGTTGGCTCCGCTATGCCGTACCGCGCGCGTTCGGCGGTGTGCATGACCGGATCGATGTGCGCTCGCTCTGCATCATCCGCGAAACGCTCGCGCGTCACTCGGGCCTCGCCGATTTCGTGTTTGCGATGCAGGGACTCGGATCGGGAACGATCTCGCTGTTCGGCACCCCCGCGCAGCAAGCGGCCTATCTCCCCGCCGTGGCATCGGGCGCCAAGATGGCGGCATTCGCGCTGACCGAGCTCGATTCAGGTTCGGATGTCGCGGCGATGGCGACCTCGGCACGCGCCGATGGCGATTTCTATCTGGTCGAGGGCGCCAAGACCTATATCTCGAACGGCGGGATCGCCGATTACTATGTGTTGTTCGCCCGCACCGGCGAGGCTCCCGGCGCAAAGGGTATCTCGGCGTTCATCGTCGATGCCGACACATCCGGCCTCACCATCGCCGAACGCATTCGCGTCATCGCACCGCACCCGTTGGCGACATTGCGCTTCGACGCCATGCGATTGCCGGGCGATGCGATGATCGGGCGTGCGGGCGCGGGATTTGGCGCGGCGATGGCGACGCTCGACATCTTCCGCCCGACGGTGGGCGCAGCCGCGCTCGGCTTCGCGCGCCGCGCACTCGACGAAGCGACCATGCGCGCCGAAGGGCGTCGCCTGTTCGGTGCGGCGCTTTCGGGCAATGCCGTCGTTCAGGCGCAACTTGCCGATATGGCACTGGACATCGATGCGTCGGCGCTGCTCGTCTATCGCGCCGCCTGGGCGGCTGATGTGCAGGGTGTGCGGAACACGCGCGAGGCGGCGATGGCCAAGCTCCACGCGACCGAGGCGGCGCAGCGCGTGATCGATCGCGCGGTGCAGATCTTCGGCGGGCTGGGTGTCGTTCATGGTGTGGCGGTCGAGGGGCTGTACCGCGAAATCCGCGCGCTCAGAATTTACGAGGGTGCATCCGAGGTTCAGCGAGTCATCATCGCACGTCAGCACCTTGCCACCGCACGGGCGGCACAAAACAGGGAAAATTCATGAGCAATATGATTCTGCTGCCCGACGGGTGGCAGCGGCCGCGTGGTTTTTCGCACGGGATAAAGGCACGCGGTGAAACGATCTTCACTGGCGGCATAGTCGGGTGGGACGCGCAGGAGCGCTTTGTCGGCCCGGACATGGTGAGCCAGTTCGAGCAGATCCTGCGGAACACCGTCGCGGTCCTGGCGGCCGGCGGCGCACGGCCCGAACATATCGTGCGCATGACCTGGTACGTGACCGATCGCGACGAATATTCGGCCAACCTCGCTGCGATCGGTGCCGCATACCGCACGCATATCGGACTGCATTTCCCGGCGATGGCGGTGGTGCAGGTGGCGGGGCTGATCGAGCCCGCGGCGCGGATCGAAATTGAAACGACGGCGGTCATTCCAGATTTGGACGCCGGCGCATGAACGCGCGGGTCAGCTTCGATTGGGCCGATCCGCTCATGATCGACGCACAATTGAACGATGAGGAGCGCCTGATCCGGGACGCCGCGCGCGGCTTTGCGCAAACCGAGTTGATGCCGATGGTGCGCGATGCGTTTCGCGACGAGCGCATCGATACGGCGCTGATGCGTAAATTGGGCGCCGCCGGTCTGCTTGGCCCGACCATTCAAGGCTATGGCTGCGCAGGCGCGAACCATGTCGCCTATGGGTTGATCGCGCGCGAAATCGAACGCGTGGATTCGGCATATCGTTCGGCACTTTCGGTGCAGTCCAGCCTGGTCATGCATCCGATCCATGCTTTTGGCACCGATGCGCAGCGCGACGCGTGGCTGCCGCTGCTCGCCAGCGGCGAATGGGTCGGGGCATTCGGACTCACCGAGCCCGGTGCTGGATCGGATCCCGGCGCACTTCGCACGCGCGCACGCGCAACCGCCGACGGCTATGTGTTGAGCGGCACGAAGATGTGGATCACCAATGCGCCGCTCGCCGACCTGTTCATCGTCTGGGCGAAATGCGATGACGACATCATTCGCGGTTTTGTCCTGCTGCGCGGCGACGCGGGCCTCTCGACGCCGAAGATCGAGGGAAAATTCTCGCTTCGTGTAGGGGCGACGGGTGAGATTGTGATGGATGAGGTCGCCATCCCGGCCGATCGCCTCCTGCCCGGGGTCGAGGGGCTGAAAGGCCCGTTTTCGTGCCTGAACAAGGCGCGTTTCGGAATCGCCTGGGGCGCGCTGGGCGCGGCCGAATGGTGCTGGCACGCAGCGCGACGCTATGGGCTCGACCGGGTCCAATTCGACCGCCCGCTCGCCGCCACGCAATTGTTCCAGATGAAGCTCGCCGACATGCAAACCGAGATAACGCTCGGGCTCTCGGCGGCGCTTGCGGCGGGGCGGCTGATGGACGAGGGCCTGTTGGCTCCCGAGGCGATCAGCCTCCTCAAGCGCAACAATTGCGGCAAGGCGCTGGCGATCGCGCGGGTCGCGCGCGATATGCATGGCGGCAACGGGATCGCCGATGAATTCGGCGTGATCCGCCACATGCTCAATCTCGAGGCGGTCAATACCTATGAAGGGACGCACGACGTCCACGGACTGATCCTGGGACGTGCCCAGACGGGATTCGCCGCCTTCTAACGACGACGCCTCTCGTACGACATGGCCGACCCGGCCCGCTGCATTGCATGTGGGCCGGAGGATCCTGCATGCACGTATCGTCACGCGATCAGAATCGCTGCCTTCCCGTCAGGCGCCAAATCGTGCAATTATATTCATCTTCATATTCATTTTTGTGCTTTCGTTTTAAGTCTAAAGCGTTTATCACTCCTTTCAGGGCACCGCGAAGCGTGATCCGCAATAATAATGATGAGGAGGGGACGGGAGATGATGACAAACCTGAAGTCAGGGCTCGGAAAGAGCCTCGCCACGGGCTCCAGCTGGGCGGCGATCGTTGCGGGGCTGACGTTGATCGCTATCCCGGCGCAGGCACAAACTGCGCCATCCGTACAACCCGAGCAGCCGCAAGATACCGAAAGTGAAGGCGTCGAGGACATCGTCGTCACCGCGCAGCGGCGTTCGGAAAGCATCCAGCAAGTGCCTGTCGCCGTTACGGCATTCAGTGCCGAGGATATGCAACGCGCCAATATCAGGGATGTCGGCAGCTATTTCGCCAGCACGCCCAACGTGTTCATCACTGACAGTCCGATTCGCAGTGGCAACAATGTGTCGGACAGCGCGCTCGGCCTCGCCATTCGCGGAATCTCGAATGTCGGCGGCAACGGATCGTCCTTCGGCATCTATCTCGACGATTTCAACATTTCGCACATTGCGCTCAATCCGCATCTGCTCGACATGGAACGGATCGAGGTGCTGCGCGGGCCACAGGGCACCTATTTCGGGCGCAACGCGTCGGCCGGCGTGATGAGCCTCAGCACCGCCAGGCCATCGACATCGGGTGTCTCGGGTCAAATCGACGCGATGTTCGGCAGCTTCAACACCGCCGAAGTAAGCGGCGCGATCAACGTGCCGCTCAGTTCGACCGTGGCCATACGGGCGGCGGCGAAATGGGAGGGCTCGGACGGAGAATTCCGCAACAAGCATCCGATCGGCGGCGGCAATGGCCGGGACTACAAGGCGGCGCGCCTGTCGCTGCGCGCGACGCCGACCGACCAGCTGACGATCGACCTGTCGTATAACTACACCAGAGAGCATGACGACGATTTCGGGCTGATCAATACCGGTGTTCTGGGCAGCTTCATCAAATCGATCTGCCCTGGCGTGACCTTCACATGTCCGGTCGACAAGAATCTGGGTTTTTATCCCGACAACCGCCGCAACTATGCGCATGATGCGCCGCTGAAGGTGGATAACGAATATCATATTGCCGTCGGCCGCATCCAGTGGGAGGGCGAGACGGTCGGCGTCACCAGCATCACCGGGTTCGGATCGGCGAAATTCCACCGCGCGGGCGAACTCGACTTTTCCAGCAAGGATTTCCTGCGTGAGGGCTTCAACGACAATACCCGCCAGAGCCTGTCGGAAGAACTCCGTGTCCAGTCGGTCGGGAGCGGTCCGTTCAAATGGACGATCGGCGGCGTCATTGCCCGCGACAAGATCCGCAACGGAGAGCTGATCTCCGCGGGCAAGGAAAACGATATCGGCTTGCCCGAAGGCTTTGTGATCGAATTGTCGCATTTCAGCCAGGCGATCTCCTCCAAGGCGGTGTTCGCGGAGGCCTCATATGATTTCACCGACGCACTGAGCCTGACGCTTGGCGGGCGCTATTCGCACGACACGATCGAGCGGTTCGAGGATCAGATCGAATTTGGCGGGCCGCTCGACAAGGTGGCCGGCAAGAAGTCGTTCGAGGATTTTTCGCCGCGCGCGGTGCTGAAATACAAGGTGAGCCAGGACGTCAACCTGTATGCCAGTGCCTCGAAGGGCTGGAAATCGGGCGGGTTCCAGCTCGATCCGCAGCGGGCGCGGAGCGACTTTGGCGCCGAGACGCTGTGGAATTATGAGATCGGCATGAAATCGACCTGGTTCGATCGCAAGCTGCGCGCCAATCTTGCCCTGTTCTATATCGATTGGAAGGATGTCCAGGTGAGTTCGGGCGTAGTCGGTGTCGATTCGAGCGGCGCGATCATCAATTTTGCCGGCATTTCGAACGCCGCGAGCGCAAGCAGCAAGGGTGTCGAACTCGAACTCGTCGCCGCGCCGATTCGTGGACTCGAGCTTGGCTTCAACCTTGGTTACATGGATGCCAAGTTCGGCAAGTTCGTCGATGCGCGCACCAATTTCGGCAAAATCGACTTGTCAGGCAAGCCGCTACCAAAGGCACCCGATTGGACGATATCGGGCTTCGCGCAATATAGCGTTCCCGTTTCCGGTACGATGAGTGCGTTCCTGCGCGGCGAATATTTCTACACCAGCGATGCCTATACCAACGTCAACAATATCGCGGCGGTGGCGACCGGGCAGCCGGTCTTTCCCTTCCGGATAAATGCCTATGACAAGGTCAACCTGCGTCTCGGCATCGAAACCGATACCTATCGCATTTCGGCCTATGTCGAGAATCTGTTCGACGCCAAATATTATACCTCGTCGTTCGATTTCGGGTTCGCAAATGGCGCCGCCGTGATCCCCAGTCTCCGCCGCTGGGGGCTTCGCGGCAGCTATAAATTCTGATGAACGGCAGGGCGCGCCGTTCGCGACGTCCCCTCTCCCGTATGAAGATCGCGCCGCCCCTTCACAGGGGTGGCGCTTGTTTACGCGGGAGCGTTCGCATCGCCATCGGTGGTATCGCGCGGGATGCCGTCGAGATTGGCATCGAGCCTCGTGAGCAATACGATCAGACGGCCGAAATCGCGCGCCGAAAAACCGGCGATCAGCTTGGCATAAATGGGCGCGGTCAGGCGGCGCGCTTTGTCCAGTATGTCTTCGCCCATCGGGGTAAGCCGAACATCGGTGACGCGCGCGTCAGCGGCATTGGGGGCGTTCGACACCAGCCCCGCATTGGTCATGCGCTGCACGATACGCATCATCGTCGAAAGATTGATGACCGCCGCCTCGGCGATTTGGCCGATGCTGCGGGGCGATCGTTCGCCCAGCACCATGAGGACACGCCAGGTGGGAATGTCGATCCCGATCGAGCGGAGCCGCGCGTCGATGATGATATTGTACCGGCTGACCGCTCGGTTGAGCAGATAGAAGGGATATTGATCGAGCCGGAAAGCTGGCGTGCCGGGGTCGCCGAGAAGCCTGTTGTCGATTGCCAAATCATTGTCTCCCTTCTCGCCAGATAAGCGCGTCCATTCTCCTTCGGCAAACGAATAAAACTTGCAAATGCAAGTTTCTCTGCCATCCTGCTTTGAGCGAAAAAGAACCGGAGAGAATGGGAAAATGATCAATCCGACAAACATGATCCTTGCCGGCATGGCGGAGGCGCTGGCAAACGGCGCGGTGCGTACGGTGGACCTTTCCCAGTCATTGTCGCCGGACACGCCGATCCTGTCGCTGCCACCCGAATTTGGCCAGTGCGCGCCCTTTTCGATCGAAGAGATCAGCCGCTACGACGAACGCGGCGTTGCCTGGTACTGGAATAATTTCACGATGAGCGAGCACACCGGCACGCATTTCGATGCGCCGGTGCACTGGATCACGGGCAAGGACCTGCCGGCAAACACGGTTGATGCCATTCCACCAGCCGATTTCATCGCCCCCGCCGTGGTCATTAATGTATCGCGCGAGGCGGCGGAAGACCCTGACTTTCTGCTCACCGTGGCGCATATCGAGCAATGGGAGGCCGAACATGGCCGCATCCCGCCGCGCCATTGGGTGTTGATGAGGACCGACTGGTCGAAACGGTCGGTGGAGGAGTATGTCAATCGCCGCGAGGATGGCGCGCATACCCCCGGCCCGTCGGTGGAAGCGGTGCGCTTCCTGGTCGATGCGCGCGACGCGCACGGTTTTGGCGTCGAGACGATCGGCACCGATGCCGGGCAGGCACATTTGCTCGATCCCGCTTATCCCGCGCATACATTGTTCCACGGCGCGGGGCGTTATGGGTTGCAATGCCTGGAGAATCTCGATCAGCTTCCCCCGTGGGCGCGCTGATCCTTGCAGCGCCGCTGAAGATCAAGGGCGGATCGGGTAGCCCCTTGCGCGTACTCGCGCTCGTCGCGGATTGAGCGATGGCAGAGCGTTCGTTCAAGGCCGAGGTGGAGCTGCTCCGCCTGGGTGAGGGGGAAATGTTCCACGGCGAAGGCATATTGGCCGTCACCAAGGCATTGCTTCAGGCCGGCGTGGCGTATGTCGGCGGTTATCAGGGATCGCCTATCAGCCATCTGATGGATGTGTTCGCCGACGCCAACGATCTGCTGCTCGAACTGGGCGTGAATTTCGAAGCGAGCGCATCGGAGGCGAGCGCCGCGGCGATGCTCGCGGCGTCGGTCAATTATCCATTGCGGGGCGCGGTCGCCTGGAAATCGGTGGTCGGCACCAATGTGGCGTCCGACGCGCTGTCCAACGTTGCGTCGGGCGGCGTGACCGGCGGCGCGCTGATCATCATCGGCGAGGATTATGGCGAAGGCTCGTCGATCATGCAGGAGCGCACGCATGCCTTTGCGATGAAATCGCAGATATGGTTGCTCGATCCCCGGCCGAATCTGACCAGCATCGTCGATATGGTCGAAAAGGGATTCGCCCTTTCCGAAGCTTCCCACACGCCGGTGATGTTCGAATTGCGCGTGCGCGCATGTCATATGACCGGACGGTTTGCGGCAAGGGACAATGTACGCCCGGCGATGACCGTTGCGGACGCCGCGCGCCATCCGGTGCGCGATACGCAGCGGATCGTGCTGCCACCCGCCAATTTCCTGCACGAAGTCGAGAAGATCGAACAGCGTTGGCCCGCCGCGCTGGCCTTTATCCGTGAGCATGGATTGAACGAGCGGTTCGGGCCCGACACCGGCGAGATCGGCATCATCGTCCAGGGCGGATTGTTCAATACGCTCAACCGCGCACTTGAGTTGATCGGTCTGTCGGACGCGCAGGGTCGCGCGCTGCTGCCGGTCTATTGCCTTAACGTTGCCTATCCGCTGGTGCCCGATGAAATCGCCGATTTCTGCCGCCACAAGCGCGCAGTGCTGGTCGTCGAGGAAGGGCAGCCGGAATTCATCGAACACGAACTCAATACCCTGATCCGCCGTGCCGATCTGCCAACCCGGATCGTTGGCAAGGACGTGTTGCCGCGTGCGGGGGAATATTCGGGACAGGTGTTGAGGGAAGGACTGGCGACCTTCCTGGCCGAATGGGCACCGGCGCTTGCACCCGAACCGGCAGCGCCCGTGCCCAGCGTTCCCGCACTCGTACCCGGCGACGTGCCGCAACGGCCCGCCGGTTTCTGCACCGGATGCCCTGAGCGTCCCATCTTCACGGCGATGAAGCTGGTCGAGCGAGAACTCGGCCCGGCGCATGTCTCGGCCGATATTGGCTGTCATCTGTTTTCGATCCTGCCGCCGTTCCACATCGGCAACACGACGATGGGCTATGGCCTCGGCACCGCAGGCGCTTCGGCCTTTCGTCCTGACGGCAAGCGCGCAATCGCCGTGATGGGCGATGGCGGCTTCTGGCACAACGGACTGACGTCCGGCATCGGCAATGCGGTCTTCAACAAGGATGACACCGTCACCTTGATCGTCGACAATGGCTATTCCGCCGCGACCGGCGGACAGGACATTCCGTCATCGCGTGCCGAAAACCGGTTCCGCACCACCAACAGCCCGATCGAAAAGGCTGTACGCGGGGTGGGAGCGGAGTGGGTTCGTTCGGTCACCCGAACCTATGATCTGAAACGGATGCGTGACACGTTGCGCGAGGCCATGACCACGACCGAGACCGGCCCCAAGGTGATCATCGCGCAGTCCGAATGCATGCTGAACAAGCAGCGCCGCGAAAAGCCGCTGATCGCCCGGGCCGCGCGCGAAGGGCGGCGCGTGGTGCGCGATCGCTTCGGCATCGACCCCGATACGTGCACCGGCGACCATAGCTGCATCCGCCTGTCGGGCTGTCCCTCGCTGACGATCAAACCCAACCCCGATCCGTTGCGCCGCGATCCGATCGCGCATGTCGACAACAGTTGTGTCGGATGCGGCCTATGCGGCGAAGTCAGCCATGCCGCGGTGCTATGCCCGAGCTTCTATCGTGCAAGTATCGTTACCAATCCGACGCGGTGGGATCGGCTGCGCAATCGGATCCGCGCATCGGTGATCGGGTTGCTCCAACGACACGGCGACCGCGCGCGTGCCGGGCGCGCCTTTTGATGGCGCGGGACCGGATCACCATCGCGATCCTGGCGCTGGGCGGGCAAGGCGGCGGCGTGCTTGCCGACTGGATCCTGACGCTTGCCGAAGCGAATGGCTGGCGGGCGCAAGGCACCTCCGTTCCCGGTGTCGCACAGCGTACCGGTTCAACGGTCTATTATATCGAAATGGTGCCCGAAAACGGCAGCGATCCGGTGCTCGCATTGATGCCGGTACCAGGTGATGTCGACATCGTTCTCGCATCCGAACTGATGGAGGGCGGACGGGCGATCCTGCGAGGCTTTGTAAGTGATGATCGTACGACGCTGATCAGCTCGACCCACCGCATCTACGCCATTTCGGAAAAAACCGCGATGGGCGACGGCACGGCGGCAAGCGATCGCATCGTCGCAGCAGCGGGCAAGCGCGCGCAGAAGTTCATCGGGTTCGATATGGATGCGGCCGCCGATAGCGCCGGCAGCGTGATCAGTTCGATTCTGTTCGGTGCGCTGGGCGGCAGTGACGCTTTGCCGTTCCCTCGCGCCGCGTTCGAAGCGGCGATCGAACAGGCCGGTATCGCGGTGCCCGCCAATCTACGTGGGTTCGCCGCAGGATTCGCCCCCGCATCAGGCGGTATGGCTACGAAATCATCGACCAGTGCGGTGCGGCTTCCGTCCGTCGTTACCGAGGCCCCGCCACAGCCTACGACATTCGCAGGGCAAGCCCTGGCGGCGCGTATTTGCGGACGATTACCGGCCAACGCACAGGTGCTGGCGCTTCATGGCGCTGCACGATTGGCCGACTATCAGGACCTGGCCTATGCCGCGCGCTATCTTGATCGGCTCGAAGCGCTGGCAGCACTTGATGACGGACAGCAGGACCATGCGCTGACGGCCGAAGGCGCGCGCCACCTTGCATTATGGATGAGTTATGAAGACACGATCCGCGTCGCCGACCTGAAAACGCGCGCCGATCGTTTTGCACGCGTGCGCGGCGAAGTCCGCGCGGCGCCGGATCAGTTGCTCGGCGTGACGGAATTCATGCATCCGCGACTGCGCGAAATCTGCGAGGTGCTGCCCGCGCCGATCGGCCGCCGCATATTGGCCAGCAGAGCGGCCAATCATCTGCTTGCGCCGTTCTTCACGTCAGGTCGTCATGTCGAGACCACCAGCCTGCGCTGGTTCATCCTGTTGCGCACCATGGCATGGCTGCGGCGGTGGCGCCCGATCAGTCTACGCTTCGTCGAGGAACAAGAGCGGATCGACGCCTGGCTGGCACTGGCGGGCAAGGTGGCGCACCGGGACACAGCATTGGCGATCGAGGTCATACGGTGCCAGTCGCTTATCAAGGGCTATGGTGATACGTTTGATCGCGGACTGCGCAATTTTTCGACGCTCATGGGGCTGGTGCCCGCATTGATGCAGCGCCGGGATGCTGCGGCATGCCTGGGCGCGTTGCGCAACGCTGCGCTGGCTGACGATGCGGGAACGGCGCTCGACACGGCAGTCGAGGCGGTGTCCATACCCCGCCGGCAAACAACGGGCTGACACCGGCAATGGCCTTCATCCGTCAGACTCAGGTTCGCTTTGCGCATGTCGATGCGGCGGGCATCGTCTTTTATCCGCGCTATTTCGAGATGGTGAACGCGATCGTCGAGGATCTGTTTGCCGCCTGTGGCGAGGATTTCGCTGAACTCCATCTTCGGCAGGGCAAGGGCGTTCCCACCGTCAATGTCGCGATCGATTTCACTGCGCCGTCGCGGCTGGGCGAACTGCTGGATTTCGACCTCTGTCTCATGCGGCTGGGGCGCAGCGCGCTGACGCTCGGCGTCGAGGCCCGCTGCGCGGGTGCGCAGCGGTTGATGGGATCAGTCACACTCGTTCGGATCGACCTGGCGAGCGGTGCCAGCGAAGCCTGGCCAAGCGATCTCGCCACACGGTTGCGCAACACGCTCATGGACCCCGCTATTTGAGCGGTGCCAGGATCGCGTCCAGTCGCGCGGGGACCGCCGGATCGCGTTCAAGGCGCGGATAGCGTAGCCCCATTGCACATGTGACGGTCGCATCGCGCACCATCGGCCCGCGTCGAACCGTCAGCGTCACTGGCCGGGGACTGCCCTTGCACGCACCGATTGCCTGCCGAAGCTTGGCCGCCTCGAATGCCTGACCATTGACGGCCAGAATGTGAGTGCCGATCGTCAATTCGGCGGCAAATGCGGGGCTATCCCACAGCACGTCCCCGATTGCGCCATCGGCATCGACGACCAATCCGATCGAATAGCTCAAGTCCATCACGCCACGCTGCTTTTCGAGTGCGCGGAAAAAGTCGGTCGGCGCATCGGTATAAACGAGCCGATAACCGCCGCGCGCCAGCCCATCGAGGGGCGCGCGGGGTGCCACCTTCTCGACATGCTCGTGAAGTAAGCTGCCCCAGTCATAGGGCACCTGGGCATTGAGCCCGGCGATGACGTCTTCGAAGACATACGGGACTGGGCGGTGCGATCCGTCGTCGACGCCGAAGAACGGACGCGCAAAATCGTCGAGTGATTTTCTGCCGCCCGACAGTTCGCGCATCCGCGTATCGACATCGAGCCAGAGCAGCTGACCCTCCAGATAATAATCCGATCCGCGCTGCCAGTTGGGCCAGGGCTGAGCGCCTTCGGCATAAATCGAATGGTTGGTGGTATCGAGCAATGGTCGCCATTGGCGCCCGGCGCGATTCTCCATCAGCGCAGCCGATACGGCGAAATTGCTGCGCGCCTCTTCCGGCGTGTTTAACTCGGCGCGCGCTGTGAGGACCGCACCATAATAGCGCGTCATCCCTTCATAGACCCAAAGCAGGCTGTTGCGCATCGGAGCGTCGAGTGTTGGCGTCAGTAAATCGGCGCCGCGACGAAACTTGCCGTTCCAGCTATGGACGAATTCGTGCGGCAGCAACTCGCGCGCCGGTGCATTGGCGGCCCAGTCAGTGAAATAGCCGGCAGCGGTGAAATTCTCGCTCGACTGGTGATGCTCGGCACCCAGGCCGCCGATCTGCGTCGTCAGTCCGGTGAGGAATGTGTAGCGGTCGAAATGACGTGAGCGGAACAGCTTATAGGCCTGTTCGACCAGCCGGCGATGCGCCGCGATCTGTTCAGGCTGCGCGGCAAGCGATTCGGGGGAATCGGCGAACAGATCGAGCGTCACCGGCGCCGTCGCCGCTGCGTCGAGAATCTCCCGGCGGTGATAGCGGCCTGCGACGATCGGCGAATCGACGAGCGTTTCATAATCGACCGGCTTGAACACCACCATGCCGTCGCGCGTCGAGGCGACGTCAAGCGCGGTCGCATATCCCCATCCCGCGGGCAGTCTAACGGTCGCCTCGACGGTCATGTCGCGCGACGCATAACCTTGTGGATAGGGAGCCAGTGACGTCCATTGCAGATCGATCATGTCGGGCGTCACTTCGACACGACCCATCTTCGGATCGGTCGGCGAGAGATATTGGAAATCGACCTCGATCGAGGTTGCGCCCTCGGGCACCGTCAGGTGCAGGACATGCATCTGCACCGGATCGCGCGTCCAGGCGATGTCACGACCACCCGAACTGACATGAATCCCCGCGATCCGCGATATCGGGCCTGATGGCGCATGATGTCCCGGCACCCAGCGCGGAAACAGCAGCAGCATCGGCCCGGCCTGCGCCACCGGCAGGATCAGCCTGCCGGTGAAAATCGCGCGATTGACGTCGGTTGCGTCGATCGACAAGCGCATCACGCCCTGCAGCGCCACGCGCGCGCGGGAAGAAGAGGAAGAAACGGCGGGCGTGACCTGCGCCACGGCGGGCAGCGCCATACTCGCTGCCAGAACCGCAATCAGTTGGTATCGAAATCGCATGGTCGTTCCCCTCGCTTCATGGGAACAATCAATGCAAAAATATATGCAAATGCAAGTTAATTCGCATCGCGCTCTTGCGGGACACATTGGTGGCCGATTCGAACAATCCGATTGATGCAGATATCGACGGTAGGGCTGCAGAATTTAGGCCACGGCATTGCCGCAAACGACGTCAGCCGCTCAGGGCCGGTCCAGCCAGTGAAAGAATTCCACCATATAGCCGCCGGGGTCGCGCACGCGGAATTCCAGCGTTCGCCCTCTGCATCCCGATATGAGCGACGTATCCGGCGGACAGTGTCCCGCGACCTTGAATCGCTCCAACCACGCCTCGATCTGATTGGTTTCGATCGACAGCATCGCGCCCTGGTTACCGCCACGCGGGGGCAGATGATTGCCTTCGATCGCATCGACAAGCCCCACGGTACAGCCCGGGCGCAGCTGCAGCAGCACGAGCCACTCCTCGCGCATCAGAATATCGAGACCGAGTAGCTCGTGATACCAATACGCCGCGGCATCGAGATCGTCATAGTAGAAGAACAGGATCGCCCCGTCGATCGCCTGCGGCGCGGCAGGGATCGGCGGTCGCGCGAAGTCGGTCACTGGTTGAAGTCGATATTCTGCTCGATCCTAGCGACGATGGCACGGAATTGCGCGATTTCGTCACTGGACAATTCGGATAGTGCTTCTTCCTGATGGCGGTGCGCGATGGCGACGATCGTATCGATTTTCTCGACGCCCTCGGGCGTGAGCGTGACGAGTGTGATCCGCGAATCTTCGGCCGATATCTCGCGCTCGATCAGTCCATCTGCTTCCAGCTGCACGATGACGCGGCTAACCGTCGGCTGTTCCATCAGCGAATGTTCGGCGATGCCACCAATTGCCAGGGTGCCGTGCGAGCGCAGGACGGTCATGACGCGCCATGGCGACGGCTTGATGCCCAATTTGCGCAACCGGGTCTGCAGCCGGCGATCGAGCCGGTTGGTCAGGCGATAAAGCTGATACGGGACATAGCCCTCAAGCCAATTATTGCCGAGACGGGGGTCGCAATCCTTTGATTGCGGCATCGCTTCATTTTTCTTTGGCTGGCTCACCGGCACAACTTATCCGCTACGCGGCGCTGGTCAATCGCCGACCTTCCGATTACATCAATAATCATATAGCAATGGATACACATTGGAGGGATGATGCAACAAGGTGAGGTTCAGGGGGAGCAATGGTCGTCGCGGTTGGCGTTCCTCTATTCGATCGGCGCGGCAGCGATCGGGCTCGGCACGCTATGGCGCTTCCCTTACGTCGCCGGCGCCAACGGGGGGGGCGCATTTGTCATTTTGTACATTCTCTTCGTGATGGCGATCTGCGTGCCGTTGATGATCGCCGAAATGGCGATCGGCAAGCGCGGGCATGGCAGCGCGATGACGAGCGTGGACAGCGCCATTATCGCTGCGGGTGCGTGGCGTGGTTGGCGTACGATCGGAACCTTGAGTCTACTGATCCCCTTTTTCGGATTGAGTTATTACAGCATCGTCGCGGGCTGGGCGATCGACTACAGCATCGCGTCGATCGCGCGTGGGTTTGCCGGGTTCGATGCCGAGCAATCGCGCGCAATGTTCGGGGCGCTCGCCGCTTCACCCGTCCGCGGCGGGCTGTTACAACTGACATTCATCATGGCGACGGCGATCGTGGTCGGGCTGGGCGTGCGGCGCGGGATCGAAACAGTGTCGCGGATCAAGATGATCGCGCTGTTCGTGATCCTGATCGGGCTGGTGATCTACAACGCGCTGACGGTCGGCCTGGGACCAAGTACCCAATTTCTGCTCCAGCCCGATTTCGCCGCATTGGGGGCGGAGGGCGTGCTGACCGCTCTGGGCCAAGCGCTGTTCTCGACTGCGGTCGGCGTCGGCGTGCTGATTACCTATAGCGCCTATCTTCCCGCTGAATCGTCGTTGCCACGATCGTCGATGGCGCTGGCGGGCGGTGTGATCATCGTCGCGCTGCTGACGGGCTTTGCGATCTTTCCCGCCGTTCTCGCATATGGCCTCAAGCCCGCAGAGGGTCCCAATCTGATCTTCGTCACCCTGCCGATCGTGTTTGGCAAGATGGCGGGTGGGCGGATCATCGCGATCTTGTTCTTCGGGTTGATCGCGCTCGGCGCGTTCACGACCGCAGTCGGGATGCTCGAACCCGTTGTCGCATGGTTGCGCGAAAAGACCGGCATGGGCCGGGCGCCGCTGGCGGCGATGGCCGGCTTCGCGATCTGGCTCGTCGGACTGCCATCGCTGCTGTCGTTCAGCACCCTGTCTGATTTCCACCCGCTCGCGTTCGCCGGCATGACCGGCAAGACGGCGTTCGACCTGCTCGACTTCACCATCGCCAACTTGCTGCTTCCCGCCAACGCACTGCTCCTAGCGGTCTTTGTAGGATGGAGCTGTCGCGGCTTGATCGGTGCGCGCGAGACCGGGTTGGCCCCGAGGATGCTCGGCGCGTGGCGTTTCGTCATCCGCTTTGTCGCGCCGATCGCGATCCTGGGACTGGGTGTGCATTTGCTTCTGTAGAATTTGCTGGATTGATGATGCATTATTTTACATATAAAAAAGAATATAAATTATGGAGAATCCGCCATGGCCGCCTTTGCCGATTTCCGCGCGCAATTTCCGACGGTTGAGACAAAGCTTTATCTGAACAGCGGCTCTTACGGATTGCTGGCGAATAGCGTTCGTGCAGGGATGACCCATTATCTCGACAATCGCACCGAACATGGGGCCGATTGGGGCGGATGGGTCGGCCTGGAAGGTGAGGTGCGCGATCGCGTGGCCCGGCTGCTTGGCGCGTCCCCGCGCGACGTGGCCGTCACGGCATCGGCATCGGCGGGGATCAACGCCGTGGCAAGCTGCATCGATTTTGGCGCCCGGCGAAAGGCGGTGGTGAGCAATTACGAATTCCCGACCAGCGCGCAGATCTGGCATGCGCAGGAAAAGCGCGGTGCGCAGGTGGTCCATGTCGCAGAGGCGGTCGACCGCACCATCCCCGTCGCGCATTTCGATGCGGCGATCGACGAGCACACTGCGATCGTCACGCTGTCGCACGTCTGTTACCGGCATGGCGCAAAGCTACCCGCCGAGACGATCCGCGAGATCGCACGGATCGCGCATGAGCGTGGCGCGCTGGTGATTCTCGATTGCTATCAGTCGATCGGCACCGAGCGGATCGACGTCCAGTCGCTGGGGGTCGATTTCTGCGTCGGCGGCATGCTCAAATATCTGCTGGGTTCGGCGGGTAGCGGTTTCCTCTGGGCGCGCGCGGCGCTAACCACCACCCTCCTGCCGGGAACTTCGGGCTGGTTTGCCCAGGCCGATATCAATGCGATGGATATCTTCGCCAACGATCCCAGCCCCGATGCGCGGCGCTTTCAGGCCGGGACGCCGCCCGTTCCCAGCCTGTACAGCGCCCGGGCAGGGCTCGATCTGATCCTGGCGACCGGCGTCGATGCGATCGAAGCACGGGTCCGCGGCCTCACACGCTATGCGCTCGATCGGCTGCGCGAGGCGGACATTGCGGTGGTCACGCCCGACCAGGACGCGCTGCGCGGGCCGATGATCGCCATCCCCGCACGCGATGAGATGGCGCTGGTAGCCTATCTGGCCGAACGCGACATGGTGGTGTCGTGCCGCGACGGCAACATCCGCGCCGGCTTCCATGCCTATAACATCGAAGCCGAAGTCGACCGCTTCGTTGTGGCACTGGTCGCGAGCGGGCTGTGCCGCGACATCGCGACGCTTGCCGCCGCATGAGCAAAAAGGAGGAGGCGACCGCCCGGTCGCCTCCTCCTTTCCATCCGTTCGCCGTTCGGTGACCGGATTCAATAATTGATGCCGGGATTGTCGCCCGGGTGAATAAGTCCGACCACATTCATGCCATCGGTCGCGGTGCATTGCAGCGAATGACGGTGCTTGCGCGGGAAGAAGATCACGTCCCCCGCCGCCACGCGCGCTCGCGCGCCATCATTCCAGATAACGCCATCGCCCGACAGGATGACGAGTGCCTCCTCATACAGATGCCGGTGCATTTCCGCGCGTGATTGCGGGATATGGCCAATGAATTGAGTCGCGGTGGTCGATCCCACCCGTTTGTCGACCAGAAGCTGGAAATAGCGCGGCCCCATGGCGTGCCGCTGGCTTTCATCGACGCTGGCAAGCCGGTCGGGCCAGGCGGTGTCGAAATTACCCGGCATCGTATCGAGCGTATCGAGCATCTGAGTCGCGGGGCAGGCATGGATGTGCACGGCCAGCGTCGCGGTGCCCGATTGCGTGAAGCGGAACGCTTCGCCCGCGCGAACATAGACGCCGGTATCGCAGGCGATGGCAAAGCCCCGACCCGAAATCTCCACTTCACCCGCGCCGCCAACCACCCAGAGCACCACGTCACCGGCGGCGGAGGCCAGGACGGGCGAGCGGCCGCTGGTCAGCTCAGCATAGAATTGCGCCTGATGCTGCGCGCCCATGTCGGTCGAGACGATCGTGCGGCACCACCAATCGGGCGCATCGGCCGGGCGCGTCGCATCGGCACGGATGACATAGCAATGTCCGTCAAGCACGCGGACACCTGCCGCGTCGCTCTCCGCCCAGGGCAGGTCTTCGACGATTTCGGCTTCATCGGCATAGCCACCGGGAAGATTGCTGTGCGCGCCGTCGCAAAAGGGCGGCGTCGCGGTCTGTTTGCAGCCGCAGAACAACACTTCCTCGCGGTCGACGGCGGCGGTGTATTTGACCGGATCGATCCCGGTCCCCTCATGCGAACGCCCGTCGCAAAAGGGTTGCCGCTTCGATCGGCCGCAGGCGCACCAGAGATAGCTGCGCCCAGCTTGCAGTTCCTTGTAGAAGGGCTTGCGGCTTGCCACCACGGCGTCAGCCATTCGTCATCTCCCTATGTCGCGATGTGGCCGCCCGCCGCATCCGTGCGGCGGGCGATAATGTCGGTTGAGTCGGATCAGGTCAGCCAAAGCGCGCGATGATCCTCGTACCAGATTTCGAGTTCCATATTGCGATGGTCCATCACCCCCAGATGATAGGGGTCGTGGAGCTTATATTCGGCAAAGGGGCCGGGATAATCGCGGCGGCGTTTCTTGTACGCCTCGAAACTCGCCAGATCGTCATATTCCCAGACGATGAAATGCCGGCCGCTGCTGGAGCCGGCGATCTCGCGGATGAAATAGCGCAGGCTCTTCCATTCCTTGAAGAGGCTGCGATGCGCATTTACCCATTGCAGGAAATCCTTCATCGCCGCGTCATGCTCGGCTTCCTTGCCTTGGAGCGGGAACCAGCTTTCGACTTCAAAGATCGCCATGTCAGCGCGCTCCCCCGTTGCCGCCGCCGAACTCGCCGCCATAGAGCCGCTTGGCGCGCTCCAGTTCTTCCGCCGTGGGGCGGGCAGAACGCGCCGCCGCGCCGCCCGAGGCCGCCGCCACGGGTGTACCGATCGTCATTGCCGCCACCGCGAATGACGCAAATCCCAGCGCCTCGCGCCGGCTCGTAGTCATTTTCTCATCCATGGCCAGGCCTCTCCCCATCGCATTCTCAGTGGCCGAAGCTTAGATTGCGCTGGATAAGTGTCAAATGATTTCATATGAAAAAGCATATTAATTGTGGAGAGCGGGATGCGAAAACTGAGTTGGGCAATGGCGCTGGCGGCGCTTTGCTGCACATCGCCGGTGGTAGCGCGCGGACGCGAGCCGGCGCCCGCGCTTCGGGGGCAGATCACCTTTCTCTACTATAAGGACCTGCCCGCCGCGGCACGGTTTTATGAGCGGCTGCTCGGCCGCGCGCCCGACTCGACTCCCGACTGGGTGCGGCTGTTTCCGCTGACCTCCACCGCGACGATCGGGCTGGTCAATGCGACAGGCGGCGCGCTGCGCCCGTCCGGGGAAAAGCCGGTGATGGTGACGATGGTGGTTGATGGCACGGGGGCGATCGACCGTTGGTATGACCGTGTTCGCGCGCAGGGAATTCGCATCGTCGAGGAACGCAAGACCACTCGGATCGATGCGCGGCGATCGATCCACGCCTTCATGTTCAATGATCCGGAAGGCTATAGGATCGAGATATTGAGCTGGGTGCGCACGCCGCGAGGCTGAGAGTGACGCGCCTGGACACTAAGTGAGCGCCGCGGCGGCAAACTCCCGCAGTTGTGCGAGGTTTGATGGATCCACACGGGAGTTTCGCGGGGCGCTTGCGGGACAATCGGGAAATGCGGGCGGTCATCATGCGCTGTTCGATTCAAATGGCAGGCCGGATGGACCTTTATCAGTGGCGCGATGCGCCCTGCCCACGCTGGAGAGCCGATATGACCGCGCCAGACAGCGATGCGAATCGAGCGGGGGCAGCCGAGCGGACCTTGGCGGCGTGGGCGGGAAGCGCGGCGGGCCCTGAAAATTCAGGACACGAACCCAGGTGTCCAGCCGATGACAGTGGCCTTCCGATTCCGCGCGCTTCTGGGAGGATGCGGTGAACGGTGAATAGGCCGGCCTGCCCCCCCGCCTTTCTGCGGGCCGGTTCGCTTAAACTAAGCTCTTCTACCTTCTCTATGGTGATATAGCCCCCAGAGATCCGAACCATGGCGAGCGCAATACTCGGCCAATGCGAGGCGGATTTCAACGATGATCGCGGTCTGCTCGATCCCCGACAGCCCAGGCGCGTTGAATTCATGCAATCGGGAGGCGTGCAAGTCTCGCTAGGTGTGTTCATGACGGAATTTCCACGCCGGTAAGACGGTGCGCATAATTTATGATGGAATTCCAGTCCTCAGCCACAACGAGGCCACAAGAGCATGGACAACTGAAGGTAATCTGGCAGGATATAATAAATAGGGAGGGGGCCTTTTCTGCATGCACGACACGATAAAGGAGTCTCTTGGCGATTGGGTTTATGCTGAGGATTTGCTGACTCAGTCGCTCGATTCAGACCTGACCGAACAGCACGGAATCGCGCAGATCGCGCGTGGGCTGAATTCGAACCGCCTGATTGCAGTAATTGGATCCGGAATGTCCAAGGCTTATGGGCAGCCATCCTGGACCGACCTGCTGATCGACACGGCGGATTATGTCAGGAGTAGGTTGCCAGAAGCGGTTACCAATGATTGTCCATGGGATCATCCACTCGACCGATACTGGAAGACCTTCAATCGTTTCGGTCTTTGTGAGCGGCCGCTTCAGATCTCGACCGCGCAATATCCGACGGCGTTTGAAATCTGCGAGAATCTGTTGGGCGCTTGGCTGGTTTTCGAACGCCAGAAGATGGGCGAGGTCTTCAGCGTTCGTGAGGAGCTAATAAAGGCCTCGCAGCTGCTCCGAAGCCGCCTCAAATGGCAATTGCGCGACAATCGGGGCCGCGTGGTGCTGGCATTGCGGCGGCTGGAGGTCCGGCAGCCTTCTAATGCTGCAGAACTCAAGGAGCTCAAGGCGTTTCGCGCTATGTTGGAGTTTTCAGAGGACCCGCGTTCGGAAGACGAAGAGACTATCATCAAGCTCGTGAGCCGAAGCTTTTACGCGCGCAACGACGACCTTTCGCTTCAGAACAACCTGCCTCCGCCCACCGGGAGTCCGGCCCTTGAGCAAGCTTTGTCGTTGTTCCTCGGCGTGCCTGCGGGCGAGAGCAATGGTCGAAAGCGGACGGATGACGACGACCCGAATGTCTATGATATCATCGAAGCCTGGATCGAAATGCTCCCGGCAAGCTCAGCAGTCACAAGCATCGTAGCTTGGAGCAGCAAGATCGTATCGACGGTGCGTGGCGCCGAAAAAGAGACGAAGAATGCCACGAAAACAGCGCTTGAAGAGCAAATTCGGGCTGACCGCGCCGCGATGTCGGTCAAACAGGATCCCTATGCGATCCTGACCGAAGAACTGGAAATCAAGCGCTTCCTTACCACCAATTATGACGACGAGCTTGACCGTTTGCTCGAAGCGCGCGGGTTCAAGGAGACCTATCAGGAGGATATTGCGCCGGTGCCAGCCGACGCCGGGCGGCCGGCGCGTCCTCCGGCCACCCGCACCACCTATATCGATGCGGTGGCGCGTCGCGCCGACGTCATAGCATGCGAGCCCGGCGCTTCAGCCTATATGTTCGAATATGGCGCGGACCGGAAGGATTCGCGTATCCAGTCGCTGCACATCCATGGTCGCGCGCGCAAACAGGAATCGCTGCTAGTGCTCAGCCAGCGCGACTATCGCGAACGATATGCACGCGACGACGAGCCCCAGGCGCAGACTGACGATGCGATGCGCCAGATCTTCAACGGAAATCCCTTGCTTTTCCTCGGCCTCGGCATGACCGAACCCGACATCCTGCGACCCCTGCGCGCCTATTCGGACGAAGTCTCGCGCATCATCGAGCGGCCCGCGGTCGCCCTTCTGCCCCACAAGGAGGGCGACAAGGACATCCGGCAGCGTATGGTCGCGTTGTCCGAGTACGGCATCTACACGCTACTCTACGGCACGGCGCAGCAGCCATTTCACAACGCCGCGGGCAAGAAGGAAATCAGGGACCTGCCGTTGCTGCGGGCGCTCTCCGTCATCCAGGATTTCGCCTATGAATATTTCAAGTTCGAAGGCGCCGGTGACGACGCCAACGACAAATCCACCATCAGGAAGCTGACCGCCGATCCTGAGGGCAATGTCGCGGACTTGGACAGGGCTTTGGCGATCGTGTTCGGCAAGCGGCCAGGATCTAGGCTCAAATTGCGTGAAATATTCAAGCGCCGTTGGATCTCACCGAGCATCGGCGATGATACGGCGTGGCCGATCACGGCGATAGAGGGGCGCCCCGAATTCACGAGCGTTATCTCGAAGATCGCCAGGTTGGCCCGGTGCATCCTGTGCGAAATACACGAGCTTGGGACAGGCGATATAACGTCCGAAGATCGAGACCGACGCCGCGCCGCGGGACGTATCCTGACCTCGGCCTTGCTCAATATGGCGCTCTCGAATTTTCTCAACGCCCGGCTTCGCCGCCTGGTCGATGAGCGCAAGGCATGGAAGGACCGCTGGAGTTGCGCGCCCCGCACGCGCGAGCCGGAAGGGGTTGGCGCGCTGGACGTGCTGGTCAGGTGGGACAATAGTAAACCTCTGGAAAACGAGCAGGCCTCGCATCTCCGGGCCTCCCGGCACCGGACATTGCTGAAGGTCTATCCCGATCCGAACGCAGCGTTTCAGGAATATGGCGGGTTCCGGCACCCTGACGGCAAGATCAAATGGGAGAAGTTCGCACGGGACATGGGGGCACCTGTGACCGACCGATATTTCTCGGGTTCGCCATCGCATATCTTCCCTTCGCTGCGCGCTTCGCTTGAACAAATGCCTAAGCATTCAGTGCGATCGGGGCGGCGCATGATCTTCATGCTCGGCGGTCGCGGCGTTGGACGAGGCCAGGTGTTCAACGCGATGCGTAACGAGGAGCGCTTCAGAAAGCTCTGCCTTTGGCTCGGTCATCTCAAACCCGACGATCTGGGCGAGATCGACGAGGAGGAGGTTTCGGGAATCAACTCTGCCTTTTTCAATATCGGCATGTCGCACGAAGTGATCTCGGTGTTCGATCGGCTCGCTTATCTGCTTGAACAGATCGTGTTGCGGTTTGCTGGCGATCGGGATCCCCGGATTGGGCAGCACATCAAATCGCTGGCGGGAAATCGGATTGAGCGACTGAAATTTGCGCTGTCGATGATGGTTGAGCATGCGGATGCGTTAAAGCCGACCATCGTCGTGTTCGATCATTTCAGCGCCTTGTTCAACCGGGATGGGCGCCCGAAAAATGCCCAGGCCCAGGAACTCTACAAGCTGCTCACCGACGAGGAATATGCCGCGGCGCCAATCGATTTCATCATGATGATGAACGAGCGTTTCGCGCCGATCAACTTGCGCCGCAAGTCCAAGAAACGCGTTCCCGGAACCTTGCCTGACGCGCGAATCAAGTGCCAGTGGCTCGTTCCCGACAATCTTTCCAAAGCGCGTATGCTTGAGTTGGAGGGGCGGCTGGAAGCGGCCGGGATCAGGGCCAGCGAGAAGCCGACCGCCAGCGGCTATTTCATCTACCTGCTCGATCCGATCAGTCCGGTCGCGATCGCCGCGCGCTTCTTTACACGCGCAGCCGTCGCACTCTGCCTGTTGGGCGAGCAGCAAGGGACGCGCGAACGGTTCGAGGACACACAGGTCGCGTTCCTGACAGAGCAATGCCGCAGCGGTGATCTGGCGCGATACAAAGACCGGAAACATATTCCCATTCCGCGCGAAGACGGTGCGGCGCCCGGTGCAGATGAGATTTCGAAAATACAACTGGCGATCAATTCGGTTTTCAAGGACCAGAACCAGATCAGGCCGAGGATCGCCGATGCGACGGACTTGTCTTTTCGCCAAGTCGTCCAGCATTACGAGGATGGATCAGTTGATCGCTCGCTGCTGTACTTTCTCCATTCCTATATCCAGGATGACGCAAGGGAAGGCGAAGCGCCGAGCGATGTCCGCAGCGTCGGGAGAATCGCGGACCCGGAGCAGAAACTCACCGATGCCTGGAATATTGCAATCCAGCCGGGCCGTCATGAGAAGATCAGGCCGGCTGCAGATATGTTCGACACGATTGGCACGATCACCGGGCATAACCGCTATGCTATGACCGCGTTGTTCGCGGCAATCGACGACATGATCGCCCGGCGCTGGCCGGATTTTCCCGAGGGCGTGGTCAATCTCGCGCCCGTTGTCGATCTGCTCACGCGGCTCAAACTGACCACCTCGGGAATCGAGCCTGACAAGAGGTCGGACATCGTCATCGAGCACATCCTCGGCGTCTACCAGACCGACATGCTGAGCAGCATGGGCAAGCGGCTTACTGCGTGGCCGTACAGACCCGCTGTTCCGACCAGGGGAGAGGACAGCGACTGGAAGAACGAGGCGGACTGGATCGTCGGAGCCTCGGGATTAAGCGACGCGCTCCTGGCGGATTTTGTCGACGAGCTGATTAAGATCGATCACAAGCTTCTCTACGTCGCTCAGGAGGAAATGCTGGTCGCGATGTCGCTGATCGGTCAGCCTGTCGACGTAACCGTTCTGCTGGGCATCGGCACAGTCCACGGCTCGATCGAACGCATCGCCAAGCAATTGTTGAGCGGACTTCTGGAGAAATACCCGGGCGAAAATCTCGACCTTTATCTTCAGGCCTTCCACCGGTTGTTGGTGCTCAACGTGATGGATCTGCTGGTCCACCGCTGCCTAGTATTTCGGATCGTCCCCAAGGGCGACGAGGTCAAGATGAAGGGCCGGCAGTTCCACCGCTTCGCCGCGCATAAGACGGTTCGCCGCCACGTCTACCTTCGGTTCAATTCGCCGGCGATCGATTTCGCGGATGTCGATCAGTTGACCGTCTCGCTTTATGCTACGCAGCCGAACGAACTGCCGAAGCCTAGCGCCGATGGTCATCGCCGCGTTCGCGCGATGGTCGAGCAATTGGCGGGGTACGAGCGTCCGTTTTCAGCGTCTCCGTTTCCGGACAAGCTCGACTCCGCATATTCCGGAACGGCGCATCATCCGTCGAATTTGAAAATCAGGCGCAGCCGGCTCCGCGCTGCTTATGGCGCGTTGCGCTCGATCTATTCGGTCGGCGTCGTATCCCGCTTCGATACCTATGAGGAACAGGGCATGGCCGCCCCGGAAATGGGGTATTTCGAGGCGCATCGTCTCCGCGTCCGGTGGCTCCTTCGCAAAGCCGCCACGCTGGATACGGACGACAAGGAATCGAACAAGGAACTCAACACCTTCCACGCTGAGGAGATTGTCTGGTTGTTCAACGAGTGCGGCGTTCTCAGCTTGGCGTCGGGAAGGATCGATGACGCCCTGCAATTGCTGATCCGCGCAAACCTTGCCGCCACGCAATTGGTCGAGGCCGGGAAATGGGGTGCGCTACACGCGCGGATTGGATTGAATCTGGCGCTGGCCTGGATCGAGGCGGGCGATGTCGCCGCAGCGGACAAACTTCTGCGAAAGATCGAGCTCGATCGCGTGGAGACCGACCCGATCCATCTGATAGCGCATGGGTACCGCGGTTACGTGAAGGCTTTCCGCGGAAACTTGGTTGATGCCGAGAAGCAGTTCGAGCACGCCTTTAACTGGCTGAACGGGATTGGCCGTTCGCGAGCAGCCGCGATCTTCCAGATCCATCACGCAGACCTCGTAAGGCGTAAGAGCAGCGATCATATCGACACGGCGATCGCGATGCTCGTGGGCGCGCGCGAGTTGGCAGCGAACGGCGGACACGAAGATATTCGCGCGCTGGCCAGGTTGGGCATCGCTGTCGCGCGGATCGACCGATTGGGTGGCAAGGGCGACGTTGCTGAGAAACTGCAGATATTGCGCGCTCTCTCTGAACTTGAAGACTATGCCCGCAAGATGGGCATGCCGCGGCTGTCCGGCCGGATCCAGCTGGCGCGCGCACAGTTGCTCATCCAAGGTGGTGAACATCGGCTAGCGGCTGAAGCGGCACAACGCGCGTTGCAGATAGCTACTCGCTACGGTGCGGAAATCTTAAAAGTCCCGGCCATGGCTCGATTGGGACAATCGATGTTGATGATGGGGCGACCGGGAGCGCAGCGACTTATCGTGCGAGCACGAGATATGGCGACGAATGCCGGATATTTTTCCGAAGTAGGCACAATTGAAGCCCTTTTGTCAGAAGACCGTTGGGTGTCTGAGCCTATATAACGCAAGCGCTTCTTCGGTGCTAGGCTAGTTGGCGGTGCGTAAATTGCGATTGCGATCCGCCCTAACTCGGAAAGCCGCGCGGCAATCATCGCTGGATTACTTGGGCGATCGGTTGGTGTTGAGGCTTCTCGGTCCAAAGCGGCCTGAGGGCTAACGTTGGATGTTGGCGTCAGTAGTCTACATAATAATCCTTCGGAAAATCCTGCCCGGCAAACGCTTTCCTGCTGGTCCAGCTGGCAGCGGGGCTGCTCCAATAGCTGTCGTCAGCCGGCAGGCCGAGCGGGATCAGGCTTTCCGATGCGATATACATGCTGCCGGCGTTCGAATACCAGTCGCCCAGCTTCGGCTGGTGTCCGGTGAAGCCGATCGTCAGATAGCCCTTGTCATCGAAGTTGGAGTCGAACCCGAATACCGCCCGCTGCGCCGCCAGGGTCGCTGCGCGCACCTGGCCCTCGGGTAGCGAAGGCGGGAGCTGTTTGCGCCAGCTGAGCAGGCCAAGCGGCTGGAACACCGCGGTGCGATAGGTCAGCGACCGGCCGATCGGTGCGTAGCTGCCATCGGGTGCGATGAGCCGTTCCAGATGTTCGCCATAACGCCGCATGCGCTTATAGGCCTGATCAAGCAGCGCCTTGGCGTCGAGACTGTTGAACTTGGCGCCGGTCGCGACGAGCACTTCCAGTATCTCGACCAGCATCGGATGGATCACATAGGATCCGTAATGGTCGAAATGGAAGCGCGGGCCATCCGCATACCAGCCATCGCCGACATACCATTCATTGACCTTGCGTACCGCCAGATCGATGCGGACCGGATCCCAATCCTCGCCGATCGAGAGCAGAAACGCTTCGTTCATCGCCGCGAAGAGCAGCCAGTTGGTGTAAGGCGGGGAGAAGTGGCGGGCGCCCTTGATCTCGTCGATCACGCGTTTCTTGGTGGTCGCGTCGAGCGCCTTCCAAAGCTGCGGCGCGCGCATGAAGGCATTGGTGTAATAAGCTGAATCGACCAGCGCCTGCGCCGACTCGCGCCACAGCAGATAGTCCGGGCTCGCGGGATCGACCGAATGGGCGTAGCTCGCCACGGCCTGGTCGCGTAGCGTTGCGCGCAGCTTACCCTCGGGCGACGCGTCATCAGGCAGCGCGAGCCATGGTGCGATGCCGGCGATCAGGCGGCCGAAACATTCGAGATAGGCGACCTTCGGATTGCGGCCATCCCAGGTGGGGCTGAGTTCGGGTTTGAACACCGTCTGCAGCCTGCCCTGCGACATCGGCGCCAGCACGGGGCTGGCCATTTTCGCCAAAAGATCAACCATGTAGGCGCGATCGGCGACGCCGCTCCCCGACACCGCGGACGACCGGCTCTTCGCCTGTGCGGATGCTGTCGATATGGTGGCAAGCGTGCCGGCGCCGAGCGCCGAGGCGAGGAAGTTGCGTCGTTCCATGATCTGCGGTTCCGTGTGTTGGGATTGGCTCAGCGCGTTTTCGGCACGGCGAAGTCGACCGGCTCGGCGGCGACCGCGCGGTCCCATTCGGCACGGGTCCGGAACCCGTCCTGGCCCAGGCTCCAGGCCGAACCGGAATAATAGACGAACGGCTTGCCGGGCATTTCCTTCAGCAGGACGAGGTAATTATCGGCGTCGTTCCTGATCTCGACGATGGTCGCCGGATCGACCCGCAGCGCGATCATCATCCGGCCGTGATGGGGATCGTCCGGCCCCCACCAGGAAAGCAGGCCCTTGGCGCGATCGACGGTGAGGTCACCGCCATCGCCGGTGGTGCGCTTGCCGATGCCGATGCCGACAACGAGCGCGCCCGGCTTGTCCGAACGAAGCGTCGAGACCATGCGCGTGAAGTGCGTGCCGAGCGGCAGCGTGAAGCGCCGTGTCTCCCGGACCGTCCGGGTCACGTCGATCGGCCACGGCGCATAGTCGACTTCGAAATCGGCGACATCGGGACCGTTGCGGAGGATCCGGTAGTTGCGATAATTGCGCGACGTCCACAGCTTGTTATCGTGCCAGATGCCCAGCCCGCCAGCGCCGCGGCCAGTGCCGACATTGTAGAAATCCAGGCCCTCGCCGTGGAACTGATGCTGGTCGCCCGAGCGGAGCTGGCGATCGGCGAAGGGCCAGGCAACATTCTTGCCCCAGCTGTCGATGCCCGACCCCGAGGGCGGCTCGGCCGCTTCGAGCGCGTGGCCGTAAATGCGGTGCGCGGTCTTGTCGTTTTCCCACAGCAGATCGTCATAGCGATAGTCGGCGAGCAACACCGCCGCGCGCGGCGTCTTGTCCGGCGTCGGCGGCAACGGTTTCTCGACCGGCGGCAGTTGCGCGGTGCCCGGCACATCCTGTGCCAGCGCGGTGCCGGCAAACAGGGTCGCGGCCGCGACCAAAGCGAAGTGACGATTCATTGCAGGGCTCCGGCATTGACTGGCGTGGCACGCGCGGCGTTGGTGCCGTTTCCGGCAAAGGGAGTCAGCCGAAACCGATAGGTCAGCGGCTTCAGCGCGACGCGGTATTTGGGCAACGGCCGGCCGCCCGCATCCCAGCTATTGTCGCCGCCCACACCGGACTGGACGGCATCGACCATCAACGACACCGCGTCATGCGGCACGATATCGGTGCTGCGGCGCGTGCCCGGCGGACGGCGAGAAAGATCGTCATAGGGAAAGGCGAGCGCATTCATCGAAAGCGGCGCATCGCCCGTAACGCGCAGGCCGCCCGTCCCGGGCCGCAGCAGTTCCATCCAGCGGACATCCACTTTGTTGCCGCTTTCCTGCGGCCGCATATAGTCATGATATTGGTCGGCGATCAGCCCGCGCCACAGGCCAAGCGGTGCGCCGGTCTTGCGGTCCTGATAGGTTTCGTGCGGACCGCGGCCATACCATTCGAGCGTGTCGATGACGGCGGGCATGGTGAAGGCCATGCCCACACGCAACGGATCGGGCAGGCCGGCTTTGAGCGGCGTGAACGCACCTTCGACCCACACCGAGCCATCGCCCGCCATCCGGTAGCGCGAGACGAATGTCGCCGCGCCATCGCCCATAGCAAAACGCACCGTGACTTCGGCGCCGTCCGTGCCGAGCTTGCGAGCTTCGATGCCCTGCACGACGCGCGCTGCGGATGCCTGTTTCCAGACGCCATGGGTCTGCTCAATGCCAGTGCCGATGTCATTGTCGATCAGCGCGCGGTAGAAATTCGGTGCGCCGCCCTGAAGCAGCAGGGCACCATTTGCGGTATAGCGATCGACCAGGCCGGTCTTGCGATCGACCACCAATTCGGTGCCGCCGGCGGAAAGGCTTAGCTTGCCGCCACGATCGGTCAGCGCGACCGCGCCTGAAGCGGGCGGAGTCTCCACCGGCTCGCGGCCCAGCTCGAACTGCTCCCAGCCGATCACCGCCCCGGTATCGACCGCGGGGATCGTTCCCGCCCTGGCGCGGGCGGTGACGGTCAGCACATAGTCGGCGCCCGGTTTGCGCGCGAAAGGCGGCAAGGACAGTTTTGCGATTGCGTGGCCATGCGCGGGCACCAACGGCGCACTGAAGTCGCCCCTGGCGACGGAAACGCCGTCCTCCAGCACGTCGTAGCCGAAATCATAACCCGACAGATCGGCGAAGTCGTAGCGATTGACGATCTTCACTGCGCCGCTCGCGATATCGAAGCCGGCGAACTGGATCGGCGAATAGACCTTGCGCAGCTCGAACAGCTGCGGGTTGGGCGTACGGTCGGATTGGTACAGCCCGTCGCCGAATTCGATGTCGCCGCCCGGGTTCGGGCCATATTCGCCGCCAGTGCCCCAATAGCGTTTTCCCTCGGCGGTATAACGGTACATCGACTGATCGACCCAATCCCAGATGAAGCCGCCCTGCAGCTTGTCCGGATGCGCGTAGATCGCGTCCCAATATTCCTTCAGATTGCCGCCCGAATTGCCCTGCATATGGGCATATTCGCATTGGATCAGCGGCTGGCGGAACGACCAGTTCTCGGCATAATCGACCATCCGTTCGACGCTGTCGTACATTGGCGCATAAATGTCCGCATAGTCGTTCGGCCGATGGTCGGGGAGCCCGGGCCAGGTGCCCCAGCCAAGATAGCTGAGCAGCCGGTCCGGATCGCGCGCCTTCACGGCCGCGGCCGCTTTGTTGAAGGTCGGGCCGATCCCCGCCTCGTTGCCCAGTGACCAGAAAATGATCGAGGGATGATTCTTGTCGCGCTCGACCATGTTGGTGACGCGAGTGACATGCGCCGCTTCCCAGGCGGGATCGAAACCGATCTGATATTTGCCGCGAAGCTCGGGATGCTTGTTGGCCCAGTCCATATAGCCGTGGCTCTCGATATTGGCCTCGTCCATCACATACAGGCCGTATTTGTCGGCAAGATCGTAGAGCCGTGGATCATTGGGGTAATGCGACGTGCGGATCGCGTTGATGTTCGCGCGTTTCATCAACTGCACGTCATGCTCCATCGTCTCGAGCGAGACGGTGTGGAACGTCTCGGGATCATGCTCGTGGCGATTGACGCCGCGGATCGTGATCGGCTTGCCGTTGACGGTAACCAGCCCGTCCCGGATCGCGACGCTGCGGAACCCGATCCGGCTATAGGTCGACTGGATGATCCGCCCGTTGGCGTCGTAGAGTTCGACCAGCAGCATGTAGAGATTGGGCGTCTCGGCGGTCCAGGCGCGGACGTTCGGCAGCGTGCCGTTGAGCGTGATGCTGCGCTCGGCGGTGCCGGGTGCGACCTTGTGCGAGACGTCGAGCACCTGGCGATCGCCATCGAGCAACACCGCGCGGGCGGTGGTCGCGGCGCCGGCGGTGACCGCCAGATCGACCGTGAGCCTGCCTTGCCGGTAGCTCTTGTCGAGCCCGGCATGGACGAAGAAGTCGCGTATCCGCGTTTTCGGCGCAGCCATCAGAAAGACTTCGCGCTCGATCCCCGACACGCGCCAGAAATCCTGATCCTCCAGATAGGAGCCGTCGGACCAGCGAAAGACCTGGATCGCGACGACGTTCCGGCCGGGATGAAAGAAGCGGCTGACGTTGAACTCGGAAGGGAGTTTCGAATCCTCGGAATAGCCGACCTTCTCGCCATTGACCCACACATAATAGGCCGATCCCGCAGCGCCGATATGAAGGATGATATCCTCGCCCGACCAGTGGGCGGGCACCTCCACGTCGCGGCGATAGGAACCGACCGGATTGGTCGCGTGCGGGATCAGCGGGCGATTGGCGGGGAAGGGATAGGTGATGTTGTTGTAGCGCGGCTGGTCATAACCCTCGGCCTGCCAGTCGGCCGGGACCTTGATCTCCTTCCAGCCGGAGACGTCGTAACCTGGCTTCTCGAAGCCAGCCGGCAATTTGTCGGCATTGGGCGAGAAAGCGAATTTCCACGGCCCGCTGAGCAGAAGGAAGCGATCGGATTTGGTGCGATGCCCCGCAATCGCCTTGGCGCGGCTCTCGAACGGAAAGCTGGTGGCGCGGGCCGGTTCCTTGCCGCGCGCGAAGACCGCTGGATTCTCCCAGTCCGGACGCTCGGTAGAAATCTGAGGCTGAATTGGCAGCACGGGAGCATTTTGCGCCGCCAGCCCGACAGGCGTAACGGTGAGCAGGGAGGCGGTGAACAGCCAAACCGAGCGCATTGTTCTTTTCCTCCCCCGGTTCGTTTCGCCGGATCGACTGGCTTGGCCATTGATGATAGAGCCAGCTTACAATTTGGAGATTCGTATGACAAGTCGAGTCATCGGAGCCCGGTCAGTGGAGGGGGACATCATCGGCGAAGATATGGCACGAACTTCGTCGCTCACCGACGATGTGTTCGCGAAACTCGAAGCGCAGATTCGCTCGGGCGGGCTCGCGCCGGGCTCGCGCCTGCCAACCCAGAAGGAAATCGCCCTTACCGAGAATGTGAGCCGGACCGTGGTGCGCGAGGCGGTGGCCCGGCTCAGCGCGCAGGGCCTGACGGTTTCGCGCCAGGGTTCGGGCGTGTTCGTCGCGGATACCGCAGAATATCGCGCCTTCCAGATCACCAGGGACGAACTCAACGAACTGGCCGATGTGATCAAGCTGCTCGAGATGCGACTCGCGGTGGAGACCGAAATGGCGGGCCTTGCCGCCGCCCGGCGCACGACCGCGGACATCGGCGGGATCCAGGAAGCGCTGCACCACATGAATGAGCAGAGTGGCGACCCGATCGCTGCGGCCAAGGCGGATTCGGCATTCCACCTCGCCATCGCCCGCGCGACGCAGAATGACTATTATGTCCGGCTGGTTGATTTCCTTGGCTTGCGGCTGGTCCCGCCGCGCAATCTCTATCTGCGCGACCAGCCCGACGAGGCGCACCAAGCCTATGTCGCAAAGGTGCGCGGCGAACATGACGCGATCGTCGATGCGATTGTCCGCATGGATCCGCAGCGGGCACGCGAAGCGGCGCGCCACCATATGCAGGAGAGCCTCAGCCGGCACTCAATGCTGAGCGCCAGTGCGCGGGTTCGCGACCGGTCGGCCTGATCAACGTCGTTTGTAGCCATGCGTTGACGACAAACGCTAAGGTTGTATGATAACTTCATAAGCGAGCAGCAGGTTTGCGGCGGAGGGATTATGCAAAGAGCAATGGCTGTGCTGGATTCGGCACGCGCATCCAGCTGCGGTTTCCGGCGAGGCGCGGCATGAGCGGCGAGAGCGACGCGATCGTTGCCGGCGCCGCCCGCCGGGCCCGTGGTTATCGTTGGGTGATCTGCGGCCTGCTCTTCGCCGCGACGGCGATCAACTATATCGATCGACAGATGATCGGCGTGCTCAAGCCGCTGCTTCAGTCCGATCTCGGCTGGAGTGAGGGGCAATATGCCGACATCGTGTTCTGGTTCCAGGCGGCCTATGCGCTCGGTTATATCGGCATGGGCCGGTTCATGGACTTTGCCGGCGCACGTTTCGGCTATGCCGCCGCGTTCGCCTTCTGGACGCTGGCCCATGTCGCGCACGGGCTAGTCCATAGCGTTGCCCAGTTCGCGATGGTTCGCTTCGCGCTTGGCCTCGGCGAATCCGGCAATTTCCCCGCCGGGCTCAAGGCCGTGGCCGAATGGTTTCCGCAGCGCGAACGCGCGCTGGCGATCGGCATCTTCAACGCCGGCGCCAATGTCGGCGCGATCGTCACGCCGCTGCTCATTCCCGCCGTGGCGCTGGCTTATGGCTGGCGCTTCGCATTCGTGGCGACGGGCCTGCTCAGCATTGTCTGGCTGGTCGCCTGGATCGCGATCTACCGCGCGCCGGAAAAACATGACCGGGTGAGCGCCGAGGAACTCGCGCTGATCCGCAGCGACCCCGAGCCGTCGGTCGAACGCCTGCCATGGCGCCGGCTGTTCGCGGTGCGCGAAACCTGGGCCTATGCGGTGCCGAAGTTCCTGACCGACCCGATCTGGTGGATGTTCCTGTTCTGGCTGCCCGACTTTCTCGGCCGGCGCTACGGGCTCGACCTCAGAAGCTTCGGCCCGCCGCTGGTGGTGATCTATGTCCTGTCGGACGCGGGTAGCGTGATCGGCGGCTGGGCCTCGTCGCGGATGATCAAGGCCGGCCTGACGCCGAACCGCGCGCGCAAATTCACCATGCTCGCCTGCGCGGTAGCGGTGTTGCCGATCGTTACTGTGCAATATGTCGATTCGCTGTGGGTCGCGGTATTGCTGATCGGGCTGGCGACGGCAGGGCACCAGGCTTTCTCCGCCAATCTGCTGACCTTGCCCTCCGATATCTTCCCGCGCGCCGCGGTCGGATCGGTTGTCGGCATCGGCGGCACGGCAGGTGCGATCGGCGGCATGCTGATCGCCAAGTTCATCGGTTATGTGCTCGACGTTTCGGGTAGCTACGCGCTGGTATTCGCGGTTGCGGGCGGCGCCTATTTCGTCGCGCTCGCCGCACTCCATCTGCTCAGCCCAAGGTTGATTCCCGTCAACCCCGGCGCCACCCCGCCCCCCCTAATCGAGGACCGTCCATGATCCTGCGTCCGCTCGCCGCGCTTGCGCTTGCGCAACTCCTGGCCGCGCCGGCCTTTGCTCAAGCGTCTCCCCGGAGCGCCCAACCCGCGGCACGGGAGGCGATCGAAACCGCAACCAAGCTCGCCAAATGGCAGCTCGCCCGGATGGCGGATGCGACGCATGTGTCGCGCATCACGACCGAGACGCGCAATCCGCGCGCCTGGGAACAGGCAGTGTTCTGGATCGGCATGACCGCGCTGGCCGATGCCGGAAAGCGGCCTGAGATCCGTCAGGCAATCCTCGACATGGGCCGGGCCAATCAATGGCTGCCGGCACGCCGACCCTTTCACGCCGATGATCTGGTCATCACCCAATCCTATCTATGGGCGGCGCAGCACGGCGCGGGCGCGGCCGCGCTGGCGCCGACGCGCAAGGCGTTCGACTATATCGTCACGCACAAGCCCCGGGTGACGCTGGCCTTCTACCAGCCGCCCTCGGGTTATGACGACACCGAGTGCCTGACGCGCTGGTGCTGGTGCGACGCGCTGTTCATGGCGCCGCCGGCGATGGTCGAACTGTCCCGTCAGACCGGCGACCGCCGTTTCCGCGACTATGCGATGCAGGAATATTGGGCGACAACCGATTTCCTGTTCGATCCGGCCGAGCACCTCTTCTATCGCGACAGCCGCTTCTTCGGGCGCCGCGACGACAAGAGCCGCAAGCAGTTCTGGAGCCGCGGGAATGGCTGGGTATTCGCCAGCATGCCGCGAATCATCCCGCTGCTGGCGCCGGGCAGCGCCGATCGCACCCGGATGGAGAAGCTGTTCCGCGAAATGGCGGCAAAGCTGAAGACACTGCAGAAGCCCGACGGTTATTGGGCACCGTCGCTGCTGGCGCCCGAGGATTCGCCACCCGAATCCAGCGGCACCGGTTTCTACACCTATGGCATAGCCTGGGGAATCAAGGCGGGGCTGCTCGACCGCCGCGAATATGAGCCAGTGGTTCGCCGCGGCTGGACGGCGCTGACGCGCGCGATCCAGCCGGACGGGCGTCTCGGCTGGGTACAGCAGGTGAGCGACCAGCCGGAGCGCGTGGAAGCGAGCGACACCCAATTCTACGGCGTCGGCGCCTTTCTGCTGGCGGCCACGGCCGTAGCCGCGCTCTGACATCACTGGAGAATTCGGTGTTTCAAAAGACCTATTATGCCACCCATCCGGACATGATGGCGGGTGCCAGCAATGAAGACCTGCGTGACCGCTATCTCGTGAGCGACCTGTTCCGGCCGGGCGAAATCATCCTCAACTATTCGCACGGTGAGCGTTTCATCATCGGTGGCGCCGTGCCCGCGGGTGGTCCGCTTGCGCTGCCGGTGCGTTCCGAGCCCCCCAGCGATGCCGGGCGCCCGCTGCTCGAGCGGCGCGAGATGAGCGTGGTCAATATCGGCGCGAGCGCGGGCACAGTAACCGTGGACGGGCAGGCGCTCGAACTTGCGCAGCGCGAGGCGCTGTATATCCCGATGAACGCAGCCGAGGTGACGTTTGCCGGCGATGGCGCTCGCTACTACTTGCTGAGCGTGCCCGCGCATCGCGCGCTTACACTGCACAAGCTCGCGCTTTCCGATGTGGTACCGATGGAGCGCGGCAGCCTGGAGACAGCGAACGAGCGCAGCATCTACCAGTTGATCCTGCCGCACACCTGCGCCAGCGCTTCGCTGTGCCTGGGCATGACGATCCTCAAGCCCGGCAGCGTGTGGAACACCATGCCGCCGCACGTCCATGAACGGCGCTCGGAAATCTATCTCTACTTCGATTTGCCGGAGGACGACCGGGTCTTCCACTATATGGGTGAACCTGACGCGTTGCGGCATATCGTCATGGCCAACGAGGAGGTCGTGATCTCGCCGCCCTGGTCGGTTCATATGGGCGCGGGAACCCGCGCTTATAGTTTCATCTGGGCGATGGCGGGAGAGAATCTCGATTATAACGACATGAACGTGGTGGACATTTGTCAGCTGAGCTGACGCACTGCGATTTATAATTTGTATTACAACGTCGGGCATTCGGCCGGTTCGGATTGCGTCGATTTCCTGTGCAGATATTCGCGACAAGCAGGGAGAGGCGCACTTAGCTAGCGATATCCGGGATGAGCATAGTCCTGCGTTAACCTCTCGTTCTAAACTTATCATACAACTATTGCATCATGCGGCCTTGCGAGTTACAGCGCTGTTCGAAGTCAAAAAGACTCGGCATTCATCGCGGGAGGGGAAGGAATCCATGAAATTGCTCAACACCACGGCAGTGGCGCGCGCGCTGCTCGCGACCGGTCTCGTATTCGCGGGCGGGGGCCAGGCTCTTGCGCAGGACGCGTCTTCCGAACAGGCTGGAGCTTCGACAACCGACCCGAGCACCGCCACGGGCGAAGATATCGTGGTCACCGCGCAGAAGCGCGAGGAACGCGTCCAGGACATTCCCCTCGCCGTGCAGGTCATCAGCGGCCAGACGCTGGAAGCGCAGGGAATCCGGGAATTCTCCGAACTGACCCGCGCCGCGCCATCGCTGCTCGTCCGGTCGGCCGAACACCCGGTGAACGCGTCGATATCGATCCGTGGTATCGGCACCTTCGCCTTCTCGCCCAGCGTCGAACCGAGCGTTGCGGTCCAGATCGATGACGTCCCGGTGCAGTTTCTTGCACGTGCCTTCGCCGACCTTTCGGATATCGAACGGATCGAGGTTCTTCGCGGACCGCAGAGCACGCTCTATGGGCGCGCAGCATCGGCGGGCCTGCTGAATATCGTGACCCAAGGGCCGACCTCCGAGTTGAGCGGCCGGATCAGCGGCCTGGCCACGACGGATAGCGAATACGGACTCAGCGGTTCCTTGTCGGGACCGATCTCGCCGACGCTGGGCTTCCGCGTCAGCGCGAACTACGACAATTTCAAGGGCAATGTCCGCAACCTGTTCAACGGGGATAAGGTCAACGGGCGCGAGATTCTTTCGCTCCGTGGCAAGCTGGTCTGGAAGCCGACCGATACGCTGAATTTCACGGCGCAGGTCGGCTATATCGACGGCCACACGACGATCGGGCGCCCGTTCATTCGCGTTTCTCCGGCGGCCCGGCTGCGCGGTAACGCTGCCTATGGTCCTTCGGTATTCGCCCCCGGTGTGACGTTCGGCGAGGACAGTACCGACGTCGTCAACAACGTCACGTCGGGCACGGACTATACCGACTTCAGCCAGTCGTTGCGCGGCTCTCTCGATCTCGGTTTCGCCTCGCTCGTGTCGATCACGGCGTGGGACCATTTCAAGCAGTTCGATATTCTCGACCAGGATGAGTCGGCGATCGCCGCCCTCGACAACACTCAGGCCGGCACTTTCAACGTGCATTCCTTCTCACAGGAACTGCGGCTGGTGTCACCGGGGACTCAGCCGTTCCGCTATACCTTCGGCCTGTTCTATTCGGATCTTGATGTGACGCGCGATTTCGTCCGCGGTCCCTTCTTCTCGGTCGCGAACTGGTACGCCACCAACGGCAACAAGCAATACGCCGCTTTCGGTCAGCTCGAGTACGACATCATCGAGGGCACCACGCTCATCGGCGGCGCGCGTGTCGGCCGTAACAAGATCTATGTGACTTTCCAGGACCGGACGGGTGCCCGACCCTATTTCGCGGGCGACAACCCGGAAACATATGAAACCTACAAGCTCGGCATCCAGCAGAAGTTCACCCCCGACATCATGGCGTTCTTCACTTACGCCACCGGTCACAAGGGCGAAGCCTATGACGTCGGGACTGGCTTCAATGCGACGCGCCTGGTGCCGGTCCGTCCGGAAACCTCCAAGGATTGGCAGCTCGGCCTCAAGACCCAGTTCGCCGACCGCCGGGTGACGCTGAACGCGACGCTGTTCAACACGACGTTCGACGATTTCCAGGCGCAGGGCATCGAGACGCTTTCGGACGGCACGATCAATTTCCGCCTGGCGAACGTCGGCAAGCTGCGCACACGGGGCGTCGAGATCGAGGGCTCGGTGCGCGCTGGCGACGACCTGAATTTCTCGGGCGGCGTTACCTATACTGATGCGAAGATCCTCTCCTTCCCGTTTGGGCAATGCTATCCGGGGCAGAGCGCCGCCCAGGGTTGCGTCGGCAGCCCGGCTCGACAGAATCTCGCGGGCTACCGCCCCGCACAGGCACCGGAATGGAAGCTTTCGCTCAGCGGCGACTATACGCCCGCGCTCACCTCCTCACTGGACGGCGTCGTGCAGGCTGCCTTCAACTATCAGAGCAAATTCAATTTTGGGATCAACAACGATCCCGAGACGATCCAGAAGGGCTATGGCATCCTGAATCTGTCGCTTGGCGTGCGCGACCATGACAAAAAATGGGAAGTCGTGGCGTTCGTGAACAATGCCTTCGACAAGCAGTATTTCTTCAACATGAACAACTCGTACGGAAACCAGGGCAATGCCCAGGCTATCCAGAGCAATCTGCCGCGTGATTTTCGGCGTTATGGCGGGGTTCGCGCGTCCTTTAATTTCTGAGATCTTGCTGCTGGACGGGCGCGCCAGAGATGGCGCGCCTGCCGGAGATCACCAACAACTTATTTCATATCAACGTGCGTGGACGCCTTGGTGCGCCGAAGCGAGTGTGTGCCGTATTCCAACTGAATTTGGTTGGTTAAGGTGCTCGAATTGATCCTGTTCGAGGTTGCGGCACTGTTAGGCTTCGCGGGCCAATAGGATGAGCCGCGACACGGCCGAATCGATCAAGTCGAGCTGAGCGGCGATCGCCACGGCCTGCGTGCGCGCGACTGCGTTTTCAGCTCGCGGGCGGCCCTGTCGATATGGACCGCGCAGGCTGTCAGTGCCGTGCTTGCGTGCTGTTTCGGACGATGAGCTGGTGAGACAAGGTGATCTGGTCGGCGGGGCTCTCTGATCCGGAGAGAATCCCGACGAGCATTTCGACCGTACCGCGACCGATCATTTCCTTGGGCTGTGCGATGGTTGTCAGTGCGGGCTGAAAGAAACGCGCAAGAGGCAGATCGTCGAATCCGACGATCGACACATCGCCCGGACAGGAGAGGCCGGCGTCCCGCACGGCGCTGATCGCACCCAAGGCCATTTCGTCGCTGAAACAGAACAGCGCCGTCACGCCGGCCGCGAGCAGATCGGTGGCCTGATCATAACCGGACTGAGCTGAATAGTCGCCGGTTCTCACCATCAATCGGTCGCGAAATCCGTGCTGCTCCGCCGCGTTCAGTGCGCCGGACAGGCGATCGCGGCTGATCGGACTGATCAGTGGCCCGGTGATCGCGCCGATCTCCCCATGCCCCAGGTCGATAAGGTGGGTGATCGCATCAAAGCCTGCCGCGGCGTTGTCGATATGGACGCTCGGTACGCCGATATCGGGGCTGTATTCGCATCCGTTCACAATGGGTGCGCGTGCGCCTTGGCTCAGGACGAGAGCGCGAAGGCTTTTCGGTATGCGGTGCCCGAGAAAGATCAGCCCATCGACCTCCCGACGCGAAAGCATATCGGCATATTGATCCTCGATGACGGGATCATGGCGTGTGTCGCCTAGGACGACCGCATAGCCCGCATCCCGTGCGGCCTCCTCGGCACCGCGGATCACGCTCGCGAAAAATGGGTTGGAGATGTCGGGGACCGTGACCAGGATCTTGGCCGCGCGCAAAGTACGCAGCGACCGCGCCGCCACATTGGGTTTGTAATCCAGCGCATGGACGACTTCGAGGACCCGCGCCCGGGTCTCCTTCGACACCCGGTCGGGATGACTCAGGGCCCGGGAAACCGTGGCTGTGGATACGCCGGCAAGTGCGGCGACCTCAATGATGGTCGGCATTGCCGCTACATGTAGCTTGTCGGTCATGCTGTCGACAGTAAAGCGATGTAATCCTTTACATAGACGTTTGGCTGACATACTCAAACGTTGGAAGCAGCAAAGCTGCACAGTGGAGGGGCGTACGCATGAGCACCGCCGGTACGGGCGTTTCGGGGGCTGTCGCACAGCCGGTGTCGGCGATGCTGACCGGGCGGCTGAGCGCGCTCATGTTCATGCAGTTCTTCGTGTGGGGCGCATGGAACGTCACGCTTGGCCTCGTCATGCAGACCGTCGGCATCGGCAGCCTGATCGGCAACGCCTTTTCGGTTGGTCCGATCGCATCGATCGCGGGATCGTTCCTGCTTGGCATGGCGGCGGCGCGGTATCTCAGTCCACGCATGCTGATGGTGATCCTTCACCTGATCGGTGGCGTGATCTTGTTCTTCCTGCCGTCCCTGGTGACGCCGGAGCACGGTGATACCTTCGTCTGGCTGCTGCTCGGCTACATGATCCTCTACATGCCGACCGTCGGCCTCGCCAACACGATCGCACTCAAGAGCCTGGATGACCGCGTTGATCGCTTTCCGTTCGTGCGCGCGTTCGGTACGCTGGGCTGGATCGCTGCCGGGCTGATCATCGGCTGGGCCGGCCTGTCCGCCAGCCCGCAGATTTTCCAGGTCGCAGCGGTCGTGTCGATCGTACTCGGGCTCTACAGCTTCACGCTGCCGAAGGTGGCGCCGGACACACCGCCTGAAGGGGGGCTGATCAAGCAGATTCTCTGCGTCGATGCGTTCGGCCTGATGCGGCAGCGCTCGTTCCTGGTCTTCATCCTGTGTGCGACGCTCATCTCGATCCCGCTCGCAATGTATTATGCCTATGCCTCGGCCTATGTCGGGTCGGTCGGCATCCAGAATGTCGGCGGGACGCTTGCCATCGGGCAAATGTCCGAACTGCTCTTCATGTTCTCGATGCCATGGCTATATCGGCGCTTCGGCGTGAAGCCGCTGCTGCTGGTTGGCATGATCGCCTGGGCGCTGCGCTACGCGCTGTTCGCGATCGGCGACGGCGGATCGTCGCTCTGGGCGATCTACTCCGGCGTGGCGCTGCACGGCGTGTGCTATGACTTCTTCTTCGTGGCGGGCGCGATCTATACCGGCACGATCGCGTCGCCAAAGGGCGTGAACGCGCAGGCACAGGGCATGTTGACGCTATTCACCTATGGCGTCGGCATGTTGCTCGGCTCGCAGATCGGCGCACTTCTCTATGCTCAGCTGCCCGCATCGCCGAGCATCGCCGACTGGCACGGCATGTGGTGGTATCCGGCGATCGCCGCGGCGCTGATCGCGATCCTGTTCCAGTTCACCTTCCGCGTAGACAACAAGACGGGGGCGCCGGCATGACGGGGATGAAGGGGCCGGGGATCTTTCTCGCGCAGTTCCTCGGCGACGCGGCGCCGTTCGATACGCTCGCGGGCCTGGCGGAATGGGCGGCCGGTCTCGGCTATGTCGGAGTCCAGATTCCGTGCGATCCGCGGTTGATCGACCTGCGCCTGGCGGCCGAGAGCAAGGGCTATTGCGACGATCTGAGGGGTGGGCTCGCCAAATTCGGCATCGAACCGACCGAGCTGTCGACGCATCTTCAGGGGCAACTGGTCGCCGTGCACCCGGCGTATGACGTGCTGTTCGATGGATTCGCACCGGCCGAGTTGCATGGCAAGCCCGCCGCACGCCAGCAATGGGCAGTCGAGCAGGTCAAGCTTGCCGCCAAAGCGAGCTCCAATCTGGGTCTGAGCGCCCATGCCACCTTCTCCGGCGCGTTGGCCTGGCCCTATGTCTATCCCTGGCCGCAGCGACCCGCCGGCTTGATCGAGGAAGCGTTCGCTGAACTCGCGCGACGCTGGACGCCGATCCTCGACGCGTTCGACGAGGCCGGAGTGGATTGCGCGTTCGAATTGCACCCGGGTGAAGATTTGTTCGATGGCGCGACATGGGAGCGCTTCCTCGCTGGCGTGAACGACCATCCGCGCGCTCGCATCCTGTTCGACCCATCGCATTATGTGCTGCAGCAGCTGGATTATCTCGACTTTATCGACCGCTATCACGACCGGATCGCCTGCTTTCATGTGAAGGATGCAGAGTTCAATCCGACCGGACGCTCCGGGGTGTATGGCGGCTATGACAATTGGATCGATCGCGCCGGGCGCTTCCGGTCGCTGGGCGACGGGCAGGTCGATTTCATCTCGATCTTCAGCAAGATGGCGCAATATGGTTATGACGGCTGGGCGGTGCTCGAATGGGAGTGCGCGCTGAAACGCGCCGAGGATGGCGCCCGAGAGGGCGCGCCCTTCATCCGTGATCACATCATTCATCTGACGGATCACCCGTTCGACGACTTCGCCTCAAGCGGGATCGAACGGGATGCGATCCGTTCGCTGCTTGGTCTTTCGCCACACCCTTAATTGCATGGCTCCGGCCAGACGCATCGGAGATTCAATGGCTCGACACGCTCTTCGGCTCGGCATGGTTGGTGGCGGGGAAGGTGCGTTCATCGGCGCGGTTCATCGCATGGCGGCAGCGCTGGATGGCGACTGGCGGCTGGTGGCCGGCGCCTTCAGCACCGATGCCGGGCGCAACATGCGGACCGGCGAAGCGCTCGATCTCGACCCGACGCGTGTCTATCCGTCGATCGAGACGATGATCGCGCGGGAGCAGGTGCTGCCGGCCGACAGCCGCATCGATGCGGTGACGATCGTCACGCCCAACCATCTGCACGCGCCAATGGCGATCGCCGCGCTCAATGCGGGCTTCCACGTCATCTGCGAAAAGCCGATGGCGATGAATGTTGCCGAGGCCGAAGCGATTGCTGCGGCGGTCGCGGCGAGCGGACGCCGGTTCGCGCTTGCCTTTACCTATAGCGGCTATCCACTGATCGAGGACGCGCGCGCGCGGGTTGCGCGCGGCGATTTTGGCGCGATCCGGCTGGTGCAGGTTGAGTATCTGCAAGGCTGGCTGAGCCAGCCGATCGAGAGCGGCGGCAACCGACAGGCCGAGTGGCGCACCGATCCGGCGCGGGCCGGGATGGGCGGATGCCTTGGCGATATCGGCACCCACGCTTTCCAGTTGGCCGAGCATGTGTCGGGCTTGCGGGTTCAGACGGTGTGCGCCGACCTGGCGACGCATGTCGCGGGCCGGCGGCTCGACGACGATGTCAGCGTGCTACTGCGCTTCGACGGCGGGGCACGCGGGGTGCTGAAGGCGACACAGGTGGCGGCGGGCGAGGAAAACGGGCTGAGGCTGCGGATCCATGGCGAGAAAGGCGGCCTCGAATGGGCGCAGATGGAGCCGAACACGCTCGTACTGCGCTGGCTCGATTGGCCGACCGAGCTGGTGCGGGCGGGCGGGCCGGGGACGCTGCATGGCACGAGTGCGTTGTTCAGGACGCCGGCCGGACATCCCGAGGGCTATATCGAGGCTTTCGCCAACATCTATCGAGCCTTTGCCGCAGCAATTCGCGGCGAGCCGGAGCCCGAAAGTCGCGCCTGGATGCCGGGCGTCGAGGCTGGTCTGCGCACCATGACATTTGTCGAAGCGGTGGTGAGGAATTCTGCGTCGCACGCGAAATGGACCGCCGTCGATGCACCGAAAAGCGGCTCCGGGTGAGCCATATGATACTGATCATACAGGATTTAGTCGTGAGGAAGCCCTTCGTCGCGCCTTGGAGATATGGAATGAAGCATCGAGCATATCTGGGAATAGCGGCAGTCGCGAGTGTGGCGCTTGGTGTGGCACTCAGCCCGATTGCTGCGCAAACGGCGCCCGGCACCGCGCCACCGGCGTTCGCTGCGTGCAAGGCGTGCCATACTGTCCAGAAGGGGGGCAAGAACGGCATTGGCCCCAATCTCTATGGCATTGTCGGCAAGGCGGCGGCATCGACGCCGGGCTTCGCCTATTCTCCGGCGCTCAAGGCGTCGAAATTGAAATGGGACGAGGCGACGCTGAACGATTTTCTTGCCGGACCGATGAAGAAGGTGCCCGGCACCAAAATGCCGATCGGCACGCCCGATGCCGCAAAGCGGACGGCGATCATCGTCTATCTGAAGGCGGAGGGCGCAAAGTGATTGCGCGCCGGGCATGACCCTCTCGCGCAGAACCGTGCTGGTCGGCGGCGCCGCATCGACGATGCTCGCCGGGGCAAACGCGACCGTCGCGCGCCCGTCGAATGCAGCAGCCTTCTCGCTGGGTTTCGCGCCGCATGAGGGAAGCTTCGCCAGTCGCGGCGGCCTGATCGAACAGATCGCCTTTGCTGCTGACCAGGGTTTCCGGGCATGGGAAGACAATGAAGCCGCGGCGCGGCCGGTCGCGCAGCAGACGCAGATGGCCAAGGCGCTCGTGCAACGCGGCATGGTAATGGGTGTGTTCGTGGCGAGCATGCCCAAATGGTCGCAGTCGCGCCCGGTGCTCGGCGGCAACGAAGAGGGTGAGCGCGAGGCGTTCCTCACCGATATCCGCGCCTCGATCGACGTCGCGAAGCGGCTCAATGCGACGCACATGACGGTGGTCACCGGCTTTCTCGACGCACGGTTGCCGCTGGACATCCAGACGGCACGAATCATTGATGTCATGCGGCGTGCAGGCGACATCGTCGCGCCACATCGCCTGACCCTGGTGATGGAGCCGCTTAATACCCGGACCAACCATCCCGGCGTGTTCATGCAGACGATCGCGCAAGGCTTCGCTGTAGCGCGCGGGGTGAACAGTCCGGCCGTCAAAATTCTATCCGACCTCTATCACGAGCAGATTCAGTCCGGGAATTTGATCCCGACGCTCGGCACCTGCTGGTCCGAAATCGCCTATATCCAGTTCGGCGACAATCCGGGGCGCAAGGAGCCGACGACCGGTGAAGTCAACTACGCCACGATTGTCAAATGGCTTCGGGCAAAGCGCTATGCCGGGGTCATCGGCATGGAACACGGTAACTCGATCGAGGGCCGCGCCGGCGAGGAACGCCTGATCGCCGCCTATCGTGAAATTGACCGGGGAGGAGACAGATGATCGATCGCAGAACCGCGCTTGCGGGCGTTGTCGGCATGTTCGGTGCTCAGCTTTTCGCGCCAATCGCCCGCGCCGCGGGGCTGGCGCCGTCGGAGACTGTGCCGGTGATCAGTCAGGGGCCTGCGTCAGTGCAGATATTTGCCCCTGCCCAGCGCGCGCTGATGGCAGTGCTGAGCGAGCGTGTGATCCCGACCACCGATACGCCCGGTGCGCTGGCCGCGGGGGTGCCGGACTATATCGAAAAGCTGCTCGCCGACTGGGCGGAGCCGGAGGATCGCATTCCGATCCTCTCCGGGCTCGACGCGATCGAAATGCGCAGCCTGACGGATTATAAACTGTCGGCGGCCATTGCCGATGCTGCGCAGCAAGACGCCTTGCTGACGCTGGCGATGGAAGACAAAATTCCCGGAGGCAAGGCGTTTTTCGAAGCGTTCCGGCAGCTCGTCATTACCGGCTATTACACGTCTGAAATCGGCATGACGCAGGAGCGGGAATATCTCCCCGTTCCGGGCGAGTATAATGGCGAATTCCTCTACTCCCAGATCAACAAGGTGTATTCCGCATGATGTTCAGTCGTCGAGACCTGCTTGCCGGCGCGGGCGGCGCCGGCGCGATCGCTTGTGCCGCACTGCCCATGGGCAAAGCCTTTGCCGCGCCGCTCGCGAAGATCGGCCTGCAACTCTACACGGTGCGCGAAATCTTCGCGAAGGATCCCGCCGGTACGCTCGAGAAAGTCGCGCGGGTAGGGTACCGTGAAGTCGAATTCGGCGGTGGCGGATATGACGCCATGGACCACGCCATGCTGCGCAAGACGATGGACCGGCTCGGCCTTACGGCGCCGTCGATCCATGTCGGCTATGACCTGCTGCTCGGCAGTTTCGAGAAAAGCGTGGCGATGGCGAAGACGCTCGGCGCCGATACCGTCATCCTGCCGTACATGAGCGATGAACACCGCAACGAAGCGGCGTGGCAGGTCGCACTGCCCAACATCAACCGCATCGGCGCACAGCTGCAGAAGGCGGGGCTCGGCTTCGCCTATCACAATCACGATTTCGAATTCACGACCAGGCCGGGCGGGGTCAGCCTGTACGAACGGCTCGTAACGGGCGTGGACCCGGCGCTGATGCAATTCGAGCTCGATCTCTATTGGGCTGCGCACGCCGGGGAGGATCTGCCTTCGCTGATCACGGAGCTCGCCGGGCGGCTGTATTCGTATCACGTCAAGGACATGCGTCCCGACCGCAGCATGGTCGCGGTCGGGCAAGGCACGATCGATTTCGCCGCGCTGTTCAAGCTGCCCGGCGGCGCGGGCGTGCGGCACTTTTTCGTCGAGAATGACCAGGCGCCCGCGCCCTATATTCCCGACATCACCACGAGTTTCGCGACGCTCCGCAAGCTGCGCTCTTAACCGGCACCCAGGAAGGAAGATCATGGCTTCGACCAACAGGTTCGACGCGATTGTCATAGGATCGGGCGTCAGCGGCGGTTTCGCCGCGAAGGAGCTCACTGAAAAGGGGCTGCGCGTGCTCATGCTCGATCGCGGCTTCATGGTCGAGCATGGTGAGGGATATCGCTATGACGGTACGCCGGCCTATGAAGTGCCGGCGCGCAACATCATGCCCAAACCGCTCATCAAGAGCGATTATTTCATCGCCAAGCACGGTTATATCTCACCCAGCAATCAGGCATTCTACAACAATGACCGACTGAATCCCTATGCGACCGACGAGGGCGACAAATTCTACTGGATTCGTCCGGCGGCGGTCGGAGGAAAATCGATCATTTGGGGACGGTGGTGCTTCCGCTGGAGCCCTGCCGACTTCGAGGCGAACAAGCGCGACGGGATCGATGGCGACTGGCCGATCCGTTATGACGACCTTGCGCCATGGTATAGCTATGTCGAGAAATATATCGGTGTGTCGGGGTCGCGCGAGAATTTGCCGTATCTGCCCGATAGTGAATTCCAGCCGCCGATGCCGATGAACGTGGCCGAGAAGTGGCTCAAACCGCGGCTCGAAGCGCAGTTTCCCGGCCGCAAACTGATCCATGCACGACTGTCCAACATGACTGAGGACAAGCCGGATCAGAACCGCACCAAATGCCAGTTCCGCAACCAGTGCAGCAATGGCTGCTCGTTCGGCGCCTATTTCTCGACCCAGGCTGTGACCTTGCCCGCCGCGCGCGCAACCGGCCGACTGACGCTGCGATCGGACGCGGTGGTCACCAATCTTGAATATGACGCGTCCCGCAAGCTGGTGACCGGCGTCCGGTTCGTCGATGCGAAAACCGGACAGGCGGAGACGGTCAGGGCCAATCTCATATTCCTCTGCGCATCGGCAATGGCATCGACGCAGATCCTGCTCAACTCGCGGCCGGCGGGCAGCGACCGCAGCTATTTCGACCGCAGCGGAACGCTCGGGCGTTACGTGATGGATCACATCTTTCGCGTGGGCATCAAGGGCGAAATCCCGGGCATGGAAGAATTCATCGAATATGGTCGTCGGCCCGGCGGCGTGTACATCCCGCGCTTTCGCAACCTCGGCGACGGCGAGGATGTCGGTTTCAAGCGTGGCTATGGCTATCAGGGCGGCGCGAGGCGCGAAGTCGCGCCGCCGGTCGGCTTCGGCGCGTCCATGAAGCATGGCATGCGCAAATATGGCGGCTGGAAATTCGAGATGGGCGCATTCGGTGAATGCCTTCCCTACAAGGACAACCGCGTCTCGCTCCATCCGAACAAGGTCGATCGGTTTGGCGTACCCTTGGCGCGATTCGACGTCCGCTTCCGCGACAATGAGTTGAAGATGATGGCCGACGCCCGCGCTCAGGGTGAAGCCATGCTCAAGGCAGCCGGTTTGCAGAACGTCACGAGCGAAGAGAAAGAGCATGTGCCCGGTGACGCAATCCACGAGATGGGCGGCGCGCGAATGGGGGTCGACCCGCATGCGTCGGTGCTGAACCGCTGGAGCCAGGCGCATGATGCGACCAATCTGTACGTCACCGACGGCGCCCAGATGGCCTCCATCTCGTGCATCAACCCATCGCTGACCTTCATGGCCCTGACCGCCAGGGCGGTCGATCATGCGGTCAAGCGAACAAAGGCCGTGTGAGTCCCGGGCGAGCATGGCTGGTCAGACGCCGGAAGATAAGGAGCGACCGATGATCGGAAGCATGTCCGGGCCTGAGCCCGGTCCGACGGTGTCCGGTACCGACGCGATGGCGGCCGGCATCACCCGGCGCGCATGGCTGGGCGGCGCGGCGGCACTGGCCATGCCGGGTGTTGCCAGCGGGCGGCGCCGCGCCGCGCCAAGCGACCGTGTGAACCTCGCCGTGATCGGCGCGGGCGGCATGGGCGCTGCCAATATGATGCGGCTGACCGGCCAGAACATCGTCGCTGCCGCCGATCCCGATTTCGACCATGTCGCCAAATCATTCATCGATCGTCAGGGCGCGACGATCCCGCAGCGTGCGCCGCTTCGCGCGGCTTATGATCGCGCCACGCGCTACGCCGATTATCGCCGGATGTTCGACAAGCAGCGCGATCTCGACGCGGTGCTGATCGCGACGCCCGACCACCATCATGCCGTCGCCGCGAAAATGGCGATGGAACGCGGCCTTCATGTCTATGTGCAAAAGCCACTGACCTATACGGTGGGTGAGGGGCGGCTGCTTGGAGAACTGGCCAGGCGCAATCCGAAGCTGATCACCCAGATGGGCAATCAGGGTCATTCGGGCCATGATGGCCGCCGCGTGGTGGAAATCGTGCGCGGCGGCGCGATCGGACGCGTGCGTGAGGTCCATGCCTGGACCAATCGGCCGATGTGGCCGCAGGGCATTGCGCGGCCGGCGGCTAGGGCCAAGCCCGCCAGCCTCGACTGGGACGTGTGGCTCGGTCCGGCGACGGTGAACTGGGGTTACAACCCGGACTATACGCATTTCAACTGGCGCGGCTGGGTGCCGTTCGGCGTGGGTGCGCTAGGTGACATGGGTGCGCATCTGCTCGATTTTCCGCTCTGGGCTTTGTCGCCCGGGCTGCCGACCCGGATCGAGAGTCGCCATTCGATCTGGGGCGGTGACACGGATTTATGGGACGGTCGCCCGCCCGCCGAACTCGGCAGCTATCCGCTCGCCGGTGTCACCTATTATGAATTCGGCGATGCGCCCGGCGGGCCGGTGCGGCTCACCTGGTATGACGGGGGATTGATGCCGCCAACGCCGCCCGGCCTGCCGGCGGGCGTCGCGATGAACCCGGATGGCGGCGTGCTCTATATCGGCGACAAGGGTATGTTGATGCACGAGACATATGGCGAGAAGCCGGTACTGATCGGGGAGGGCGTGGCGGAACGGGCGGCTGCGGTGCCGCAAACCCTGCTGCGCGTCGCCGGCGGGCGCGATGGTCATGAGATGAACTGGATCGCGGCGATCCGCGGCGAGGCGCCGATCTCGTCGCCCTTTGCCGAGGCGGTGCCGCTGAACGAGACGATGCTGCTGGGCGTCGTCGCGATGCGCGCCGGTCAGCCGATCCGCTATGACGGGCGCGCCGGGCGGATCATCGATGTGACTGATGCCAATCGATTCCTCGAACGCGATTACCGCCAAGGATGGACGCTATGAAGATACTGATCGTCGCCGCGATGCTGCTGGCCGCCCAGGACCAGCCCGGCCCCCGACCGGAAGATACCGAGGTATGGAAGCCGGAACCTCCGGTCGTGACCCCCGGCGCCTATGCGCCTACGCCGCCACCGTCCGACGCGATCGTGCTGTTCGATGGCCGCGACCTCTCCCAATGGGCCTCGGTGAAAGATGGCTTGTCGGCGCGCTGGGTGCTCAAGGGCGGGGTGGTCACGGTCGCCAAGGGCTCCGGCAATATCCAGACGCGGCGCAGTTTTGGCAGCTATCAGCTGCATATCGAATGGCGCATTCCCGTGGGCATCACCGGGGAAGGCCAGAAGCGTGGCAATAGCGGCGTGTTCCTCGCCTCGACCGGCGACGGCGATGCGGGGTATGAATTGCAGATCCTCGACAGCTATCGCAACCGTACCTACGTCAACGGCCAGGCCGGCAGCATCTACAAACAGTTCGCGCCGCTCGCCAATCCGATGCGCCCGCCCGGTGAATGGCAGAGCTACGACATTGCCTGGACCGCGCCGATTTTTGACGCCGCCGGCCGCGTCACCCGGCCGGCGATGGTCACCGCGATGCTCAACGGCGTGCTCGTGCAAAACCACACGGTGCTCAAGGGGCCGACGCAATATATCGGCCAGCCCAGCTACAAGCCGCACGGTCCGGCCCCGATCAAGCTCCAGGATCATGGCGATCCGAGCGCGCCGATCAGCTTCCGCAACATCTGGGTGCGGGAGCTCGAATAGCGTCGCCCGATCCATGTCCGGTTTTCGCCGAAGACTGTCGTCGTGAAGCGCAACACGACGTCGATCAGCTGCGCGGTCCCAACCGTCGTTCGCCGATCAGTTTCCGGTCGCGAGCCGTGGTTGGGCTATTCGTGATGTTGGAAACGCGCCGAGCCTGGCGGAGATTCTGGGGCTTCGGTGAGGGCTTGGTGGGCGACCCGGCAGTGCGCGCATCCCGATCCGGATCAGGCATGGAGCACGCTGTGACCGTGCGATCACAGCGTGCTCATCACCCTTTGTGATCGCGCTGTTGGTGGCGAATAGCCGGTTCCATCCATTCGCCCGGCGCTCCATCGGAAGCAGGCGCCTCTTCAGGTGATCCGTATGAAATCCATCCCGCAGAAGATCAGCCGCGACGGAACGCCGTTCACCGCCCCGTCGAACCAGACTCGCGTGACACCGCCGACATCCTCCTTGGGAGACCAGAAGCCGCCGGGTCGCCGGACAAATTCGCCCGCCCCCTCGGCAACGAGCGTGCCGCCGCGTGCCAGGACCACGAACGTGCCGTCGCTTGAGCTATAGTCTCCGGCGAGGGGCTTGAGCGCTGCAACGGCTATGGGCTGCGGCGGCGCCGCATCACGGCCGAACAATGTGTCGCCCCACCAGAAGCGGTCGGCCTTGGCGCCTTCGAAATCGAGCTGGTGCGCCGCATAGCCCGGATGATCCGTGGCCAGGGAATCCTTGCCGGAGAGCTCGATCCGGCCCTCCCCATTCTTGTCCGCCAGCACCAATCCGGCGCCAGTGGCGCGCAGCGTGACCGAGCGGCCTTCGGGCCCGACAAAAGTGCCGGCATAGCGTTCCGGCGTCGGCACGCGGCGGAACCCGATCGGATCGGGCGGCGGCGGCAGCGCCGTGCCCGCAACGACGGCGCGCATGAGCTGAATGGCGTAGATCGTGGTCAACCGCGGTCGATAGGAGATCAGCCGCCCATTGACGCTGGCGAAGCAGGCGACGCCCGCGACGGGATCGGCATGAAAAGCCGATGAAAAGAGCGTCATACCCCCGGTATGGTGCAGGGCAGGCTTGCCATCGATCTGCACGGTCGCAATACCGCTGGCATACCGTGCATCGGACCCAAATTCGCTGCTGGTGATATCATCGGCGAGCATCTTCTTCGCCGCAGCATCGGACATCAGCGGCCCGCCCTTGCCCGCGCCGAGCGCGAGTAGATAACGTAGATACCCCGCCATGCCGTCGGCCGACGCTGCGACGGCACCGGCCGCATTGTCCGATTCGGTCCATGGGCCGGGGATCAGTGCGGCGCGGCTCATCGCCACGCCATCCTCGCGGATCGGCACATAGCCCATGGCATAACGATCGCGATCGGCGGTGCGGATATGCGCGGTGGCGCCCGTCATTCCCAAGGGTTTCAGGACATCGTCTTCGAGTGCCCGGAAATGCGGCTTTCCGGAAACATTGCCGATGATCAGCCCAAGCATCGCGTATCCGATATTGCTGTAGGACATTCGCGCGCCCGGCTTGAAGCCGGTCCACAGTTTTCCGTCGGGCGTGCGCGGAAAGACCGGTGCATCATGCGCGAGGCCGCCGGCATGGTTGAGCAATTGCTGCACCGTCATCGTCTGGGCGGGCAGCGGCACGCCGGCCAGATAGCGCGAAACCGGCGCGGAAAGATCGATCAATCCCTTGTCCTGCGCGGCATGCAGCCATAGCCCGCTGATCGACTTGCTGATCGATCCGATCTGGAAAAGCTGACCGGGCGTCACCGGCAAGCGTTTGTCGACATCCGACCAGCCGACGCTGAGCGAAGCCGTGAAACCGTCGGCATCGACGACGCTGATCGTCATGCCGGGCAGGCCGATCGCATCGAGTTCGGCGGCAGCATAGTCACGCAACCGCTCCAGCGCTTCGCCATAGTCGCGGCCAGCCTTGTTGCGGATCGCAAGTGTAGCAGGTTTCGTGGACGTCTTTGCCCCGCTTGCCCTGGCGGGCAAGGTCGCCGCCACGCTACCGATCACCGCTATTCCGAGCAAATCCCGCCTGTTCACGCCCATCAATTTTCTCCTAGGTATATTTTATCCCACACAGGATTCTTGTGCATCGATCTCACATGTAGCCAAATCGGGCAAGGGCGCGGTTTTTGGCAGGCGGAGCCGCTGTGACCAATGCTGGAGCGTGCTGGTTCTAATTGCGCAGTGACCGGTTCCTGCCAAGCCCGTTTCCCGCGGCATGACCGCTCGTGATTGTTGGGCAGTTTCGTTTTTCAGAATTTCTATAAAAATCCTAATTAGAGAAATTACTGCAATTTCTTGACATAAATTTCCCTGTGGAGAAGAATGCTGGCTCAGAGCATTCCTGTCGGAACGAGTCCGGTAAGAAGAATGCCGGGCAGGACCATCATAATGGGAAGGGGTAACCATGTTAGACCGAGCGATCTCGAAAGGTGCGACCGGGCTTTTCATCGCGCCGCGCCAGCGCCTCAAGACTCTGCTTTTCGCGACCGCCGGCCTGGCGCTGGTCTCGGCGCCGCACGCCTTGGCGCAGACTGCGTCCGAAACGCTTGCCACTGCGGGGGACGTTCCGGATGACGCCGCCACGACGGAGGACATCATCGTCACCGGCACATTGGTGGCGCGGCCGGGCTTTGTTTCTCCAACCCCGGTCACCAGCCTCGATTCGGCGGATCTGAACCGCGTCTCGGCTTCCAATCTCGCCGATGCCCTGAATCAACTTCCCGCGTTGAAACCGAGCGTTACGCCATCGTCGGTCGGCAATCTTTCCAAACTGGCGGGTGGCAATTTCCTCGACCTTCGCGGCCTGACCTATCTCCGCACGCTGACCCTGATCGACGGCAAGCGCTACGTCCCGGCAACGCCGGAGGGGGTCGTCAACACCAATCTGATTCCGCAGGCGCTGATCGGCGGCGTGGATGTGGTGACCGGCGGTGCGTCGGCGGCTTATGGGTCGGATGCGGTCGCCGGCGTGGTGAACCTCAAGCTCGACGACAAGCTGGAGGGCATTCGCGGCAGCATTCAGGGCGGGATCACCGATCACAACGACCATCGCAACTATCTGGCGTCGCTCGCCTTCGGCAAGAGTTTCGCAGGTGGCAGGGGCCATATCCTGCTGGGCGGCGAAATGGCGGAGAATGGTGGCATCGCGAACGGCTCTTCGCGCGCCTGGGCCGGCAACCGCGGCGTGATTCTCAACCCTGCCTATACCGCCACCAATGGCGCGCCGATGTATCTGCATGTCAACGATGCGCGAACGTCCAATTCGGCACCCGGCGGGGCGATCTTCTCCGGGCCGCTGAGCGGCCTCGCATTCGGACCGAACGGTGCCACCATGCCGTTCCGATACGGCACGCTGGTGACCCCCGACAATTCGATGAATGGCGGGGACGGCGATCCGCTTGCCTCGCCCTATGTGCTGGAAACGCCGTTGAAGCGTCGCAGCGCCTATGGCGGGGTGAGGTTCGACCTGGCCGACGACATCACAGCCTATGCGAGCATCGACTATGGTCGATCGACCTTCTCGGAGGCGTCGATTCCGAGCTACGACAATTTTACCATCCTCAGGAGCAACGCGTTTCTGCCGGCTTCGGTGCGTGCTGATATGGTGGCGCAGAATCTCGACAGCTTCACTCTTGGCCGCGGCAATCTCGACTATGGCATCGGCAAGATCGAGCAAAAGGCCGAAACCTGGCAGGCGGTCGGCGGCGTGCGGGGCAAGCTTGGCGGGTCATGGACGTTCGATGCTTCCTATTCCTACGGCCGGACACACAACCGGACGCTGTTCACGGGCAATGTCATCAACGCCAGGCGGCTGCTGGCGATCGACGCGGTGGTGAATCCGGTGACCGGCGGCATCGTCTGCCGCTCGACCCAGACCGATCCGACCAATGGCTGCGTCCCGCTCAATCTCTTCGGCGTCGGGTCGCCGTCGCAGCAGGCGATCGACTACATCACCGGAACCTCGGTGCGCGATTGGCAAATCAAGCAGCAGACGGCGGATCTTGCGATCCGCGGCGAGCCCTTCTCGACCTGGGCGGGGCCGGTTTCACTCGCGGTCGGCGGGCAGTGGCGGCAGCAGACGGTGGACGTCACCTCGGATCCGCTGTCGATCGCCCGCGCTTTCCGGGTCGGCAATACCCAGCCTTACACCGGCCGGATCACGGTCAAGGAAGCGTTCGGCGAACTGGTCGTGCCGCTGGCGAAGGATGAAAGCTGGGCGCAGAATATCGATCTCGACATTGCCGGCCGCGTCACCGACTATAGTACGTCGGGCACGGTCGAAACCTGGAAAGCCGGGCTGAACTATGCAGTCAACAACACGCTGCGGTTCCGTGTGACGCGATCGCGCGACATTCGCGCGCCCAATATCAACGAACTGTTCCAGGTCGGTCAGACCCTCATCTTCTCGATCAACGATGTCTCGATCGGCCAGCGCTACAATGTGAACGCGGTGTCCGGTGGTAATCCGTTCCTGAAGCCCGAGCGCGCCGATACGTTGACGGCGGGTATCGTGTTCACGCCCTCGTTCCTGCCGCGTTTCAGCCTGTCGATCGATTATTACGATATCAAGATCAAGGGAGCGATCGGTTCGCTTGGGGCTCAGTCGATTGTGGACCGCTGCAATGCCGGCCAGACCTCCTTCTGCCTGCTCGCGCCTAGAGGCAGCGATGGCCGCATCTCGGTGCTCCTGATTGCACCGGTCAATTTCCAGCAGATCACCACCCGCGGCGTCGATGTCGAAGCGGCATACCGGATGCGGGTCGGCGGCGGATCGTTCGACCTGCACGCGCTGGTCAATTATACCGACAAGCTCGATCTTGTCGGCGATAGCGGTGAGCTCACGCGCTTCGCCGGGAACACCGACCAGCCCTTGCTCGACGGCGTCGGCGGCACGGCGCGCTGGAAGGTCACAAGCAGCGCGACCTATTCGACTGATGCGTACCGGCTGAGCCTGACCGGACGGTACGTCAGCGGTGGTGTACTGACCCGCGACCCGGGAGTGACGTTTGACTATGACAGTGTGAAGGGCCGCGTCTATCTCGATATCTCGGGCGAAGTGGCGCTCTACAAGAACGCCAATGGCGGCAAGGTTTCGCTGTTCGGCGTGATCGCCAATGCGCTGGACACCGACCCGCCCTTCACGGGCTATCAGTTCCAGACCGCACGGCAACTCTATGACGTGATCGGCCGGCAATATACCGCTGGCGTGCGCTTCAAGTTCTGAGAGCGGCCGGCGACAGAGCGGGGTGTGATCGGTTATCGCACCCCGCTCCGACCATCCGGATGCAAGCGCCATCCTCGCTTTCGGACTGCGACCTGGACGGCGGTAACTCGACTGCGCCTCAGAGGCGATCGGCGGAGCTCGAGCGACATGGATTGCGCCTTGCACTCGCTCCAGCTGCCTAGGCGGTGCCTGACGCATGAGGAAGCACGCGCGGCAGTATAGTTACGCGCGGACCCCCGAGATGCGAGATATCGATCGCCGCTCTTACCGATTCCGCGAGACTATTCTCCAATAGTCGGCGGATCCATTCAATGGATAGGTGACCTACGTAGTATAACGGGTCCGGAATATCACGATTGTACATTAACGGAATTCTGCGACTCGACGCAGCTCGGTTAACCATGTTGCCACGACGGCAACGGGGGATACCAATGGACGAACCTTTTTTCGGCAGCGCTGTGTGTGACGTGACCGGCGGAGGTCACATCCTGCTGCCGCCTCGCTTCGGCGAAACCATCCGACTCCGCTCACCGGATCAGAGGCTTTTCATCGGATTGCATGAGGACGCACAATGCCTTGTTGCGTTCGATCGCCGCTATGCGATGCAGCGCCCGGTCGATGACGAGGCCGGCGGCATGTCGGACGCTCATCGCCTGCGCCGCACCTATGGCTTTGTCGAATCCACGCTGGTCGCGCCGGATGGCATGATCGCGATGCCCGCGCTGATGCGCGAGCGCGGTCATATCGGGCACTCGGTATTACTTGTCGCCACTGGGCAACGCTTCGAGATCTGGGATCTGGTTTGTGTCCTCAAGCGAGGCCCCTCCGATCTCATCACGCTCGCGACCCATCATCTCATGGCTCATATAGGAAACGAGGTTCTCCATGTCCCTGCTCTGTCATCTGTTAAACCACGCCCCGGTGCTCGACGCGCAGCTCAATCAGGGGTTTGCCTTCAGCCAGTGCCGGCGATGCAGCCGCGACATGATCCGATCGGTCGGGGGGCGGCCGGCAACTGAGTGGAAGGCCGTGCCGAGCGGCTTTCGCGTCGTGCGCGGGTCGCATGCCGCCCAATTCGCGCCGGCAGGCGAGGGGGCGCTATCGGGCGACGGTCGGCACCGCATGCCGCCGGGGGATGCCCTGCGCATTGGTGGCGCGCTGCTATACTGGCGATTGAGCGACTTGCTGACGGAATGGCGGCCAAGGCGTGAGGTTGTGCGGCGCCTACCGATGGGGTGAGCTTGCTGGCCCCATGATCGCGTTCGCCGGGACCATTTGCGCAGGATTGGACCGATTCGGACCAGATAGCACTTCCATGGTCATTCCTGCGCGCCTCTAAATCTTTGCAGCGTTAGCGTTCGACTCCGCTATGAAGCGCTATCGGAAAGGAAAGCAAAGATTTGAAGCGGCAACTCGCTGCGCGTCGGACGAACGCCGCAGTCGAAGAGCAGAGGATCGTGTTCGGCCTTGTCACGGCCGCGGGACTTATCAGCGGTATTGCGTTTACCGGATGGTTGTTCGATGTGCCGGTACTTCAGGGGGCGGGCATTGCCGGCTACCCGATGTGGCCCCTGGCGGCACTGGGGTATTTGTTCCTCTTCGCCGGATTCACTGCAACCCTGCGTGACCGCCGCCTGGCGCCGTTGCTGCTTGGCGTCCCTCTCCTGATCGCGTTGCTCGCGTTCGTCGAACAGGGCGTTGGCGGCTTGTCGGGCGTCGAGGCGCGCCAGCCCATAGACCGGTTGATGCAGATCATTGGATTCCGGGACCCGCCCGCGGTGAATTCGATCGTCGCATTCGCGTTTCTCAGCACGGCATTGCTGCTGTCGGCGCATCGCGGCAACACCAGTACGGGGCTTGCCAATCTGCTCGCTGCCGCGTCGCTGTGCGTCGGCCTGTTCTCGATGGTGCTGCTGTTCGCAATCGTTCCGGCGCGCGATAGCGTCACGCAGATACTCATCTCGCCCTTTCCGGCGGCGCTCGCCAACATATTGCTCGCCTCCGCCTTCCTGCTTTGGCGCCAGGGAACGCGCTGGAATCCTTTTCGCGCGCGCAACCGCCTCCGATGGCCCCTTGTCGGGCTGGTGGTGCTGCTGCCGATCCTGCCGATGGTCGTGGCCCGCTGGGTACCGGCCACGCTTCACGTATCGCCGCTCACGACGGACATGATCGCCATTCTCTGCAATATCGGCGTCGTTGGATTGCTGGTCCGGCTGTCCGTCGACCGGCTCGTGCGTCAACAGGCCAGGTCACAGGAGATCGCCGACGCGCTGGATGTCGCAGCGATCGTTCTGACCAGACCCAATGGTGAAATCGTCCATTGGTCGCGCGGCTGCGAACAGCTTTGCGGCTGGTCCGCCACCGAGGCGATCGGCCGAAACAAGACGGCGTTACTGCAGCCGCGCAGCGCGGAAGGGAGTGAGGAGGAGGTTCCCCGGGTGCCTTCGGTCGGCGAACTTGATGTGAGTGTCCGGTGCAGCGACGGAGCGCGGATTCGATTGCTCCAATACACTCAAGTCGTTGAACGCCCCGGTCATGAACCGATGTTCGTGGTCAAGATGCTGGACATTTCCGATCGCGTTCGCGCCGAGGAAGCGCTGCGCGCCAGTGAAACGCGCTTCGCGATCGCTGCGGAGGCCTATCAGCTCGGCATATCCGACTGGAATGTCCTGACCGGGCAACTCGAATGGTCATCCGGGTCCGAGCAGCGGCTGGGCCTGGAACCCGGCAGTCTGGGCAGTTTTGCGCAGTGGGATGCGCGGGTCGAACCGGAGGATGCGAAGGGGGTGATGGACTCGGTCGCGAGGGCGGCCGCCAATCACGATGAACGGATCACCTTCCAGTATCGCTTCAGACAGCCAGACGGCACCATGCGCACGATCGAGGGGACTGCCCGGCTGATCTATCAGGAAAACGGCCAGCTTGCCTCGGTCGTCGCGGCCAATATCGATGTCACTGAACGCAATGAGCGCGAAGCGGCGCAGCAATTGCAAACCATCATTGATATCGTTCCGGGCGCGACGATCGTTTTCAACATGGCCGGCACGATTCGCAGCTTCAGCGCGGCGGCCGAGCGCATGTTCGGTTGCGACAGCAAGGCGGCGATCGGCAGCGATGTCAAACGGCTGATCCCGGAGTTGATCGTGGCGGTGCAGGGCCAGTCGGTCGCGCCTCCATCCGATCGGGGGCGGCGGCATGCGGGCGGGGTCGCCCGCGAACTGACCGGCCGGCACGTGGATGGTTCGACCTTTCCGGTCGAGTTGAATGTCGGCGCCGCCTGGTTTGGCGGAGAACGCATGTTTACCGGCGTTATTCGCGATATCTCCGACCGGCGCGCCACGGAGCAACGGCTGAGCGAGCTCAACGCCGAACTTGCCCATATCTCGCGTCAAAGCGCGATGAGCGAAGTCGCGGCAGATCTGGCGCACGAACTGAACCAGCCGCTCAGCGCGACCGCAAATTTTCTCGCGTCGGCGCGCATGTCGATCGAACGTGGCGAAGACAGTGCGCGAGTCGCCCACCTGCTCAAAATGGGCGAAGATCAGACGTTGCGGTCGGGCGAAATCATCCGGAGATTGCGCGACTTCCTCACCAAGAGCGAGACGGAAATGCGTGCCGAATCGCTCACCAAGACGGTTCGTGAGGCAGTAGACCTCGTCCTGTTCGGCACCGCCCAGTTCGGAATCAAGCTGAGCTATCGCCTCGATCCTGCCGCCGACATGGTCTTCGCGGACCGTATCCAGGTACAACAGGTGATGGTGAATCTCCTGCGCAATGCGGTCGACGCACTGCGCGAACAGCCGACTGGTGCACGCGAGATTGTCATCGCCTCGCGCCGGGTGGCGGATGGCATGAACGAGCTTTCGGTCAGCGATAATGGCCGCGGCTTGCCCAAGTCGGTCGGTGATGAACTGTACGCGCGGTTCGCGACGACCAAGTCGGGCTCCGCCATGGGCATTGGCTTGTCGATATCGCGGCGCATCGTCGAAGCGCATGGCGGCAAGCTGGTGGCGACGGACCGGATCGGTGGCGGTGCGGAATTCCGCTTCACGCTGCCGGCATTGGAGGAGCTGGAGGAACTGGAGGAGTTGGAGGGATGACACGCACAATCTATCTCGTCGACGATGACGACGCGGTCCGCGCGTCGCTTCACACTCTATTGTCGCTGCAGGCCAATCTGGTGGTGCACAATTTCCGCAGCGGCGACCGGTTTCTCGCAGGGGTGCCCGATCTTGATCCAGGTGTTGTGCTGCTCGATTTTCACATGCCGGGGGCCAGCGGACTCGATGTGCTTCAGGCACTCCGCGATCAGGCCGCCAAGGCGTTCGCGGCGATCATCGTCACCGGCGAGGGGAATGTGGGGCTTGCGGTGCAAGCGATGAAGGGGGGCGCAATCGACTTTATCGAAAAACCCTATCAGGCCGAAAAACTGCTCGCTGCGATCGAGGTCGCGTTTGCCAAGCTGACCGAGGACGGTGCCGGCGCGGCGCATATGCAGCAGGCCGCGGCCAAGATCGCCGTGCTGTCGCCGCGCGAGCGGGAGGTGCTGACCGGGCTGATCGAGGGGCGGGCCAACAAGGTCATCGCGCATGAACTCGACATCAGCCCGCGAACGGTCGAAATTTACCGTGCCAATCTGATGACGAAACTGGGTGTGCGCACATTGTCCGAGGCATTGCGGATCGCTTTTGCTGCAGGACTCATTCCGCCCGGATAGTCCGCGAATCGCAGCTTCATGCGCGGCGTGATCAGTATTGGGACGAATATGCTTGATATTCAGCGTGAATTTTTCTTGCAGTTGTGCCTATGGAAATTCACTATATTGTCCGGAACGGCGCCTTGTTGCAGATTCTGACAATCGCCTTCTTATGCGGAAGGCAAGGGGCGGCCTGGATCTTGAAGCGCTCCCGTTGGGATTTGAAAGCCGCCATGCCCCACTATTTTTTCGATATTGCTGATGGTGAGGACCTGCCTGACCTGGACGGATCGGAATGGCCAGATCTGGCTGCGGCGAGGATGGAGGCGGTGCGGTATTCGGCCGAAGTCCTCAAGGAAATGCCGGAGCGTTTCTGGAACTGCGAGGCGTGGAAGATGACCGTTTCCGACGCTGACCGGGTCACGTTGTTCACCCTCAAGTTTTTGGCCGAGAGTGCGGGGCCGTCGACTGCCTCGTCGCTTGCGGGGACGACCGAGATTCCGGCCTGAATCCGGCCGAAGCGATTAGATCATTCTGTCCCGCGTTTTCTTGAGTGTGCTTACGAACAATGGGCCGGCGCTGAGCAACTTGCCCTTATCGAAACATGCCGCCGCCCCGCTGGCCATCGCCTCTTCCACTTCGACTGAGCCGTCCTTGGCGGACGATGACAGGACGATGATCGGGGGATGCGGATGCCCCTTCAGTTCTCGCAGGAAATGAAGGCCGCCCAGGCCGGGCATGGTCAGGTCCAGCGTTATGACATTGGGATGGCTGGTGCGCATCAGGGAGCGGGCGTCGTCGATGTCCGCTGCAATGCCGACCACCTGGCACTCCGGATCGCGTGAGATGATATGTTCAAGCATCGCGCGAATCGTGAGGGAATCATCGACGATCAACACCCGGAAGGGAATCATGATATCTGCCGCGATATCTTTGCGGAGGCCTGTTCGGTAAAGGACGGAGCCGGAGCGCATGCGGTGCCCGGGCGCTTTATGACGGACTGGATCGCAATCCCGTCGCCAGCCCAGTTGCGCGTCCCCGGCAGCCAGGGTGACCCGAGTTCCTCGGTTTCGGCAATAAGGGGGAACAGTTCGCGTTCTTCGCGGTCCAGCCTTATTCGCATGCCGATGATCAGTATCTTCACGGCCTTCTGAAAATCCGGCCAGCGTGCCGCTATCTCCTTGGCCGTCCACATCGCCACATGTGCCTTGTACGCGATATGGAGCTGCTCGATGCCCGCCATGCAATCGTTTGCGGCCCTGCGCGACAGCGGGTCCGGATCATCCCTGAGGCGCCGGAACAATTGCCGTTCCTCATAGGCGAGATGCCGGTGCACCGTTCGCGTCATCTCGCAACGTTTCTGCATCAGCTCCTCCGAATCGCATGGCTCACGGCTCGAAACAAGCACCGCCAGATCTGCGCCGATGGCACGAAGTTTGTCATGATCTCGGAGCAATCTGGTGAGCATCGTCATTCGCCTCTGCCGTCCGGATTGGCGGCATCGAAAGACGATCCCGTCAACCCGCCTGGTTTCGGGCCAACCGTTCGGCGAGGCGGCCCGTAAGCGGAAAATGCGCCCAACGCCGCTTGTCGCAGTCGTCGATGACTCAGGCCTTACGATGTGGCGCTGTACTTATACGGAGGCGAGCCGGCGGCGCTTGATAAACGCCGCCGATTTCAACCCCTTGCGTAGCGCCAGTTCGGGCGTGCCGCCAATGTCAGCGATGCGGTCAGCCGCTCGCATGGCTCCAGTCGAGCACGACCTTCCCCGACAGGCCCTTGCGCATCAGGTCGAATCCCGCAGCAAAGTCATCGACCGCCAGGCGATGCGTGATCAGTGGCTCAAGGTCGAGGCCGCCTCGGATCAGGCCGAACATCTTGCGCCAGGTTTCGAACATCTCGCGTCCGTAAACGCCGCGCACCGTGACCGCTTTCAGGATGATGTCCGACCAGCTGACCTGCATGTCGCGGCTGGGCAGCCCAAGCATGGCGATATTGCCGCCCATCGCCACATGGGCGACGGCCTGCCGGATCGCGCTTTCGACGCCCGACATTTCCAGCACGACACCAAATCCCTCCGGCACGCCCTGTTCATGCATCACATCGCGCAAATCCTCGCGTCCGACATTGACCGGCCGGACGTCGGCCAGCCGCGTCGCCAGGTCGAGGCGATAATCGTTGACGTCGGTCAGCACCACGGATCGCGCGCCCGCCCGGCGGGCGACTGCGGCGGCCATGATCCCGATCGGTCCGGCGCCGGTGACGAGCACATCTTCGCCGAGCAGGTCGAATTGCTGCGCAGTATGCACCGCATTGCCGAACGGATCGAGGATCGCGCCGACATCGAGCGAGACATCCTCCGGCAACGGTACGACATTGAACGCCGGCAGGCTGAGATATTCGGCAAAGGCGCCCTGGCGGTTCACGCCGATGCCCTGAGTGCCGGGATCGAGATGGAACTTGCCCGCGCGCGACGCGGCGCAATTGATGTCGATGATGTGACCTTCGCCGGAGACGCGCTGGCCGATGCGCAGATCGCGCGTGACCGCCGCGCCGATCTCGACGATCTCGCCGGAAAATTCATGGCCGAAGATCATCGGCACCGGCACGGTGCGCGCCGCCCATTCGTCCCAGGCATGGATATGGACGTCGGTGCCGCAGATCGCGGTCCGCGCGATCTTGATCAGCACATCGTCGGGACCGGGCGCCGGGATCGGCGCGCGCGTTGCCCACACGCCTTCCTTCGCCTCCAGTTTGGCGAGACCTCTCATCGTCTTCACGGTCGTTTCAGGGCGAGCGAGAACGGCGGTGTTCATTGAATGATCTCCAGCTTGCGGCCCGCCTGGGCAAAGGCATTGACGGCGTGATCGATCTGATCGTCGGTGAAATGGGCCGACATCTGCGTGCGGATGCGCGCCAGGCCGCGCGGCACGACCGGGAAGGAAAAGGCGGTGACATAGATGCCCAGCGCCAGCAGCTCCTCCGCCATGCGCTTGGCCTTGGGCGCGTCGTACAGCATGACCGGCACGATCGGGTGTTCGCCGGGCAGCAAGTCGAAACCCAGCGCGGCAAGCCCCGCACGGAAGCGATGCGTGTTGCGCTCGAGCCGTTCGCGCAGCGCATCGCCCTCGGTCCCGCGCGCAATCTCGATCGCGGCCAGCGCCGCGCCGCAAATCCCCGGCGCCAGCGCATTGGAGAAGAGATAGGGGCGCGCGCGCTGCCGCAACAGGTCGATCACCGGGCGGCGTGCGGCGACGAATCCGCCCATCGATCCGCTCAGCGCCTTGCCGAACGTGCCGGTGAGAATGTCGATCCGCCCTTCGACACCGCGATAGGCCAGGCTACCCCGCCCACCCGGTCCCAGCAGCCCGGTGGCGTGACAGTCATCGACCAAAGTGAGGGCGCCATGCTGTTCGGCCAGGTCGGCGATCGCACCAAGGTCGGCGATCGTTCCGTCCATCGAAAAGACTCCATCCGTGGCGATCAGGATCGTACGGGCACCCTCCGCCCTGGCCTGCGCCAGCACGCGATCGAGATCCGCCATGTCGTTGTTTGCAAAGCGATAGCGCCGCGCTTTGGACAGGCGGATGCCGTCGATCAGCGAGGCATGATTGAGGCTGTCGGAGACGATCGCGTCTTCCGCGCCGAGCAGCGGCTCGAACACCGCGCCATTGGCGTCGAACGCGGCGGCGAACAGGATCGAATCCTCAAATCCCAGATAGTCGGCGGTCGTCGCTTCCAGCGTCTTGTGGATCTCCTGCGTGCCGCAGATGAACCGGACCGAGGCGAGGCCGGCACCCCAGCGATTGGTTGCCTCCACCGACGCCGTGACCACCCGGGGATCGGCCGCCAGCCCGAGATAATTATTGGCGCAGAGATTGAGGACATGCTGGCCCCGCACCGAGACCATGGCCTGTTGCGGGCCCGCCAGCACGCGTTCCGCTTTCAGCAGCCCGTCGGCTTCGATGCCCCGCAGCGAGTCGCTGATGCGGTCGTAGAATGGCTGATCCATGCTGAGCTCCTTTGAACACAGCATAAATGCAATATAACGGACACGGAGTCCAGTATATAAGAATTCTACCCAATCACGACAAGCAACGCGCGCGCCGGATCCGGTCCCATATTGCTGATTTCATGCGATATATCGGCAGGATAGCGCGCCGTGGCGCCGATTCCGACGATTTGCTCGGCGCCTTCAAGGGTCACGCGCAACTCGCCGTCCAGCACGGTGAGGTGCTCGCGCGTGCCATGCGCATGCGGCGCCGATGTCAGCTTGCCGCCGACGGCAAATCGTATCTCATACCATTCGAGACTGTCCGCCCGGTCTGCCGGGCTCAGGATTCTCAGGACACAGGCTCCGTCTTCGGTCCGGATCTCGGGGGTAAATGAGGGTGAGGCCACTTCGATGTGCGGGCGCCGCTCCGGCCGCGCGCCGCCCATCAGCTCCGATACATCGATCTTCAGCGCCTGGGCCAGCGCCCATACGGTCGCCACCGTCGGGTTGGTCTGGCCACGCTCGATCTGCGACAGCATCGACCGCGACACGCCCGACGCATGCGCCAGCACGTCGAGCGTCATGCCGGCCTTTTTGCGGCTGTGCTGAAGCGCCGGGCCAATTTGCGGAGAACCAAAATCTGACATTGCCGATACGTCACCGTCAAACGCGGCAAGGTCAAGCGTCCCGCGCTGTTCCCGTTTCGGTCAGCGCCAGCCGAGCGCCGGTGCCACATGAGTCAATATGGCATCGATCACATGCGCGTTATAGTCGACCCCGAGCTGGTTCGGGACGGTGAGCAGCAGCGTATCCGCTTCCGCGATCGCTTCATCCGCCCTCAGCTCCTCGATCAGGCGGTCGGGCTCGGCGGCGTAGGACCGGCCGAACACGGCGCGCATCTGGTCGATGATGCCGACCTGATCGCTGCTGTCGCCGCGCCCGAAATAGGCGCGGTCGCGATCGTCCATCAGGGCAAAGATCGAGCGCGAGACCGATACGCGCGGCTGGCGCGCATGGCCGGCTTCCTTCCACGCCGCGCGATAGGCCCGGATCTGCTTGGCCTGCTGAACGTGGAACGGCTCACCCGTCTCGTCCGCCTTGAGCGTCGAGCTTTGCAGGTTCATGCCCATCTGCGCCGCCCATATCGCGGTGGCGTTCGACGCCGAGCCCCACCAGATGCGGTCGCGAAACCCCGCCGAATGCGGCTCGAGCCGCAGCAATCCGGGCGGGTTGGGGAACATCGGATTCGGATTGGGCTGCGCAAAACCGTCCCCTTTGAGCAGGTCGAGGAACACTTCCGCATGGCGGCGTCCCATATCCGCCTCGCTCTCGCCTTCGGCCGGCGCGAAGCCGAAGTGCCGCCAGCCATCGATCACTTGCTCGGGCGAGCCGCGGCTGATCCCCAATTGCAGCCGCCCGCCGCTGATCAGATCGGCCGAACTCGCATCCTCGATCATGTAGAAGGGATTCTCGTAGCGCATGTCGATCACGCCGGTGCCGATCTCGATGCGCTTCGTCTTCGCGCCCACGGCCGCCAGCAACGGGAAAGGCGATGCGAGTTGCTGCGCGAAGTGATGGACGCGGAAATAGGCCCCGTCCGCGCCAAGCTCCTCGGCTGCGACGGCAAGGTCGATCGATTGCAGGAGCACGTCGCTCGCGGAACGCGTCGCCGACTGGGGCGATGCGGACCAGTGCCCGAACGAGAGAAAGCCGATTTTCTTCATGAAAACTTCCCGGATGATGTCATCAGGGAACTGAGGGTCGGTTGCGCCGATCGCAACCCGCTAATCGGAATTGCTTGGTTTCGATTATTGGCTGTTCCCTGCCGGCGCCGAGCATCTGCCTTGCCCGGTAAGGCTAGCCAGCGATGTCGCGGCGAGCCAGGGCCGCACCGAGGGCAGGATGCGGCATCGTTTCCCTTCAGGAGGATGGGATTTCGCCGATGGGTTCGACAAGGTGCGCACGGGAGGGGCCGGGGTCAAACCGATCGGAGAAATATTGCGTCTCCCTGGCGACCAGCCCGTCGCGGAACTCCATGATGCTCACCACGAAAGATGGTGCGCCGTCATAGGTGAGGATGAATTCGGTGATCCACAGGTCGCCGCCGCCAATGATGCGCCGGATCGTAAAGCGCTTCGCGTTCGGCTGAACGCGCCGGCTCTCCTCGATCCTTTCGCGGCTGCGGAGCCTTTCGCCCGACTGCGGATACTCGAGCACGGCATCCGCATGATAGATTTCATGCTCGGCGGTGAAATCGTCGGCGTCCGCGGCACGCCAATGGCGATCCAGCGCGGCCCGTATGGCTCCATCGTTCATTGTGCCCTCCCGCGACATGCTTCCGGCATTCTACGCTGTCCCCAGGGCGGGGCGCCATCGCCGATCAGGATGCCGATCCTGGAAAAGCGCTTTCCGAATCCTGCTCCGGCCTTTTAGGGCGTCGGAGGCGTGCTGCGCATGAGCGGGAGTGATCGGATGAAGACCATAGGCCTTATGGCCCTCCTGCTGGCCGCCGGGACGGCGGTCGTCATGGCGCCGCACCCGGCCTTGGCGCAGCAGGCGACGGCGCCGGCCGATGTCAGTGACGATATCGTGGTGACGGCGCGCCGCTCGGGTGCGCCGATGTGGACGATCGACACATCTGCCGGGGTCGTTATCCTTGTCGGTGAGATCGCTGAAGTCCCAAAGGCGACGCCGTGGCAGCCGGAGCGGCTGGAAGCCGCGACCGGGCGGGCGCAGCGTATCATCCTCGGTACCAAGGCGAAGATATCGCCCGGCGATATCTTCCGGCTCATTTTCAAGGGCGGCCGGCTCACCAAGCTTCCCAAGGGGCGCGTCGCGGCGGACTATCTCAACCCGCAGCAATTGCGCAGGCTGCAGGCGCTCGAGCGCCGCTTCGATCAGGATTACTCGCGGCAGAATTTCCTGATGGCGGCATTCGACCTGCTGTCGAAGCGCCTCGCATTCAATCGCGATACGGCCGATGACGCCTCCGATATCGTCCGCAAGGCTGCCCGTCATGCGAAGATACCCGCCCAGCCGGTCGGCGAAGTGCGTGGCGAGGACATGCTCGACAATCTCTTCGGCGCGGCCGCCGAGACCCATATCCCCTGTCTCGAGGCCGCGATGACCGCGACGGAGGCGGGAGCCGGGATCGTGACCGAGCGCGGCCGGGCCTGGACCAGGCTCGACGTGCCGGCGGTGATGGCCAATCCGCTTGAGGAAGCGCTCGGACGCTGCTGGCCCTGGACCAACGACGGCTTCGGTCACGCCCTGCGCCAGCAATGGGTCGACGCCATCCGCGACGCCACGGTGAAACCCGGCGTCACGCTCGCGGTCGTGCCGCTCAGGGTCCTTGCCGAACGCGATGGGGTACTCGACCAGCTCGAAAAGCGCGGTCTTGAGATCAACGGACCGGCATGGCGGGAATGACAGATATTTCGTGGGCTCGCCATCACGCTGCTGGATGCCGAGACGGAGGCGAGCGTTGCCTATCTGATGGAGTTGTTCGGGCATGTTAATGCCGAGCGGGAGCGTGTGGTCGGGTAGGTTGGGGGCTTGTGGGCGACGTTGCTGCAGGGTGTCCGGGAGAGGTGGGAAGTGGTTGTTCTGAGTGCCCAGGCCGATTGGTGGAAGCGCCGGCATTCTCGCGACGTGTGTGCCTTGCGGCCCGCACGGGGGAACCACGGTATCCTAGGACACCAATCTCGCGCGCGTTATCATCAGCTAAACCGATGCAGGCGAGAATACCGGACCCCGCCAGCTAACCCCAAGAATATACCGGTCGCAACTCTTTTTTCGCCAGCAGGTGATAGACGCTTAGGCCCGACCAATCCACGAAACCTGCCCAGTTCTCAAGTTCCTGCGTCGCGGCTTGGCCAAAAACCTCAGCACCAAAAATCCTGTTGAGGACATCGCGCTTCGTTTGGGGAGTCAGATCGGGCGACGATATCCAATCGTTCAGAAGCAAAAAGTCTTCGGTATCCCGTAAAAAATCAACGTCGGGGCTTGTTATCCTCGTCTCGACGAGAGCGTTCAGCGCGGCCAAATCAGGGGCGAACCGGAGCTGGTCTTTCAGATAGCAAAATTTGAGTGTGATAAACGCAAAGTAAGAGATCGATCCGTTCTGATAAAAGGCCTTGAGAATATCTTGGATGTCACTGGAGCGAAGGAATTCGGCACCAACAAACAGCGATCCCACTATCAGTAGATTAAAGACTTCTACCGAGTCCTTGTAGCCGAACTTTTCTCCTTCCCGAGCTTGAAACGAACGTAGGATCGCTAAGCACTGGTCCATTATGATATGCGAGATCAAATCTTGCTGCTCTTCCGAAAAGAGTTGCGCACCTTCTCGGAGTGAAAGACAGAATTGAGCTATTGAATAGGTGGACCGAACGCGGACATCGATCGCACAGACGTAAAAGGCCTGTTCCAAAATCGTGACGACGACATCACCGATCAGTGGGTGCATTCCGTCTGGAAGCTCGCCCTTCATGGAATGCATGGCGACGCGGCTTAGTCTTTTCAGGCGAGACATGACCCAGCCACTGATGTTAGCAAAGGCGATCTCGTACTTGGAAACGACGAGGCGGATTTCGGCCATCAACGCCTTGAGGTGCCGGTGATGCCGACGCGCCTCTGCGGGTTCCTCTGCCTTACGCAAGTCGTGCAAAGTTGTCCGAATGTTGCGCAGCAACGACCCAACTTCCTGTCGGGCGAGGGATAGCTTCGAGACGAAAGGGCGAACGAACGTATCAACCTTCTTGTCGTTTACGTAGAGTTTATAAAACTCTAGCTGCTTCCGGATTTCGTTTTCGACGATATCCAAGGTATCGGTTGTATTAGAAAACACGAAATAGTCATCTACGTAGCGATGTACGTTGTAATCAACATTGAGCCGTAGTCCCTCAGTCTTGAGGTCCTCAACAATATTATTGTCAATTCTTTGAAGAATGATCTCGGCGAAAATACGAGAAAATTCTGGGCCAACAACAATACCGTTAGTTTCGTTGTAGTTTGAGAGTTGCATCAGTTTGTCAAATTGCGCCTCGAATGTGTAAGCTGACTTGAACTCTTTCGCTACTATCTTCTCCTTGACTGCCCAATTAATCGTATGAGAGTATATATTGTAAAAACACTTAGAAACATCCAGCGTGCGATATCGTAGATATCGACCCTCAAGTCTAATAAATTCGCGCGAGCCAATGAACTTTCCTAGTAGATTATATCTTCCATATGCAAAATACGAAGGAATGTGAGAAACATCTGGCTGCTTCTCATTTACAAGAAGTTGAGCGACGCCTAGGCGTAATTTACCTTCTTCATCAACTGTTTCGCTAGATATGTAGGGCGATGCAAGACTTACTGGTCGTCGGAGGGATATGTGTCCGTTCGAGCAGTGGCTAAGAAGGCTGGAATTGTGGGCCTCATAGAATTCGGCCATTTCTTCCTGAATTCTTGGATGAATCACGCTCAGAACGGTCGTGCGATTATCATCCTTTGCAATCTCGTAATTGTAGGGGATTGTGTAGGCTTTCTTCCCCTCCCGCATTTTTTTCCAAAGCCTCTCGATTTGCGGCGGCATAGTGGCCGATAACGCTGCGTGAAGCTTATCATTCGAGAAGATGACCGGCACTTCATACGGAAGGGTATCGGTCAGCAAGCTCCGTACGCGCAGCGCCTTTGGTATCTCAGGCATTGCGCCAAATCGCTTTCAGTTTGGAGAAGCGCTGAAACGGTACCCGGACCATCCGCCGACCTTCGAAGCCTCGTTCGAACGATAACCCGTCGAGCCTTCGGCGTTGAGGAAGCGGCAGCCCACTTATGGCGACTCTGAATTTTCCGCCGTGCGTCTTCATATGTCCATGCAAGAACCTATCAACGTCTCGTAAACTTTCGGGTGCGGCAGGACAGTGAATCCCATTGATGTATTCACCACACCGCCAATAGTTATAGTATATTCCCGCATAAATATAACGGGATCTGCGAATAAAATTAACGCCTCGACGATTAATACGATAGTTACCGGTCAAAACGCGCAGACGGTCGATTAGCATATTGCCGTCGCCATCCTTCAGAAACGTTTTGAGTGATAGATATACTCGTGTTTTCATCAGCCTAGTTTTCTTATCCGCAATCGAGACCCAAATCTTGCGTGGGCGATCTCGATTGATCCGTTGCTCGGCGGTGAACCGATAGCCGAGGAAATCAAAATTGGCGGTCGAGGGGCGAAGCGGGTCTGGCGGGCTGGTAGTGTCTCCCGCGAACGCATATTCATCGGATTTAGCCTTATTAAAAGCCATACCTGGTAGCTTCTTCAGAGCAGCGTCAACGCGCTCTTTTACCTCTCCCGGATCCTTGTAAGTCAAAATGAGCATATCATCTGAGTAGCGGAAGTATCGATATACGCCTGGTATTGCACGGATCGCCTCGTCAAACGGCTGCATCGCTAGCTCAACCAGCACGGTAGTTAGCCCCACACCTCGCGGAAGACCGATAATGTTCACTCCACAGTGGTGCTCGTAAAACTCACGCAGGTAATGCCGCACGGACCGCGGAATGGCCGTGTCGTAGAGCAGCCGGTTTCTCACCGGCTCAAGCGGCACGGTCTCATAGAAAGAGGCAAGGTCGCGACGGATCACGTAGATCGGCGTCTGATCGAACATCGCCTCGATTACGCCACGTATGATACGATCGCGGCTCGTGGCTACGACGCGAAACCGACGCGAAACGTAGTTTGCGACCGCGCGAAGCACGATATTCTCTGGGTAGGCGTTATAGGCAACGCAGTCTTTGCGCTTGACCTTTGCGGTGATGAATGCGGCCATCGGGACCAGCCGCAAGGCTGCGTCGGCGGCAATCTGCGCTATGATTGCCTCGCCATCGGCTTCCAGCTCTAGGCCGAAACGTCGGCTGTCGCCTGATCGCACGAGACGCAGCAAGCGTCTTACCGAAAAAATGCTTTCGAACATTTGATCCCAGCCCCTTCCCACTGAAGTCTTTGCGTGAACCAGGGCCTGGATCAAGTAAAAGACAATCGGAATGGGCGGGATTTCCAACGCGATACGTAGCGGGAGAAGAGGCGCCTTTGCGACTGGCGCTCTCAGAGCAAGACTAGGGGCCTCGGGATTGCCCCGGAAGAAGACCTTCCCTTGCTGAGCATAGGGACCGCCTGAACGGGCGGCTGCTCTCGGGATCGCTCGCGGATTGCCTGAACAACCGAGTTGGGACGCCTAGCGGCCATCCGCACGAACGTCTGCAGATGAGGCGTCAGCCGTCAGTCCGATTTATGAGCCACGACCTAGCGTCGATCAACATCAGCGCCGGATGGCATGCTGGCCGCATCGATTCAACCCAGCCCCCGCTCATGCCAGCATAACGGCGGACGGAATGCCAGCCGGCGCTTCGTCCCGCTCTTTGACATGACTGGATAGAATTGCGCGCTTTGGACCCGCTGTTTCGGCATGAACAGCGGTCGGCTCACCCCTGTTCCGGCGCGTTCCACCCCTGTTATCCGGAACAGGGGTGAAGGGGGCTCAAGGCGCTGGAAATGGGCCGGAAATTCGCACTCCAAATCCAACATAACAGGGGTGGCGTTTTTTATTTGCAAAGAACAGCGGAAAACCGCGATTCAGGGGTGCGCGACTCGCATCGTACCCGCCCCCGGTCGACCATCGATTGGGCCCGGACCCGCACCGGCAACAATCATCCGCCTGTGACGATCAAGCCGCCGCGTCCAGGGCCAGTCGCCGGTCGTTCAGCACGGCGATGTTGCGGGCATGCGCCGCGCGGTCGATGCGGTATTGCAGGATCGTGATCACCGCCAGCAGCGAAAACAGCGCGGCGCCGGGGCCATAGACCAGGCCGAGCAGGTGCAGGCTGCGCTCCGGCACATCGCCCGCACTCAAATGACTGCCCTTCGGCAAGGCGATGAAACCGAGCAGCAGGCCCGCGACCAGCGTTCCGCCCGCCGATGCGGCTTTGTTGGCAAAGGCATTGCCCGCCGCGAACAGGCCTTCGCGCCGGGTGCCGAACAATACGTCATGCTGGTCGGCCACGTCCGGTCCCATCGCGTTCATCGCGATCCCGGCCGCGCCCATGAACATGCCCATCATCAGCGCGAACAATGTCAGGGCGGTCGCGAGCGTGGCGCCCTCGAACGGGAACAGCCCGGCCAGCCGCAGCAGCACCGGGGCGGACTGGCACGCCAGCAGCACCGAAATGCCCAGCGCCAGCACGGTGCGCTTCTCCAGCCGGGAGAGCAGCAGGCCGCCCAGCGGCGCGCCAAGGAACAGGCCGAAGAACAGCGCCATGGTAACGGCCTGGGTCTGTCCGCCGGTCAGCCCCCAGAACAGGGTATTGGCGTGGATCCCGAGCACGCTGTTGACCCCGAAACCGACGAAGAAGAGTATATTGGTCGTCAGCACGATGCGGAACGACGGGTTGCGCAGGCACTCGGCGAGTTCCCGGAAAAAAGCCGCGCCGGAATGCGCCTCGGCGGTCGGTGGATGCTCCCGTCCCCGCGTCGTCAGCGCCGTCCAGCACGCCACCAGCCCGCCGCCGATGATGATCAGCGACAGCGCGATCGCGAACGGCGTGTACTGGCCGCGCGCCATCAGGCCTTGAGGCCCGGCAAAGAACAGGCCGAAGCCGAGCAGCAGGCCGGCGATGCCGCCCGACATGAAGAAGAACCAGCGCAGCGTCATCAGTGTGGAGCGCTCGCGATAATCGTCGGTGAGCTCGGCGCCGAGCGCGGTCACCGGCAGCAGGAACAGTGATACGGACACGCGCAACGCCACCGACAGGAACGCAACCCAGGCGAACAGGCCAACGCCGGCGAGCGAGGATGGCAGCGAGAAGAGCAAGATCAGGCTGAGCGCGATCGGCAGCAGCGAGCCGAGCATGAAGGGAAGCCGCCGGCCGAGCCTGGACCGGCAATGATCCGACACCGAGCCGATGAGCGGGTCGGCGACGGCATCCACGACCAGGCCCGCTGCAATCGCCGCGCCGGCCAGGCCGGGGGCCATCCCCGCAACGCTGGTCAGATAGAAGAGCAGGAAGATGTTGAGCGGGTGCAGCGCCGTGCCGTCGACCAGACCACCGGCGGCAAAACCGAGCTTTTGCCTGAGCGGCAAGCGGTGCGCGCGCGCCGCCGCTGCATGGGCTTGGCTGGCCATGGGGTTCATCCAGTGTCTCCGCGTCATTTGGTCAGCCTGGCAAACAGCGCATGGGTAGCGCCATCACGATCGTTGAGCGACTGCAGCCTGAACCCGCGCGGTGGCCGCACGTCGAGGGGAATGGACCCCGCACGGATCACCGCGCCGAACCCCTCCGGTTGACGGCACAGCGCGACCGAAATCCCCTCCGCGCCTGCCGGCACCACGCCGTCGGCGGAATCGAGATCGAACAGATTGGGCATCACGCGTGCCCGGGCAAAGCCGGGCTCGGCCGGCGCCACGCCCAGCACATGCCGGGAAAGGAAGTGCGTCGGCGAGGCGGAGAAGCCGTGGCACAGGCTCGCCCAGGGCGTGCTCGCCTCCCATAAAGTGGAGGAGCCCGCCTCGATCATCGGCGCAAATCGCCGTCTGATATTGTCGAGTGCGGTCCCACCCCGCCCATGTCTGGCCAGCGCCTCGTTGACGAAATGGCTGTAGAAGGTGTTGGCCACGACCACCCCATGTTCTTCGTCGAGCGGGGTCCCATGGGGAACGACCGGCGGCGCGGGTGTCACGGTTTCGCGAGCCGGGTCGGTCGCCCAGTCGAAGGCGCGTGCGATCCGCTCGGGCACCGCCTCACCCCATAAGGCGAGCGCGGCGATGCCATGCTGCGATGTCCGCTTGATCTGTGTGCCGCTGAGCGGGTCGACCATATCGACCCATGCGCCGCGCCGCTGGTCCCAATGCTCGGCATCGAGCCTGGTCGAAATGGCCCGCGCGCGGCCCTGATAGATGCGGGCGACCCGCTGATCCTCCAGCGCACCGCTGATCGTGGCCGCCGCGCGGTACGCACCGGCCAGTTGTGCGTTGAGCGCCAGGGCCTGATGGTCGCGGCCGAGCCCGGCCCAGTCCATGAAGTGCCAATAGGGCATATCGACCACCAGTCCGTGCGGCCCGGCAATTCGTTCGAACCAGCCGAGCGCCTTGCGGATCGATGGCCAGATCTGCTCCAGCGTCACAAGGTCGCCGGTGAGCTGCCAGTAATCCGCCGCGCAGAGAATCCATTGCAGCGTCCAGTCCGGGATCAGGCGTGCATTATGGCCATGATCACCGGGCGCGAACATCTGGGTCAAACCATCCGGCCGCTGGCTCTCGGCCGCCTGGATCAGGTATTTGGCGGTCAACGCGGATGCCGAATTGCCGAATGCCGCGTGCGCCGCGAGGTTCTCGACCGTCACATCGCCCAGCCATTGGCGTTGTTCGCGGCTCGGGCAATCCTCCCAGGCATCGTGCATGCATTGCTTGAGCGTATAGGCGCCGGCCGCCCATAATTTGGTCAGGATCGGGTCCGAACAGGAGAAACGGCCGCGTTCCTCGACCGGGTAATGGGTTTCGATCGCGCCCAGTTGGCGGATGGTCAGGCCGGCCGGGGCGTTGCGCACGACGACATGCATGTACCGGACGGCGCACCATTCGAAGCGCCGAAAACGCTGACGCCCGGGGCGGGCGACATAGCGGCAGAGATGGGCGTCGGTGCCGATATAGGGTCTGGGCTCGATCCGCGCGTCTTCGGCGACCTCGCTTGACCATTCCCCGGGCAGTCGCTCGGCGCATGCGATCTCGATCACTTCGCCGCCCTTCGCCTCGATCTCGAAGAAGGGATGGCCTGAGAAGATGCGACCGAAATCGAGCGTGAAGGCGGTGTCGATACCGTCCGTGGTGCGGATCGCGGTCGAGGCCTCGCCATCGCCCAGAAGCTCCCCGATGTTGCGCGCCGCGTCGAGCGGCGCGGGCACAAGCGGCTCTTCATAAAGCCGCTTGTGCAACGGCAGGTCGGGCCGGGACCGCTGCCCTTTGATCCAGCGGACGCTCCGCGCGCGCGTCGCGAATTCGCGGAGCGCGGGGATGCCTCGAGGCAACAGGATGGGAAACGGACGGACGGTCATGCCCTGGTACAGCGATTCCGGGCCGCCTCCACCGGCAAGCAGGGGGCGCGCGATATCCCAGGCGGAATCGTCAAAGCCCAGCGCCGCCCAGTCGGCCGGCAGTTCATTGGCATCCAGCGCTTCGATGAATCCCAGGCTGTGATTGGCCTGCGCCACATCCTGAAGCCAGGCAGCCGATTGTGTACAGCGCCATGGCTGGCGGGTGTCGACGACCGGGCCTTCGACCCATAGCCCGCCGTCACCGAACACCGGCTGCCACAATCCGCGAACCCCTTCGTAAAAGGCGGTGTCGACGCCATAGGTATGAACCAGAACCGCGACGATATTCCGCCCCGGCCGCAGCGCGGATGCGATGTCATGGGTGTCGTAGCGCTGGGCGAGCGGGCTGCACCGCACCGGGCCTCGCCCTTGCTCTTCGCCGTTCACATACAGGATATAGCGTCCATCGACCGTGATGTTGGTCGGTGCCGTGGTCATCTCCGCCTCGAGCTCAACCGCGGTGCGGAACAGGAACCAGCGGTTCTTGCCGTCGTCCCGCGCCGGCAGGTCCCTTGAGGCAAGCAGCCAGTTCTCGGCAATCGGCTGCTGCGGCGTCCAGATGAACGGGGCGCGGAAAAGGGTCATGGGGCTGGCGTCTTTGCGGGCATCGGGACGTGCGGGGTGGCCGCCAGGCCGTGGCCAGGCTCGTCGATCAATGCCGGAACTTCAGCGTCACGCCGCGGGTCAGGGGCTCGTTCCTGAGCAATGCCGAGCTGGAAAATTTCTGCATCGAAAACGCCTCTCCCTCTTTGTTGGCGTTCCGTTACGCGCCTGCACGACCGCTTTCCTACGGGTCGCACAAACGGTCTAATAACATATTTATTGGCCGTCCAGCCAGTTTGTGTAATCGTGGAGAGGCAGCTGCAATTAAGGCCCGGCACCCGGTCAGTTCTGGGGCGGTGGCGGTGGGTTGCAGACATGGACCAGGATGGCGAAATCCTGGCCGCCATCGTCCGTGACGACCTGGCGAACCTGACTCAGCCATACAAAGCGACGCAGGGCTGCGGAGCCTTGGCTTGTGCGTTGTCCACAGGCGATCTGCCGCTCCTGATCGACGATGCGGACATCGCGAAGACTGGTTCCCGGCTCACCGATGACCTCGAGGATCTGCTTTTCCACCAGAGCGAGCGCTGCGGCATCGCCTTCTGCCCCCGGCGACGAAGGAGCGCTGAGCAATGCTTCCGGGGTGGCCGCGGTGGGCACCACGACGATTTCATCCTCGCTTGGTTGCGGCCGGTCGCCCGACCACCAGAACAACCCGAACAGGACAAGCACGGCGAATGCGGCGAGTGCCAATGCGCTTTTGATCATGCGGATATCCTGCTTCACATAAGTACCGGCTCGACGCTCCGGGCGGCATTTCCCAACGGCCATGAACCTGCCGCCGAAGACATACCGCCCGAAGAGCCGCGAAACCTGGCCGGGCGTGGTGGCAATCGGCGCTAGGGGCGCCGCGCCGCGACCAGGGAGACCATGTCCTGCATCGGAAATTGCATGTCGAGCACATGCAGCCCGACGTCGCCGATCAGTATCTGACCGATCTGGTCCAGCAAGTTCGGCGTGAGTTTGACGATGCCGTGACGGGGGTCGGTGGCCGCCATTTCCTCCCTGATCGCGAAGAAGCGCATGCGCGGATCGGTCGCAGTGACGCAAGCGCCGCTATACGCACTGCTCAGGCGGGTGAAGGACGCGGTCTGCGCGTCGCTTCGAACAAAGCCCGACGAATTTGCCGCCGGCATCAGGAGCGTCCCTTGCAGCAGCGCGCGCCCGTTCCGGCGTGCATCGGGAGAAAGTGACGGGTTATCGAGCGTGGCGGGATTGACGCACACGCGCTCCTGTCCGGCGGGAGTCGGGATACGTGTATCGGTTCCAGGGTTCGATCCCTCGACATAGCTGCCGAAGGCGATGAAACAGCCCGTTTCCCCGGGCAGGGTGCAGACCGGAACATTGTTGAAGGTACCGCCGAGCTTCTGGCCGACCGGCACATTGACGGGGATGCCGGCCAATATCCCCAAAAGGAGCTTTGCGCGCAGTTCCGGCGACGGATCGAACCGGCTCTGGATGACCTTGATCAGCAGCTCGCTTCCCTGAGAGTGACCGATCAGGACGATTTTCCGGCCCTGATTATAGTTCGCCAGATAATAATCGAAGGCAGCGAGAACATCGGATGCCGCCACCTGAATATACATTTGCCGGACAAATTCCGGCAGCACATAGGCGCCGATCGTTGCCTGGCGATATTGGGGCGCAAACACGCGGCACTCGCTACTGAACGACGCCGCTTGAGCCGCAGCTGCTGCGTCAATCGCGCTGGTGTCGGTATTATAGGGGTCGGGATTGCCCGGAATGAGATTCACGCTGGCCGTCGGGTAAACATAGAAGCAATCGACCGAGCTTGTGGTCGCCGGCACCAGCGGCGGAACCGGCACGGATGACCCGTTTGCGAGCAACTGAACGGCCTGCAAGTCGCGTGAACAGGCATCAACACGTCCAGGCAAGCATACCCATCGGCCTGCATCGGCATATTTGGCGACATTGTCCGGATTGGACGCGGGGAGTGCCTGGGCGCTGGCCGAGCCTGGCCCTGCGGTGGCGGCCAGAAAAGCGATGGCCCCGGCAACGAGCCGAGTCCAGAAGGGAGCCTTGGTTTGCCTCAACATAGAAGATCCTTTCCCGCTCTGTGCCGATCGAACTCGAGTCCGATTTCTTGTCCGGTGAGATCCATCGGTGGCTTATGAGCGCGGCGATAATGCATGATATCGCGCGCATTTCAATTACTAACTGTTTAGCCAGCAAGTTGTGAAATCGCACAAGCGAACCGAGGAGCGGCGGTTGGCTCTTGCCGGGAAGAGAGGGTGGCGATGATTTAATATATTCAATCTCAATTCAGATAGGTGATGTAGAGGCGTAAAAATGAACCTCCCGCGTGGAGACGGCGGCGATGGATCGCGAAGGAGACGGCGCTGTGATGAAGGATGACGTTTCCGTATTGGGCGACTGCTTGATGCGCCTGCGCAAGCGCCGCGGATGGTCGATCGCCGAGACGGCGCGGCGCGGGGGATTGTCCACCTCGATGCTGTGGAAGGTGGAGAACGGCCAGACCACGCTGACGCATGGCAAGCTGGCCCAGCTTGCCAAAGGGCTCGAAGTGCCGATCGGCGATCTTTTCGCGCCGCCGGAGTTGGCCGTGCGCAAGGGCGGCCGGCGTGTCGTCAATCGCGCGGGCACCGCGCCGACCATCGATTGCGGCGGCAATCTCCACCATTTCCTGGCGACCGAGATCGCAAGCAAGCATTATTTCCCATGTCTTATCGAGGTGAATGCCGAGGGAGACGGGTCGGATGCGGAGCCGCACGGCGGCGAGGAGTTCGCCTATGTGATGAGCGGCCGGGTCAGGCTCCACTGCGAAGGCTATTCGCCCGTCATCATGGAGGTGGGAGACAGCGTTTATTTCGACGCCTCGCTCGGGCACCGCTATGTCAGTGTCGATGGGCCGGCGCGGATGCTGTGCGTCTATTCGCATCCCGAACATGCCCGGCAGGACGAAGCCACTGAACACGAGAGGCATTCCCGCGCGATGCAATTACTGCGCGGCGGCCCTGATCCTGCGCTCCTGGCAGAAGATGCGACGCCGGCTCGGCGCAGTGGTGCACGATCCTGAACAGAGAAGTTTTTTAATATGTGAAAAATTCTAGTTGCATGTTCCCAATGTGTGTATTAGTGCGCTATTACACATAATGGGGAGTGGATTATGAGAAAGAGGTTGGCGCTTGCCGCCATGATCATCGCTGCGGCCACAGCCTGGCCGGCGATTTCGCAACGTCCGGTGCCGGTCACGCCCACTCTTCCGCAGCCGGCCCCCGCCGCTCCCGTCGAGCAGGCATCGACCGCACCACAGCTTACCGCGACCGATCTCGCCGCTTGGCTCGACGGCTTCGTGCCGACGACGATCAAGCAGGGGAAGATCGCCGGCGTGCAAGTGGTCGTGGTCAAGGACGGCCAGATCCTGGTCAAGAAAGGCTATGGCTTTGCTGATGTCGCGACCAAGAGGCCGATGGATCCGGATCGGACCACGGTGCGCATTGGCTCGACATCGAAACTGTTCACCTGGACCGCGGTGATGCAGCTCGTTGAACAGGGCAAGATCGACCTCAACGCCGATGTGAACCGCTATCTCGACTTCAAGATTACGCCGCGCGCCGGCCGCGCGATCACCATGAATGACCTGATGCGGCACCGCGGTGGATTCGAAGAAGGGTTGAAGGACGTCCTTGAATCGGACCCGAAGCGACTCCAGACCAACGAGACCTATCTCAAACAACATCTGCGTCCGCGCCTCTTCCCGGCCGGTGCTGTGCCTGCCTATTCCAACTACGGCACGTCGCTTGCGGGCTATATCGTTGAGCGCGTTTCGGGCGAGCCGTTCGACACCTATGTCGAACGCCATATCCTCGCGCCGTTGCACATGGCGCGCACCACATTCCGCCAGCCATTGCCCGCGCGCTTCGTCGCCGATGCGTCCAAGGGCTATATGCAGAGCAATGTGCCGCCGAATGCATTCGAGCTCGTCACCACCGCGCCGGCCGGCAGTGTCAGCGCGACCGGCGCCGACATGGCGAATTTCATGATCGCGCACCTTCAGGATGGGCGTTTCGGCGATGCGCAGATTCTGCGGCCAGAGACCGCCCGGCTGATGCACACGCCGGCGGTACCGTCGCAGCCCGGCTTGGACGACCTGGCCCATGGCTTCTTCCATGGCCATCGCAACGGTCAGTTGGTCATCGGACATGGCGGCGACACGGTGGTCTTCCACACCGACATGAACCTGTTGCCCGACAGCGGAGTCGGCATTTTCGTCAATTTCAACAGCCGCGGCGAGGATGGCGCGGTATATGGCGCACGCGACCGTCTGTTCGACCTGTTCATGGACCGCTATTTCCCGGCGGCGCAGGCCAAGGATCCGCCGGCAATCGCTTCGGCCGCCGAGCATGCGCAGGCGATCGCCGGGCGCTACGAAAGCTCCCGGCGCATCGAATCCGGTTTCCTCGGCTTGTTCTATCTGCTGCAGCAGGATGTGGTGACCGCCAATGACGACGGTACCATCAGCCTGGGCTCGATCGAGGATCGCAAGTTCCGCGAGATCGCGCCTGGCTTGTGGCGCGAGTTGGGTGGCACGCGCCAGCTTCAGGTGACGACTTTGGACGGCCGCCGCACGATCATCGACGGCAGCAATCCGACCGCGGTGATCCAGGCGGTCCCGCTCGCGCGCAATGCGCTGCTCAACCAGATCGTTGCGGGGCTCTCGCTGCTCGTGCTGCTTGCCACCCTGTTCGTCTGGCCGGTGCGTGCATGGTTGCGGCGGGCCTATAGCCTGCCGGCGGCGGCAACGGGCCGCGCGGCATTGGTGCAGACCCTGGCGCGCAGTGCTGCCGCTGCCGACATCGTCTACCTTCTCGGCTGGTACTCGACGCTTGCGCCGATCCTGCAGAACAAGCTGGACGTATATAATGGCAGCATGGACGGATGGATCCGCATGATGCAGGTCGCCGCGATCCTGCCGCTGGCCGGGGCCGCGATCGGACTGTGGAATGTGTGGCTGACGTTCCGTACCGGCCGAACCTGGGGCGCGAAGACGCGCAGCGTCCTGCTTGCCGGAGCGCTTGTGGGCATTCCCTGGTTCGCCTGGATGGGAAGCCTGATCAACTTCAATCTAAACTATTGAGACCACCCTCCGCCGGCTTCCTTTTGGCCGGCCGGCGGAGGGCAGAGCCGTCATGACATACGGGGAAGGCCCGTTCGATCCAGCAGATCCGCGATTTCCTCGGCCGAGTATCCGAGTTCTGAAAACACCCGCACCGTATCGACGCCCGGTTGCGGCAGCGTGGCTGGACCGCCCGGACGGACGCCCGCCAGTTCGACCGGGAGTGCGGGTAGCGCCGCTATGGTCCCATCGGACAGAGTTGCCGTCTCCAGCCCGCCCGAGTCATTCAGGTGGCGGTCTGCCGACATATCTTCAGGTCTGCCGATTGGTGCGAAGGGTAAGCCGGTCCCTTCCAGCTTCGTAATGATCTCGTCGCGCGTAAAGCGTGCCACGAGCGTGCGGATCACCGGCAGGATTCGGTCGCGGGCATGCACACGGTCATTGTTGCGGCGCAGGCTCTCGTCCGCCCAGAGCGCGTCAAGGCCGAACAAGGCGCAGAATTTCTCCCAGAGCGTGTCGCTGACCACGCCGATGAAGATCGGGTGGTCGCTGGTTTCAAAGATATCGTAGATCGCCCAGGCGGAAATGCGGGCCGGCATCGGCGCCGCGGCTTCACCCGTCGCCGCCTTCTGCGCCATGTGCTGCCCGACGAGGTAGACCGTCGTCTCGAACAGCGAGGCCTGCACCTTCTGGCCGCGACCGGTGCGGTGCCGCTCTTCGATCGCTGCAAGCGTGGCGATGACCCCGAACATGCCGCCGGTCACGTCGATGACGCTCGATCCCGCGCGCAAGGGGCGACCGGGTGGGCCGGTCATATAGGCGAGCCCGCCCATCATCTGCGCCACCTCGTCCAGCGCGGTGCGCCCTTCATAAGGGCCGGGCAGGAAGCCTTTGAGCGAGCAATATACCAGGCCGGGATTGTCCGCCGCCAGCGTGTCATAGTCGAGGCCGAGCCGGTCGAGTGCGCCAGGGCGGAAATTCTCGATCAATATATCGGCACTGGCGACGAGCCGCTTTGCCGCCGCCAGCCCTTCGGGCGATTTCAGGTTGAGGCACAGGCTCGCCTTGTGGCGGTTGTACATGGGGAAATAGCCGGCGCCCGAGCCGATCAGGCCGCGCGTATGATCACCGCCGGGTGGTTCGACCCGGATCACTTCGGCGCCCAGGCCGGCCAGGATCGCGCCGGCGGCCGGGCCCATGACCATATGCGTGAACTCGATAACCCGGAGGCCGGCGAGCGGCGTCGGCCCGCTCATGCCGTTCGCCGATCAAGCCCGAGCGGAAGCCCGGCATCGGGCGTGAAGCCGTAGAGCGGCTCTCCCGGCAAGGCGTCCGCAAGAATCGCGCGAACCCGCATCAGCGCGTCCAGGTCGATGCCGGTCTCATAGCCCATGGCGGCAAGCATGAATGCCAGATCCTCCGTGACGATATTGCCCGAAGCTCCCGGTGCGAACGGGCATCCGCCCAGGCCGCCGAGCGACGCATCCAGCGTGGTGATCCCTTCCTCCAGCCCGGCCAGTGCGTTGGCGAGGCCAAGGCCACGGGTATTATGGAGATGAAGGCTGTTGAGCCGTGCGTCGCCCACCGCCGCCTTTACCTTGCGCACCAGCCGCCTGACCTGTGCCGGATCGGCATAGCCGGTGGTGTCGGACAGGCCCACCTCGGCCGCGCCGGCCGCGATCGATGCCTCGGCCAGGCGGATGACAGTGTCTTCCGGCACATGGCCCTCGATCGTGCAGCCGAACGCGGTCGACAGACCGACCTCGAAATGCGGCGGGTCTTCTTCCTGCGCAACACGCGCTGCGATGGCGCCGATTTCCGCCACCATGGCGGCGTGATCCTTGCGGACATTTTTCAGGCTGTGGGTCTCGGACATCGAGAAGGGGATGGATAGTTTTCGCGCACCCGCCCGGATTGCCAGTTCGGCACCCTTGAGATTGGGGACGAGCACAGCAACCGAAAGGCCGGGGATCGTGCCGGCGAAGGCGACCAGGGCGGCCGTGTCCGCCATTTGCGGCAACAGGCTGGCGGGTACGAAGCTGCCCACCTCGATTTCGCGCACGCCGGCTGCCGCTTCAGCGGCGATCCAGGCCTTTTTCGCCTCGATCGGCATGATGCGATCGATCGATTGAAGCCCGTCGCGCGGGCCGACCTCGCTGATCAATATGGCTGTCATGACGTGGCTTCCAGATAAATCCAGGGTCGCGCGATACGATCGGCGATGTGGAACGCTGCAATTGCCGCGGCGTGTCGCGCGGTGAGGTCGATCGCGTCGAGCCCCTGGGCGAGCATCGCCTTCGCCTCGGTATCGATGGCGAACGGCGCAGCGACGTCTCCCGATGTCACGGTCTGGGCGAGGAGGTCGATCGTGACCGGGCCTCCGGCCGCGGTGATGGCGAGGATGGCGGCCGCATCGAGTATGACCGGGATGATGCCGTTGGTGACACAATTGCCGCGAAAGATCGGCGCGAAGCTTGGTGCAATGACCGCGCGAAAGCCATATTCGTGTAGCGCCCACACGGCATGCTCGCGGCTTGATCCGCAGCCGAAATTCTCGCCCGCAAGCAGGATCGGCGCCCGGGCAAAGGCAGCGTCGTTGAGGATGAAATCGGGGTCGGGCACGCGGCTCCCCGGCTCGAGATAGCGCCAGCCCGCAAACAGGCCATCGGCAAGCCCGGTCTTGCCCACACCCTTGATCTCGCGCGAGGGGATGATCGCGTCGGTGTCGACATTGGCGCGCAACAGCGGCGCGGCGATGCCTGACACAAGCGGGACGGGAGCGAAGACCGACATCAGCGCGCTTCCGCACCGGCGGTGAAGGCGTGTGCCCGGTCGTCGGCCTTGCCATCGCCAGGCGCGGGCAGAGGCGGCCAATCGCGCGGATCGGCGATCGCGCCCGCGATCGCGCTGGCGGCGACCGTTTCGGGACTGGCGATATGGGTACGGACACCCGGGCCCTGCCGCCCTTCGAAATTGCGGTTGGTGGAGGAGATGACGCGCGCGCCGGGTGCGAAGCCGTCGCCCCCGGCGTAGAAGCACAGCGAACAGCCGCTCATGCGCCAGTCGAACCCGGCATCCATGAAGATCCGGTCGATCCCTTCCGCCTCTGCTGCGCGGCGCACCGCGGACGAGCCAGGGACGATGATCGCGGTAATGCCATTGGCGACATGGCGGCCACGCACGATCGCGGCGACACGGCGCAGATCAGCGAGCCGGCTGTTGGTGCAGCTGCCGATAAAGGCCGCATCGATCGGCGTGCCCAGCAGCTGCTGGCCAGGCCTAAGCGCCATATAGTCGAGCGCCCTCGCGCTACTCCCTGTGTAGGGCGGGGTCGGGATCGAGGCATCGATCGGCACCGAATCCTGCGGGCTCACGCCCCAGCTCATCATCGGCGCCACGGCGTGAGCGTCCATGACGATCTCACGATCGAAAGTCGCGCCTGGATCGGTGGCGAGCAGGCGCCAGGCGGTGAGCGCCGCATCCCATGCCGGACCTCGGGGGGCGTAGCGGCGGCCCTTCAGATAGTCGAAGATGACCTCGTCGGGCGCCACGAAGGCGGTCATCGCGCCGAATTCAGCCGCCATGTTGCACAACGTAAGCCGCCCCTCGAGATCGAGCGCAGCCACCGCTTCGCCGGCAAACTCGATCGCGTGTCCCTTGCCGCCGCTGGCACCGTGTGTCGCGATCAATGCCAACGCCATATCCTTGGCGGTCACGCCCGGCCCGAGCCGGCCCGAAAAGGTCACGCGCATGGTTCCCGGACGGCGCACGCGCAGCGTCCCGGTCGCCATCGCATGCTCGGCCTCGGTCGAGCCAATACCCCAGGCGAGCGCTCCCAACGCGCCTTGGCTGCAGCTATGGCTGTCGGGGCAGACCAGGGTTGCACCGGGCAGGACGATGGCGAGTTCGGGCGAGATGACATGGACGATGCCCTGATCGGGATCCTCGACATCGAACAGGTGGATGCCCGCCTTGCGGGTTTCCTCGCGGGTCGCTTCGAGAAAAGCCGCACCGCCCGGCACAAGCGTCCCGGTGCGGCCGGGCAACGTGTCGACGATATGATCGGTGACAGCGAAGATCCGGCGCGGATCGGTAACGCAGCGGCCGCTGGCGGCCAGCGAACGTAGCGCGACCGACCCGGTGCGTTCGTGTAGGAATACCCGGTCGATCGCCACCAGATCTTCGCCCATGCCCAGCGATGCGATGACATGAGCATCCCAGAGCTTGGCGAAAAGAGTGCGCGAATTTGTCATAGTCTTATATGTAATGTCCTAAGCGTCGTGCATTGAAACATCAATGTCCATGGACGACGTTTTTCGGTGCGCAGCGAATTTCAGCCATTCTCAATAGCTGATGCCCTTGGCGGCGAGCCGGGCATGCAGTGCCGGCTCGACCGCGTCCTCATGCGCACGGCGGAGTTGGACGATCGAGGCGAGTGGCGCCTCGACATAATGGAACATCCGCCAACCTTCCGGCTTCAGCCGCAGCGCCGCGGTGATCCGCACCGGGCCGCCGAATGGCCGGGGATAGAGCCGCGACCCGGGGATGTAGGTGCTCCAATTGGCGTCGAACAGGATGACCGCCAGGCCAGGCGCGGCCTCTTTGGCGGTCAGATTCTTCCACGTCACGAGCCGTTCGGATTTCGACCGGTCGATGCGCCAATAGCCGAGCACCGCCTCCCAGCCGATATGCGGATCGCATTCCTCGGCCAGGTAGATCGGCAGCGGATCCTCCTCGTCCCAACAGGTTTTCATCGCCGGCACGTCGTAGCGGTTCCATGCCTCGAAATAGATGTCCAGCCATGCGGCGATTTCCGGTTCGATCGACATTGGTCTTCTCCCTTATCGCGCGCCGAGCTTGCGCAGTCCGAGCGGACGGCGCGGGATGCTGACGGTTTTCTGACGAGTATAGAACGCCTCGCAGGCCCGGCCGCCTTCGGCACCGACGCCTGAATCGCCATAGCCGCCAAACGGCGCGCGCAGTTCGCGCATCATTGGCGTGTTGCACCACACGATGCCGCTCGACAGCCGGTCCTGCGCTTCCATGATGGTGGCGATATCCTGCGACCAGACATAGCTGACCAGGCCGAAGCGGGTGCCGTTGGCGAGGGCATAGGCCTCTTCCGCGGTGTCGAAGGTCGTGATCGCGGCGAAGGGACCGAAAATCTCGTCCTGGCAGATGCGGTCGTTGATATCGGCGACGGTGACCACGGTCGGCTCGATATAATTGCCATGGTCGAACCCCGGCGCGCGACGCCCGCCGGCAAGGAGCTGCACGCCGGTGCGGTCGGACACCGGCACGAACCCCAGCACATGATCGAGGTGCCGCCTGGAGGCGAGCGGGCCGATTTCCGTGTCGGGAGCGAGCGGATGGCCGATCCTGAGTGCTTTGGCGCGGGCCACGAACGCCTCGATGAAGCGGTCGGCGATGCCACGCTGGACCAGGATGCGCGAGCCGGCGAGGCATTGCTGGCCATTGGTGGTGAAGATGCTCAACAGCGCTGCGTCGAGCGCCTGGTCGAAATCGGCACTGTCGAAGATGATGTTGGCGGACTTGCCGCCAAGCTCCATCGTCGCCGGCTTGAGGCCCTGGCCGGCCGCCGCCATGATCGCGCGCCCGGTGGCAGTACCGCCGGTGAAGGAAACGAGATCGACCTGGTCGTGGCGAACCAGTCGGTCGCCGGTCGTGACGCCGCGGCCATTCACCAGGTTGACCAGGCCGGTGGGCAGGATTTCCTGAAGCAGTTCGACGAGCCGGTCCACGCCGAGCGGCGCCTGTTCCGAGGGCTTGATGACGCAGGCATTGCCGAAGGCGATCGCGGCGGCGATCTTCATCGACCCGAGCGCGATCGGCGCGTTCCACGGCGCGATCAGTGCAGCGACACCGACCGGCTCGCGGCGCACAAAGGTCAGATAATTGGGATCCTGTTCATATAGCTCGGACGTCGACTGGCCGATATAGTCAGCGAAGAAACGAAAATTATAGGCGGCGCGAGCGATCTGTCGGTCGCGCACCTGGCCGATCGGAATGCCGGTATTGGCAGTCTCCAATATGGCCAGTTCATCGGTGGCGGCATCGATCCGATCGGCGCAGGAGCGCAGGGCCGCCTGGCGCGCCTCCACGTCCATGCGCCGCCATGGCCCTTCAAAGGCGCGGCGCGCGGCAGCGACCGCGCGGTCGACCAGCGCGTCGCCTGCCTCGGCGATTTCGATGATGACCTCCTCGGTCGCGGGATCGACTACCGCGATCGGGGGGCCGGACGCGGCGGTGATCGTTGCGCCGTCGATGATCGCGCTGACCGCGGGGATCGTTCCGGGGATCGGGGTGGAGATCATGACAGGGGTCCTTGGATTGCGGCACGGTAGCGCGCGCGCCAGTCGGGGAGGGGTTGGCCCAGGCTGGCGAGCAAGGCTTCGGCGAGGGCGAGATTGGACGAGAGGATCGGCGGCGTGCCCGGCGGCGGGTCGGCGATCAGCGACAGGGACGGCATGCCCGTTCCGGTGATCAGGATGACGTCGGCTGAAACAGCGCCGAGATCGGCGAGCGAAGCCCGCGCATCCGCGCTGCCAAGCGCATAGATGCCGCGTGTATCGGTGCCGGAGATGGCGGCGTTCGCCACAGCGACAGGTGCAAAGCCCTGCCCCTGCCAATAGGTAATAGCGGCCTGGCCCAGCGCTGCGGGATAGGGCGAGACAAGCGCGATGCGGCGTGCGCCGAGCGCGTGCAGCTTCCAGGCAATGGCGGCGGCCGCGGTGATGACGGGATAGTCGTAGCGGGCTTCGGCAGCAGCGACGATCGCCGCCTCGCGCCCCGGCGCCATGAGATAGGAGGCGGCGGTGCAGGCGAAGCCGAAGACCTGTGGGCGCAGCGTGTCGAAGCTCGCAAGCGCAGGCTCGAGCTGTTCGATATAGTCGCGCAACCGGTCCTCTGACGCTTCGGCCCGGCTGGTCAGCCGTGTGGTGATGCGAAGGATCGTCGGTGGCAGCAGGATCGCCATTTCCGCCTCGACTGTCGGGTTGGCCTGTGGCGTGCCGATCCCGACAATGCCGTCGCGGCCATAGTCATTGCCAGCGTTCATGCGATCGCCGCAGCGAGGCGCAGGCCGGTGATCATCGAGCTTCTCAACAGATGCTCGCGCACACTCTCGGGGTTGCCGGCGATCCGCTGGAGGTCGGCGAGCATGTCGCGGCGTTTCGCGATGTCGCGTTCCTGCATGCGGGCGCGATTGCGGTCCGATTGGCCGAGTATCTCGGCCAGGGCGACCGGCCGGCGGCGGCGGGTATAGCGGTCGAGCAGTGAGGCGTCGGCGCCGTTCCAGACCTGGGCGAGCGTATCGACCAGTTCGAACGCGTCATGAATGCCGCCGTTCATCCCCATGCCGCCGGACGGCGAATTGACATGTGCGGCATCGCCGGCGAGCAACACCCGGCCGGAGCGATAATTTTCGACGATGCGCATATGGATCCGATAGGCGCGGACCTCCAATACCTCATAGTCGCAGTCGCGCGGCACGATCGCCTGCAGCTTGCGCTGGATGCTTTCCGGCTGGAGGCCGTCCTCGATCGATTCTTCCGGATCCGGATAGAGGCTGCAGCGCCAGAGGTCCGGGAGGCGCAACAGGCTGAACGTGCCTTTCTGCTTCCAGACATAATTGACGTTGGACAGGTCGGGCAAATGTTCCTCGAACGGAAAGGTCGTCGTCCCCAGGATCGTCGTTTCGGGATAGGTCTTGCCGTCAAAGGCGAACCCCATGTTGCGCCGCGCGGCGCTGCGCGAACCGTCGGCGCCGATCAGATAGCGGCCCTCGATCGCCTCTACCTTGTCGTCCCGGCCGACCAGCGCGGTGACCTGGTTCGCATCCTGCGCGACCTGTTCGATCCGCGTGCCCATCCGCACCTCGCCCTTGCCCTCCGCCAGCACGCGATCGAGCAGCAGCCGGCAGAGTTTCGATTGTTCGCATTGCAGGCGGTACGGGTGGTGCGTGTCGGCGGCGATCGCGGCGAGATCGAAGACCGCGCGCTCGCCGGTTTCGTGCATTCGGATCTGCCAGGTCGGGCTGATCAACCCCATGGAGATCAGCGGTGCGGCAAGACCCAGATCGTCGAGCATGTCGAGCGTCGGCGGATGAAAGGTCGAGGCACGCAGATCATTGGCCAGTACCTCTTCGGCCTCGACCAGCGTAAAGGGGATTCCGCGGCGGCCGAGAAGCAGCGCCGCGACAAGCCCAACCGGACCTGCCCCCGCGATGATAACCTTGTTTCGATCCACCCTTGACACCGCGCCACTCCCCGCAGATGATTTGTACTAGATGTAGGGCAAATCGATTGGGTGCAACGTCTTTTTGCGATTATGGTGCGATCTGGCAGGATGGCTGCAGCGATCCGCCGGGCTTCAGGAGATCCTCGATGACGATTCAGGCCGGGATGACGGGCGCGAATGCGCCGGATACGATCCCCGATATCGAGGCACTGGCCGTCGCGACTCATGACGAGATCGGCCGGCAGCGATTCTGCAGCGCGCTGCGCCGCCATGCGATCCAGGATATGGCGGGCACCCTGGAACATGATTTCCGGGAACGCGTCGCGCGCCCGGCCGAGGCAAAGGGCATGCACTTCGACGATTGGCGCATGATCGACCGGGCGATGGAAGGCGAGGCGTCGTATCGTTTCTACAGCAGCGTCCGGTACAACGCGCAGGAGATGTGCTTCCTGTCGGTCCAGCCGCAGGTCGAGCGCGCGCTGCCGGCAATGATCGAGGTCGCGCGCGACGCGGCCGCGCTGAGTCCGGCGGGCGGATCGTTGCGGCTCGATCCGGCACTGGCGCCGCCGCGCTATGTCGACGCGCTTGACGTGCATCTCATGCCTGGCTGCTTTCATAGCGAATATGCCGAGGACGATGTTGCGCAGGGCGCGGTGGCGAGCCTCGGGTCGCGCGTTTTCACCGCCAATCAGAGCCATCGCAGCTGGGGCGGGGTCGCCAAAGTGATCTCGCGCTGGCTGAAGACCGATCATCCCGGCTTCGCGCCGCGGCGGATGCTCGATATCGGCACCAGCTCTGGCAAGAATCTGCTGCCCTATGCCGAGGCCTTTCCGGGCGTGGAGGCGCACGGTGTCGATGTTTCCGCCCCGCTGCTGCGCTATGGCCATGCATTGGCTGAACATGAGGGTGTGGCGCTGCATTTCAGCCAGCAGAATGCCGAGGCGCTGGACTATCCCGACGGCCATTTCGACCTCATCGTCTCGAGCTTCTTCTTTCACGAGATTCCAGTGAAGGCGGCGCGGCGAGTCCTCGCTGAATGCCGGCGGCTGCTCGCGCCCGGCGGAATGATCGTCCACCAGGAACTGCCGTCCTCGCATCTTGTCGATGCCTATGAGGATTATTTCTGGAACTGGGACACGCTCAACAACAATGAGCCGGCCTATACCGCATGGCGCGCCGAGGATCATCGCGCGCTGTGCATCGAGGCTGGCTTTGATCCGGCCGCGACGTTCGCGCTGATCCTGCCCGACACAGGTGCTTTTCCGGCGCGTGGTACGGCGTTCGCCTGGGATGAACCGGGTCGCCCGATGCACGGCCGGGGCGGCTGGTACGTGTTCGGCAGCAAGATCTAGATCGACCAAATCGACTAAAGGGAACGATGATGGAGCAGCGGACGCATTCGATCGCTTATCAATGGTATGTCGTCGGCCTGCTGTTGCTGGTCTTCATCCTGTCCTATTTCGACCGCTATATTCTCACCCTCATCATCGAGCCGATCAAGCAGTCGCTCCACCTGAGCGATTTCCAGGTGGGGCTGTTGCTTGGGCCGGCCTTTTCGCTGTTCAACGTGCTGATGGGCATTCCGCTCGGCTGGTATGCCGACCGGGCGAGCCGGAAATGGATCCTGATCGCCGGGATCGTCTTCTGGTGCGCAATGACCACGGCAAGCGGGTTTGCGACCAGCTTTGCCGTGCTGCTGCTGCTCCGCCTCGGTCTCGGCCTGGGCGAAGCGGTGGTCAGCCCATGCTCGGTCTCGATGATCAGCGATTATTTCGACCGGCCGCGCCGCGGTCGGGCGATCAGCGTCTATATGGCCGGCCCCTATCTCGGTGCGGGCCTTGCCTTTCTCGTCGGCGGCAATCTGGTCGGTTGGCTGACGACAATGGGCCACAAGCATTTCCTCGGCCTGGGCGAGTTCGAGATGTGGCAAATGGCGTTCTTCCTCGTCGGCATTCCCGGCTTCGTCTTTGCCGGGCTGATGCTGACGGTGCGTGAGCCGGCGCATAGCGAGCGGATCAGCGATACCGGCCAGCCCAGGATCAATGCCTTTCGCTATATTCTCGCGCGCTGGCGTGGCTTTGGCGCCCTGTTCATCGGCGCCACCTGCAATTTCGCGATGAGCACGCTGACCTTCTGGAACGTGCCGCTGTTCCAGCGCGTCTGGGGCTGGGACATCGCCACGATCGGCACCGTCACCGGCCTGTTCTACTTCACCGCTGGACCGATCGGGACTGCGATTGCAGTCTGGATGACGCGGCATTTCCTCAAGCGTCATGCCGATGCGGCGATGCGCGTGCTGCTGCTCGGGCTGGTGATCGGGGTGCCGATGAGCGCGCTCTATCCGGTGATGCCGACCGCGCAGCTCGCCGTCGCGGCGATGTTTGTCGCCTTTGTCGGCAAGTCGATCGCTACTGCCGGCGGTCCGTCGGCGCTGTCGCTGGTGACGCCGGGTGATATCCGCAGCCAGTCGGTGGCGATCTTCAACACCGTGATCACGCTGGTGGGGCCTTTGCTCGGCCCGCCGATCATTGGCTGGGCCACCGATTATTCGGGCGATCCGAAATCGATCGGCATGGTGCTGTCGATCTTTGTAGTGTGTGTCGGGATCCCGTCGATCCTGTTCGTGATCCTGGGCCTGAAACATTATCGCCGGGCGCTGGTCGAGCTTGAAGCGACGCTTGACGTGCCCGATCCGCTTGCCGGCTCGCCGGCGACGGCCTGATGCCACATCGCGCCAACCGGGTCGCGCGATGACCATTCCGGCGACCGGTGCGCTTCCCGGCGAGCGGCGCGGCTATGTCCAGTGCGGCGACCGGCAGGTCCATTACCGCGAACAGGGAAGCGGGCCGGTGGTGCTGCTGATGCACCAGGCGCCCTGGGCATCGATCCAGTATCGCCGCGTCATGCCGCTGATCGCCGCGGCCGGCTTTCGCGCGGTCGCGCCGGATCTGCCCGGGCACGGCCTGTCCGATCCGCTGGCCGAACCGACGATCGAGGGGTTCGCGACACTCCTGCCGCCGCTGCTCGATGCGCTTGGTGCGGCGTCGGCGGCGATTGTCGGTCAGCATGGCGGCGCGCTGGTCGCGGGAAGGATGGCGGCGGCCTATCCCGATCGCGTCGTCGCGCTCGCGATGGACAACGCGCCGCTCTACACATCGGAGCGTCGTGCCCAGCGCCAGGCTGCGATCGACGAATCGCAAAGCGTCGCGGCGGACGGCAGCCATTTGCTCGATCGCTGGTCGCTGGTGCGCCGGATCGCCGAGCCCGACTGGAGCGCTGAGACGGTCCATGTCTCGGTGCTCACCTATTTTGCCAATGGGCCGACGCGCGAGCATGGGCACCATGCCGCGGCGCGGTACGATTTCTCATCCGATCTGGTGCGAATCGCTTGCCCAACGCTGGTTGTCGCGGGACTGACCGATCCGGTTTTCTCTTCCGGCCGTCAGCTGATCGAGCGTCGTCCGGACTGGGGCTATACCGAGCTACCCGGCGGTGCCGTCATGTTGCTGGAACGTCCGGCGGCATGGTGCGCGGCCATCCTGCCCTTCTTGAATACCCATCTCGGAGTGCCCCAAAAACTAGCACTTGATTTGCACTAATCTTAGTACATAATCGCGAAATAAGCTTGGCGGAGCCCTGCAGGGAACAGGGTCGGCGAAGGAGAATGAGAGCCGCATCAACGCGGCCGGTTGCGTAGTGGGAATGTCACTTACGGACTCGGAAGGAACGAGCCGTCCCATCGACATAAAGGGAATGACGCGAATGACTGGTAACTCGAAGAGGATCGGGACGGCCTTCGGACTGGCTCTGTTGATGAGCTCGACCGCGGCGCTTGCTCAGACGGCGCCGGATGCGTCCCAAGCTCCGGCGGCGGCGCCGGAAACGCCCCAGGCCGATGCGGGCGATACCGGTGGGATGGCCGATATCGTCGTGACGGCGCAGCGTCGTTCGGAAAATCTGCAAAAGGTGCCGCTCGCGGTCAGCGCTTTCACCGCACAGGAGCTCGACCTTCGCCAGGTGTCGCGCACGCTCGATCTGATCGCCTATGTTCCCAACCTGATCGGGCACAACAACACCGCGCTTGGTACCGCCAATGCCTATACGCTGCGTGGCCTGGGCAATACCGAATCGATCGCGACCTTCGACGTGCCGGTCGGCACCTATGTCGATGACGTGTATCTGTCGCGTCAGGGCGCGAACAATTTCTCCTTCTTCGACGTCGAACGGGTCGAGGTGCTGCGCGGTCCGCAAGGCACATTGTTCGGCCGCAACACTACCGGCGGTGCGATCAACGTCGTCATGAAGAAGCCGGGCGAGGAGTTCAAAGGCTTCGCAGAGGCTGGCTATGGCCGTTACAACCGTGCCCAGCTGCGCGGTTCGGTCGATATCCCGATCATCGCGGAAAAATTGCTCACCAAGGTGTCGGCCTATTTCACCGACGGCGACGGCTATGTCTATAATCAGACCACCGGCCAGCGCCTCAACGGCGACCGCAGCTGGGGCGTCCGGGGTGCGATCCGCGGCCTGCTGTCCGATTCGGTGACCTGGGACCTGTCGTCGGACTATACCTATGCCAACGGTTCGAACCTGGTGAACTTCTATCGCGACAGCGACAAGAAGCGGATCGATTTCACCAAGCTGCGGACCGATAAACCGCTGGGCGGGATCGTTTCGCCTGACCTTGCCGACAACACGCTCGGCAATACCGCACGGTCCTATTCGTTCATCTCGAACCTTCAGGTCGAAGCGGGCGCGGCGACGATCAACTTCATCACCGGCTATCGCCATCTCTATCAGGAATATGTCACCGACAGCGCCGACAGCCGCAACATCGCGTCGGTCCTCTACAATGACTATGACTATATCTCGTCGAACCCGGGCACCACGACGGTGCTGGCCAATGACAGCTATCACCAGCAATTCACTCAGGAGATCAAGATCACCGGCAAGGCGTTCGGCGGCGTGCTCGATTATGTCGGTGGCTTTTATTACCTGAACGAAAAGAACCGGACGATCTTCGCCAACGTCAATGTGCCGCTGACCGGATCGCCGACCGTGACTCAGGACCGCACCGTCAACAACGGGACTGAGGCCTATGCCGGCTATGCCCAGTTCGACCTCCATCCGATCAAGCCGCTGACGCTGACCGCGGGCATTCGCTATACGGATGAATTCAAGGACATTCAGTTCGCGCCCAACCCGAACAGCCTGCCGCGGTCCGGCGCCAACAACCAGCCCTTCTCGACCATCGACGTCACCAATGCCGGTATCCCGGTGACGCAGCGCGCACGCGTCTGGACTCCGCGTTTCGCGATCAACTATCAGATCGACCCGGACGTGATGCTCTTCGTCTCCGCGACCAAGGGCTTCAAATCCGGCGGCTGGAATGCGCGCGCCAATTATGCGGCGCTGGCGGTGCCGTTCACGCGCGAAACCATCTGGTCGTACGAGGCGGGCATCCGCTCGGAATTCTTCAACCGCCATCTGCGCGTGAACCTGACCGGCTTTTCCTATGTCGATCGCGATTTCCAGCTGCCCGCCGGCTATCTCGACCCGGTCACCAACACGATCCTCTATCTCACCCGCAACTTCGCCGACCTCAAGAATTACGGCCTGGAAGGCGAAATCAACGTGGTGCCGGTCAAGGGGCTGAACATCTACTGGTCGTTCGGTATCCAGAAGGCGCGCTACGAGAATCTGAACCCGGCGGTCTATGCGCAGGTCGCCCGCTGCAAGGCGGGCATCATCGCCAATAATTGCAACGCCGGCATCGTCACCCCGACCGGTGAAGTCGCGGAGCCGGTGCGCGTGCCGCGCTTCTCATCGACGCTCGGTGCCAATTATACTTTCCACCTCAACGACACTGTGTCGCTCGTGCCCAGCGCGGCGTGGGAATATACTGACGGATCCTGGGTTGCGACCTCGGCCGATCCGCGCGGCTATCAGAATGCGCACAGCCTGTTCAATTTCGGTCTCTCGCTGCGTAGCAGCGCGCTGAAGGCATCGCTGACGGCCGAATGCACCAATTGCCTCGACAAGACGATCAAGACCTCATTCCTGATCTACCCGTATCTCAATGAACCGGGGCGCTGGATGCTGCGCCTGCGCAAGGATTTCTGATCGGGGTTGTACTGGAAGAGCGGCAGGGCGCATCCCTGTCGCTCTTCGATTTTTGAGTCGCGAAAAGGTGCCAGCATGGCGAAGACAGCCCCGGGCGAGGTAAGCCTGCCACGCGTCAGCAAGGGCAAGCGACCGCAATTCTTCGACGATCCGTCGCTCGATCAGATGATGACCTTCCTGCTCGAATTGATGGCTGAGACATCGGCGTTGCGCGACCGGGTCGATACGATCGAGCGATTGCTCGACGAAAAAGGCAGCATATCCCGCGCGGACATCGAGGCCTATCGCAGCGACGATGCGGTCGAGGCCGAACGCACCGCCTGGCGCAAGGGCTTTATCGAGCGCGTGCTGAGGATGCACGCGCCGGCCTGAGCCGTATGACCGCCTATCCGCATCTGTTCTCGCCGGTAAGGATCGGCACGCGCACGCTGCCCAACCGCATCGTCCATGCATCCATGTCGACGCATTATGCCGATCGCGGCCGCGTGACCGATCGATTGATCGACTATCATGTCAATCGCGCGCGGGGCGGCGCATCGCTGCTGGTCAGCGAACCGATGGCGATGCTGCACTGGCATCGGCTGCCGACCCGGCCGATGGCGTTCACGGCGGAAAATGAGACGGCGCTCGCGCGCTGGGCGACCGCGGTCGAGGCTGCGGGCGGGCTGATGCTTGGCCAGGTGCAGGATAATGGCCGCGGCTTTCGCGGCGGCGGGCGCAATGATTTCGCGTTTGGCGCGTCCGCCCTGCCGGACGATCTGAGCTGGACGATCCCGCACGCCCTGTCGACCGACGAAGTCCGGCACATGATCGATGAATTCATCGCCTCATCGCTACGCCTCGCGCGCGCCGGCTTTGCCGGCGTGGAGATTTCCGCCGGGCATGGCCATTTGTTTCATCAGTTCCTCTCCCCCCAGTCGAACATCCGCGAAGATGCCTATGGTGGGGATCGTGCCAATCGCGCGCGCCTGCTGACCGAATTGATCGAGGGCCTGCGGGCGGCATGTGGGAGGGATTTCCTGATCGGCGTGAAGCTGCCCGGCGAGGATGGCATTGCCGGGGGAGTGGACCTGGCCGAAGCGGCGGCGATCACTGCGCTGGTCCAGGCGACCGGGGCACCGGACTATCTGACCTGGTGCTGGGGCGCGCATGGCGACTCGCTGGGCGAACATCTCCCCGATCTCCACGGCCCGCGCGCGCCCTATGTCGATCGCATCGCTGAGCTTGGCCGGTCCGCCCCCGGCACGCCGATCGGTGCGCTCGGGCTGATCACCGATCCCAATGAAGGCGAGCGTATCATCCGCGATGGGCTGGCCGACCTGGTCATGCTCGCCCGCCCGCTGGTTACCGACCCGGCCTGGGGCGTGAAGGCGCGCGCCGGCCGCGAGGCGGAGATTCGCTATTGCGTCTCCTGCAACACTTGCTGGCACATGATCACCAGCGGCCGGGATCTGCTCTGCGACAATAATCCGCGCGTCGGGGCCTCGGACGAGGCCGACTGGCAGCCCGCTCCCGCTCCGGCTCGCCGCCGGATTGCGATTGTCGGCGCAGGGGTCGCCGGGATGGAAGCTGCCTGGGTCGCCGCTGCGCGCGGCCATGACGTGACGGTGTTCGGCGCCGGAGATGAGACCGGCGGCAAGACCCGGCTGCATGCCGTGCTGCCGGGCGGTGAAAATCTCAGCAGCATCTATGATTATCAACGGCTACGCGCTGACCGGCATGGTGTGCGCTTCCGGCTTGGCGGCGCTGTCGATGTCGCGGCACTATTGGCGCTCGCGCCCGACCATGTCGTCCTGGCGACCGGCTCGACCCCGGCATGGCCGGCATTCCTGCCCGACATTTATCGCGGCGAGGGCATTTTTCCCGATCTGCGCGAAGCGGTCGCGATGCTGGCCGGCTTTGCGGCGCGCCAGCCGGGGACGGCAGTGATCTATGATCAGGATCACACTGCCTTCACCTATGATGCCGCCGAAATGCTCCACGCCAAATTCGAGCGCGTCGTTCTGCTTACGCCGCGCGACCGGATCGCCAGCGATGCGGCCGTCGTCGTGCGACAGGGCGCCTATCAACGCCTCTATCGGCTCGGCGTCGAGATCGTCACCTCGGTGCGGCCGCTGCCGGACTCGCGCTTCGAGGAAGGCGAGGTCGCCTATGCCAATATCTACAACGCACAGCCTGGGCTGATCCGCGATGTCGCGCTGTTCACCTATGCCACGCCGCGCCGGCCCGATGATGCGATTGCCGCCGATCTGCGTGCCGCCGGCGTGCCCGTGACGATCATTGGCGATGCCTATGCGCCGCGCACCGTGTTGGCCGCGACGGCCGAGGGCTATCGCGCTGGAATGGAGATCTGACATGACGATGTATCCCGACATTACGGGCAAGGTGGCAGTGATCACCGGTGCGGGCCGCCGCAAGGGTCTGGGCGAGGCGATCGCGCGCAAGCTTGCGTCGGACGGCGCCCGTATCGTGCTCCACGATCTCGGCCGGACCGCCGGCGACATGGCCCCCGCGCACGGTATCGGCGGCGATGACGAGATGCATGCGGTGGCCGAGGATATCCGGGCGATGGGCGCGGAGGTCACCACTTTTGCTGCCGATATGCGCGTCGAGGATGAGGTCGCGGCGCTGGTCGCGCACGCTGTCGCTACCTTCGGCCGGCTCGACATATTGGTGAACAATGCCGGGGTCGGCTATCTCTTCGGCCCGCTGATCGAGGCGACGCAAGATCGCTGGGACACGGTGCTCAACGTCAATCTGCGCGGTGCCTTTTTCGCGATCAAACATGCCGCGACGCAGATGCTGTCACAGGAAATCGAGCCAGGCTGGGGTCGGGGACGGATCGTGTCGATCGCCAGCCGGGCGGCGAAATCCGGTTCCGCGCTGACCTCTTCCTATGTCGCCTCGAAACATGGGCTGGTCGGCCTGACCCGATCCGCGGCGATGGAACTCGGGCCGGAGCAAATCACCGTCAATGCGGTCTGCCCCAACCATGTCACGACCGGCCTCGGCGAGTGGCAGAATGACTATATGGCGAAGATGCGCGGCCAGAGCGTCGAGGAATATCTGGCGGCGATGCGCGGGCGCATCCCGCTCGGCCGGGTCGGCGAAGTCAATGATACTGCCAATGCCTGCGCCTTTCTCTGCTCGGGTCAGGCACGCTACATCACAGGCGAAGCCATGAATGTGTCGGGCGGCGAGGAGATGCATTGAGCTCCACGCCCACCACCTGCTCAGCCGCCAAGCGTGTCGAGCCCGGCTTGCGCAACGCCTTCATCGTCGTCGGGACGGCCACCCGAAATCCCAATTCCACCGACGCAAACGCCTTGCGCGACAATCGGCAAACCGCCCTCCATCGGCAGATATTCGGTGAGCCGGAGCAAGGCCGGCTCGTTCGCCACCCGCTCGGCCAGGATGCGAGTCGATCCGCGCATCAGTGCCGCGGTGCGCGCCTTGGCCAGTGCGACCGACGGCGTCATCGCGCCCGCGCCGTCCATCCGCACGAGGCGCATGGGATAGCCACCATCATCAACGATCGCGACCGACATGGCGAGACCACGCCTTGCGGCGTCTGCGAGCGCGGCGGCGAGCATCGGGTCCAGTTCGGCGGCGGTGAGCACTGGCTTGGTTTTCATCAAAGGCTTCTTTCCGTCGTGGCGGCGATCGGGCAGTATCGGCTTCATGGTCAGAGTAAAACCAGGGAGCGTAATCCTTTGAAAAAAATCGACGATGAAGTCAGCGGCATCGATCGCATGCATGCAGTACCGCTATACCATCAGATTTTCCTGCGGCTGCGAGAGGAAATCACCAGTGGCGAGCGTGCGCACGGGTCGCGCATGCCGACCGAACAGGAACTCGCCGCCGCCTTCGGTGTCTCGCGCATTACCGCGCGCCGCGCGCTGGCTGAACTCGCCAGCACCAATCTGGTCGCGCGCAAACGTCGCGTGGGCACTCATGTCATTTTCGAACCGCCTGCGCGCCCGATCGAGGGCAGCATCGATCAGGCGATCGAATCACTGCTGACCTTCGGGCGATCGACTCAAGTCAAGCTGATCGAACTTGACGAGGCACCGGCCCGGGCACCAATCAGCGACGCATTGGGAGTCGAGGCAGGGACGCCGTTGATCCGCGTCGTGCGCGTCCGCTGGCTCGAAAACGAGCCGCTCGGGCATCTCCTCAGCTATGTGCCGGCCGATCTGGGCGAGCACATCACGCGCGCCGCACTCCGCACCACGCCGATCCTGGCGCTGATCGAACAGGCCGGGGTCAAGATCGGCAGCGCGACTCAGACTATTTCCGCAACACTTGCCGACGCGTCGCTGGCCGCCGCGCTGTCGGTCGAGATCGGTGCGCCGATCCTGCGCATCAGCCGCACCGTGATCGATACCAATGGCCGGCCGGTGCAGCACATCCTCGCTCAGTATCGCCCCGACCGCTATCAGATCCGCCTCGACCTGCATAAGAACAAGACGGACCTGCATTTCGGCTGATGGCGGACTGGACCTCCACATCGACACCCCGGCTGTCGCGCTTCCGTATGGCGACGATGGGGGCGCCGGATCTTGACCGGCTGGAGCATTGCTATGTCGAATGGCTGGGCTACCGGGTGCGCGAGCGTGGAACGGTCCCTGCCGATCTTGCCATTGGCTGGGGCGCGACGGGGGTCGCGGGACGGCGCTATCTGGTCCTGAGCAGCGATGGCGCGGACGATGTCCATATCCGCGCCGTCGAGACCGATGCGATCCCAGGCTATCGCCCGCTGACCAGCTTCGGCTGGAACGCGTGCGAGATCATCGTCGATGACGTCCATGCGCTTGCCGCTCGGCTACGTGAGTCGCCGTTCGAGATCATCGACGGACCGAACCCGCTTCAGTTCATGCCCTCGATCGAGGCAATGCAGTTGATCGGTCCGGCCGGCGAGTGTCTCTATCTGACGATGGAAGGGGGCGATCGCACCACGTCGATTCTGCCCAGCCCGCGTGCGGCAGTCGACCGGCCCTTCATCCTGGTCGTGGCTGGCGCCGATTTCGCAGGGACGCACCGCTGGTACATTGATCGCTTCGATCTTCGCCAGCGCCCGATCCGCGATGCGCGCGTGCGGATCATTCAGCGCGCCCAGGGTCTTGCCGAGGAGGAAAGCTTTCCGCTCACCACGCTTGGCCTGGCCGAACATGGCTTCCTGATCGAGCTGGACGGCTATCTCACCGGGCCGGGACGCATCGCCGCGCCGCGCGCGACCGCGCCGGGCATGCTACCGATGGGCAATGCCATGGCGAGCTTCGAGATCGACGATATTGCGCTGGTCGAGGATATTGCGATTGCGCCGCCGGTGAGTCGTCACGGTCTGGGCTATGATGGCGGGCGGAGCTGCACGGTGACCGGCCCGGCCGGCGAGCTGATCGAATTGATCGAGCGTCAGGCGAGATAAATTGACGGAACTGACCCCAAAGCCGTTCGGGCTGAGCCTGTCGAAGCCCACGCTCCCAAAGGGGCGCGGTCGCGTGTGGAGACAGCCCTTCGACAAGCTCAGGGCGAACGGCGGTAGGGATCAATTCCGATCGAAATCGCTTCAACGCTTAATTGTATCAATGCTAGAACAAAACCATTGCCCTGCCGGTTGTGACGACATAGCATGGTCCCTGCCACTGTTTCGAAGGAGTGCGTCGTGAAGGTCCGCGATCTCCAGCATGAGGTGCTGCCCCAGGCGACACCCGAGGAACTGAGCCGCCAGCGCGCGGTCGTGTCGCTGCGCAAGCTGCTCAATGCACGCGTCCGCTCCGGCAATGTCGCGCGTTATGACAGCGAAGGCGCGCCGGCCTTTGCCGCGCGACAGGGACGGCAACCGCAATCGCCCGAGGAAATCCGCGCCGCCCTGTTCGAATCGCAGCGCTACCGCATGTGGAGTGCCGCCAATCGCTCGGCGCAGGAAATGCTGTGGGTTTCGGTTGGCGAGCCGGTCTATCGCGACCTTGACCGGATGAGCGCGGCGGCGCGTGCGCTGATCGACGCGCCGGAGCGCAAGGGATCGCTGACGCTCGATCCGGGCTATGAACCGTCGCCCGAAGTGGCGGACATCGACATTCATCTCCAGCCCGGTGGCTATGGGCTCGACCGCGGTCCGGACGATGTCGTTGCGGGCGCGCTGTACGAGACCGGCGGCAATGTCTTTTCCTTCGGCCAGGGCGCAGGACGGTCGGACAGCAAGACCGGCGTCGCGGTGCGCCTCCTCGGGGAACATTTCCCGGATTTCACGCCGCAGCGGATTCTCGATCTTGGCTGTTCTGCGGGCGCCGCCTCGGCCGCCTATGCCGCGACCTATCCGGATGCCGATGTGCATGCGGTCGATATCGGCGCCGGCATGCTGCGCTATGCCCATGCCCGCGCTGAATCGCTCGGCGTCGCGGTGCATTTTCATCAGATGGATGCGTCCGCACTGTCGTTCGCGGATAACAGCTTCGACCTCGTCGTCTCGCATAATCTGCTGCACGAGATCGGCGCGGAGAAGCGCCGCGGCATGATCCGCGAAGCCGCGCGCGTGGTGCGGCCGGGCGGGATCGTCATTCATCAGGACGTCTCGATCCGGTTCGAACCGACGATCGTGCATCAGGTGGAGCGTGACTGGGACACGCATTTCAACAATGAACGGCATTGGCACACTTACGCCTCGGCTGATCTGATCGCCGATATGCGCGCGGCCGGGTTCGATGCCGAAGGAATCGTCGAGCATAATCTGCCGGCGGTGCAGGGCGCGATCCGCTGGTACGCCATCACTGCGCGGAAGCAGGGCTGACATGACCAGCGCCGCAGAAGCGATCCTTGCCCTGGTTGATTCCGCGCGGGGTACGCGGCCGCAAAGCCTGGACGACCGCGAAGTCGAGGAAGTGCTCAACATCGCGCTCGCGCTGCTGGTCGAGCTGTCGGTGTCGAACGACCGGATCGACCGGCTGGAACGGATCGTCGCCGCACAGGGCGGGATCACTACCGAGACGCTACGTGACATTCGTTATGACGGCGCGGAAGCGGATCAGCGCCAGCAGGCGATGGAAGCGCTGCTCGCCCGGGTGCTGCGCATCCTGATCGATCCGCGCGTGCCGACCGATGGGCGACCGGCGCGGGGCTGAAGGCCCGGGTAATTTCTGGCGTGAGTGACGAAGGACGACAAATGGCGGATGTGATCGGGACCCGGATGATCGACGACGGGCGGACCGCGCGCGAGATATTCGAAGAAGTGATGGCAAATCCGGCGCGCCGCAAATTCGGCTTTGGCGAGAAACTGGCGATCGTGAATGTCGATTTCCAGCAGGCCTATACCGCGATCGACACGTTCGCCACTGCCTATGAAGCCGACCCGCAGCAGATCAATTATGTGAACCGGATTTCGGCGCTGGCGCGCGCCAAGGGCATGCCGGTGATCTGGAGCCATGTCGCCTATATGGACAATGCCGCGGACGCGGGGGTGTGGGGCACGCGCACCAACACGCCGGATTCGCTGCAGAACATCAAATATGACAGCGAGCGCCACGCCTTCGACCCGCGCTGTGCAATCGATCCGGCCGATATGGTATTCACCAAGCGCATGCCGTCGGCCTTTTTCGAAACGCCGCTCGCCAGCTATCTGGTCTGGCATAAGGTCGACACTGTGGTGGTGACCGGCGGATCGACCTCGGGCTGCGTCCGCGCGACCGCGGTGGAGTCCCTCAGCCATGGCTATCGCACGATCGTGCCGATCGAAACCTGCGCCGACAAGCATGCCAGCTATCACTTCGCCAATCTGACTGACCTGCAGCTCAAATATGCCGATGTCGAACCGGTCCAGGCGGTGATCGACTGGCTGGAGGCGCGGTGATGCAGGAGGGCGCTGCCGATCCCGGCCTGTATGATTTCTCGCCTTATCGCGACCGGCCGAAGATCGTCTGGCCGGGTGGCAAGAGTGTCGCGGTCTGGGTCGCGCCCAATCTCGAATATTATGAGATCGACCCGCCGGCCAATCCGTCGCGCAAGAGCTGGACCAGACCGCATCCCGATGTGGTCGGCTATAGCCACCGCGACCATTCCAACCGCGTGTCGCACTGGCGCATGGCGGAGGCGATGAGCCGGCACGGCTTTCCCGGCTCGGTCTCGCTCTCGGTCGCCTTGTGCCAGCATCATCCCGAGGTGGTCGAGGACGGCGCGAAGCGCGGCTGGGAATTCTTCAGCCACGGCATCTACAATACCCGCTATACTTACGGCATGGACGAAGCGCAGGAGCGCGCGATCATCGAGGATTCGATCGCGACCGTGCAGGCCGCGACTGGCCAGCGCATCCGCGGCTGGCTTGCGCCCGCGCTCACCCACACGCCACGCACGCTCGATCTGATCGCCGAATATGGCCTGGATTATACCTGCGACCTTTATCACGACGACCAGGTACAGCCGGTCAAGGTGAAGAGCGGGCGGCTCGCCTCGATCCCGTACAGCCTGGAGGTCAACGACCATTATGGCTTCTTCGTCTATAATATGAGCCCGCGTGACTATGCCGATACGCTGATCCGTCAGTTCGATCGCCTCGCTGCCGAAGGCGAACGATCGGGCACGGTGATGTGCATCCCCCTGCATGCCTATCTGATCGGCCAGCCGCACCGGATCGGCGCGTTCGAGCGTGTGCTCGAACATATCGCCGCGGACGGCCGCGCCTGGATCGCGCGCGCCGGCGAGATCGTCGATGCGTGGCAAGCTCAGGCGGGGCGCGCTCAGACGGGAGACGCGGCATGAGCCTCGATCCGGCCTATCTCACTTATTCGAAGCGCCGCCTCGGTTATGACCATGAACTTTATCCCTGGTCGTCGATCTTCGATCGTCCGCCCGTTTCATGGCCCGGCGGCAAGACCGTGGCGGTATGGATCTGCGTGAGCCTTGAATGGTTTCCGATTACCCCGACCGACACGCCATTCCGCGCGCCCGGGCATATGGTCACGCCCTATCCCGATTACCGTCACTACACCTCGCGCGACTATGGCACGCGGGTTGGGGTCTACCGCTTGCTCGACGCCTTTGCGAAGGCCGGCGTCACGGCATCGATCGCGACCAATGCCGCCATTGCCGAACGCTATCCCGAACTGATCGCCGACATCATCGCCGCCGGTCATGAGATCATCGCGCATTCGACCGACATGAACGGCACGATCGCGACTGGTTTGCCGATCGAGGATGAGCGCGCGCTGATTTCATCCTCGCTCGACACGCTGGAGCGCGTGTCGGGGATCCGGCCGCGCGGCTGGCTGTCGATCGCACGGTCGCAAAGCTGGAACACCCCGGATCTGTTGCGCGAAGCGGGGCTCGATTACACCTGCGACTGGGTGAATGACGAACTGCCCTATCGCTTCGCCAATGGCCTGATCAACCTGCCGCTCAACCATGAACTGTCGGATCGCCAGATCATCACCGTGCAGCAGCAATCGGCCGACAGCTATGCCGAACAGATGCGCGATGCGTTCGACTGGCTGGCCGGCGAGGGGCGCACCCATGGCGGGCGGCTGCTGCCGCTGCACATCACGCCGTACATCATGGCGCTGCCCTATCGGATCGACGCGTTCGAGACGCTGTTGCAGGATCTCACCGGCCGCCCCGAAGCCTGGGTCGCGTCCGGCGGCACGATCGTGGATCAGTGGAGCGGCCAGCTGCGGGCTTAAGTCCCGGAATTCTGCAAGGCTCGCGGCCGAAATCGATTATTTCAGATTAACTATCTGATATATAATGAATTATAAGACATCGGCCGAAGCGGTGGCGGAAGAGATATGGGACATTACTGGTGTCCCATATCTCTTCCGCCGCCCTTCAGTCCCTTCCGCACAACCAGAGCTGCTGTGCAGATGTCTCGCTATTCTCCAGATTGGCGGACAATCCATAGCAACGGACCAGCGAACGCCCCGCCGGGGCGAGATCGACCGACAGCCAGCAATTCGCCGCAAGCAATGAGCGCATCCTATGCGACTGTTGCTCCGGCAGGACCTCAATGCCCGATTGGTCGCGCCGTGCCCTGAGGAATAATGTCGTGCCCGCGCGGCCCGGCACGTCGACGCTGACCGGTTCGCCTGTCTCCGGTGGACGGCCCAGCATCGCTCGGACCGCTGCCAGCACGAAAAAGCGGAAGCCGAGCAGGGCTGCGACCGGGTTGCCGGGCAAGCCGAAAAACAATGTGCCATCGGCAAAGCTGGCGAAGAGCACCGGCTTCCCCGGGCGCATCCGCACGCCGTGGAAATGAATCCGCGCGCCCATCGCGCGCAGCACGGCGGCGATATGGTCGTGATCGCCGCCGGACACCCCGCCGGTGGAGATGAGGATATCAGTCGACCCGCTCGCCAGCACGGCGCGGAATGCCCGTTCGATCTGTGCGGGATCGTCATCGACCGGCGCATGGCACTGCACTGGCAGTCCAAGACTCGCGGCGGACGCCCGGATCATCGGGCCATTGGCATCGGGAATGGTGCTCGGCGCGGATGCCCCGCCCAGCTCGTCACCGGTCGGAATGATCGAGATCCGGGGGAACGGAACACCGGCACATCGCTGACGCCATAGCTGGCCAGCGCACCGATCGCTTCCGCCGTGATCCTTTGCCCGGGCGTCAGGACCAGAGCACCGACCTGCGCATCCTCGCCCTGGCAACGGACATTCCGCCCGATGGTCTCGGGCATGTGAAAGACCAGGAAGCGCTGCCCGCTTTTCTCGATAACCCTCGCCCGTTCGGTGGTGATCACCGTGTCGCAGCCGATCGGCATCCTCGCGCCCGTACTGATCGGGTAGGCCGCGCCGGGGATCGCCGCAGTGGACGAATGGCCGGCCCGATACTCTCCGGCGATCGCCAGCGCGACCGGCATTTGCGCGGTCGCCGCTGCGGTGGCGTCCGCAGCAAAGGCGAAACCGTCCATCGCCGACGCATTGAAGCCGGGACAGTCACGCGCGGCGAACAGGTCGGCCGCCGTCCAGCGACCCAGCGCGTCGGCAAGCGGCACGATCAGCTCGACTGGTGGCGGCGCCGATGCCGTGACGATCGCGCGCGCCTCGTCGAACCCCGGCTTTGCGTCATCGCCGCGCTCAGTCACGCGGGAATGTCCGTGCGAGCAGCGACAAATCGTCCGGCGTGTTGATGTTGGGCAAGTCCTCGGCCAGCGACAGCACCGCCGCCCCGACCTCGGTCGCCCAGCCACGCATCGATCGCCGGCGGTCGCTGGCGAGGAAAATGTCGAGTTGGTCGGCGAGGTCGGCAGGCCACAGGCCGATGATCGGTATCGCCTCGACATAGGACGGGCATCCGCTCGCCCGGAGCCGTTCGGCCAAATCCGGCGGCAGCACCGGCATGTCGCACCCGACCGTCATCACCGCCGGATACCCTTGTGCGCGCGCATGATGAAGCGCGGCGTTGAGCCCGCCAAGCGGGCCAAGGTCGGGAAGCGGCCGGTCCGGTATCGCCGCGATGTCGCCGGCGCGCCCGACCAGCACCATGCTATCGACTTGCGGCGCAAGCGCGGCGACGACGCGATCGATCAGGCTTTGTCCGGCAAGCAGCGCGACCGCCTTGTCCGACCCGAACCGCTGCGATCGTCCGCCGGCTAGGATCGCGCCGAGCAACCGCGTCATGCGGCGACAACCAGCGCGGCATCGGGCCGCGCCAGAACGACGAGCCGGACCCCCGCCGCGCGCGCTCGCTCGACGGCGAGCGTGGTCGGTGCGGAAATCGTGACGAGCATCGGACAGCCGGAGAGCGCGGCCTTTTCGACCAGCTCATAGGAGCAACGCGATGACAGCAAGGCAAAGCCCCCATCCCAATCCTCGCCCGCGCGCGCCATCGCGCCGATCAGCTTGTCGAACGCGTTATGCCGCCCGACATCCTCGCGGACGGCAACGATCGTTCCATCCGGCCGGCATTGCGCGGCGGCATGGACCGCGCCGGTTTCCCGGTTGAGCGGCTGCAGGTCGCGCAAATGGGCGAGCGCGGCGAAGATCGCTGCCTCGTCCGCCTGGCTCGCCGCGGTGATGACGGGCAGGGGGCGCAGCGCCTGTTCCAGATTCTCGATCCCGCACAGTCCGCAGGAGGAATCGGATATGCGGTGGCGGACGCGGCCAAGCAATGTTTCGGTGCGCGTTGCGGCCAGGGTGATGCGCAGGATATGACCGGCGGGCGAGGGATGGTGATCGATCGCGAGGATCTCGCTCGGCTCTTCCACCAGCCTTTCGCTGAGCGCGAAGCCGATCGCGAAATCCTCCAGGTCGGCCGGGCTCGCCATCATCACCGCATAGCCGATGCCGTTGAATTCGACCGAGACCGGCGCCTCGATCGCCACCGCACGCACGACATCGTCATGTCCGCCATCCGGCGTGATCCGGTCGAAGGAGACCGGCCGGGTCGCCTCGCTCATCCGGCGTCTGATGGAGGCACACCGTCCGCGCCGACGGCGAAGTCGGTGGCGGGAGTCTGTGAAGGCGTTGTGCCCTTGTCGCGCAACATCGTGACTGCTTTCCTTGCCATGTCGTTCAGGCCATCGCCGCCCTGATCGAGATAAGCAATGATCTGCGCGCACATGCGCGGATCCCAGAAATGCCAGAGATGGTCCCAGGTCGCGGTCGCCGCGTTCGCGCCTTGCTGATGCTCCAGCTCGGTCGCGATCTGGTTCGCCATCCTGACCAGTTTGTCGATCGTCCCGCTCATTCGGCGGCGACCGTCTCGATCCGCCGCGAAAGGAGCGAGCGCGCCTCATAGCGTTCCTGCCAGTCGGTCGGGCCGTTGGAGCGCCCGACCTGCACTGCGGTCACCTTGTATTCCGGGCAATTGGTCGCCCAGTCCGAATTGTCGGTGGTGATGACATTGGCCTGAGTGCTGGGATGGTGGAAGGTCGTATAGACCACGCCCGGCGCGACCCGGTCGGTGATCAGCGCGCGCAGCGATGTGTCGCCGGCGCGGCTGACCACCGTGACCCAATCGCCGTCGAGGACACCGCGCTGCTCCGCATCATGGGGGTGGATCTCCAGCCGGTCTTCCTCGTGCCAGCGACTATTCTCGGTGCGGCGGGTCTGCGCGCCGACATTATACTGGCTGAGGATGCGCCCGGTGGTCAGCAGCAGGGGGAAGCGCGGCCCGGTGCGTTCCTCGGTCGCGACATATTCGGTGCGCACGAACTTGCCCCGCCCGCGCGCGAAACCACCGATATGCATGACCGGCGTACCCTCCGGCGCTGCGTCATTGCACGGCCACTGGATCGATCCGAGCTCATCCAGCCGCGCGAACGACACGCCGGCAAAGGTCGGCGTCACTGCGGCGATCTCGTCCATGATCTCCGAGGCATGGCCATAATGCATATCGCAATCGAGCGCGCGCGCGAGCAATTGCGTGATCTCCCAATCCTCATAGCCATTTTTCGGCTGCATCACCTTGCGCACCAGCTGGATGCGCCGCTCGGCGTTGGTGAAGGTGCCGTTCTTCTCCAGGAAAGTCGATCCGGGCAGGAAGACATGCGCGTAATTGGCGGTCTCGTTGAGGAACAGGTCGTGCACCACGACGCATTCCATCGCGGCCAGGCCGGCCGAGACATGCCGCGTGTCCGGGTCCGACTGCAAAATATCCTCGCCCTGGATATAAAGCGCCTTGAACGTGCCATCGACCGCCGCGTCGAGCATGTTGGGGATGCGCAAGCCCGGCTCATGATCGAGCTCTACGCCCCACAGGTCGCGGAACATGTCTCGCGCCGCATCGTCGGAGACATGGCGATACCCCGACAGCTCGTGCGGGAAACTGCCCATGTCGCACGCGCCCTGGACATTATTCTGCCCGCGCAGCGGATTCACCCCGACGCCGTCGCGCCCGAGATTGCCCGTCGCCATGGCCAGGTTGGCGATCGCCAGCACCGTGGTCGATCCCTGGCTATGCTCGGTCACGCCGAGGCCATAATAGATCGCGCCATTGCCGCCGGTCGCATAGAGCCGCGCCGCCGCGCGCAAATTCGCGGCCGGCACCTGAGTCATCAGCTCGGTCGCCTCCGGGCTGTGGCGCGGATCGGCGACGAACTCGGCCCAGTCTTCGAACTCGGACCAGTCGCAGCGCTCGCGCACGAACGCTTCATTGACCAGCCCTTCGGTGACGATGACATGCGCCATCGCCGTCAGCACCGCGACATTGGTGCCGGGGCGCAGCGCCAGATGCTCGACCGCCTCGACATGTGGCGAGCGCACGATGTCGGTGCGGCGCGGATCGATCACGATCAATTGCGCACCTTGGCGCAAGCGGCGCTTGAGCCGGCTGGCGAAGACGGGATGCCCGTCGGTCGGATTGGCGCCGATGATCACCACCACATCCGCCGCCATCACGCTGTCGAAATCCTGCGTGCCGGCCGAGGTGCCGAACGCGGTCTTCAAGCCATAGCCGGTCGGCGAATGACAGACGCGCGCGCAGGTATCGACATTATTATTGCCGAACCCGGCACGAATCAGCTTCTGGACCAGGAACGTCTCTTCATTGGTGCAGCGGCTCGAGGTGATGCCGCCGATCGAGCGCTTGCCGTACTGGTTCTGAATCCGGCGGAATTCCGCCGCGGTATGCGCGATCGCTTCCTCCCAGCTCACTTCGCGCCATGGATCGTCGATCGAGGCGCGGATCATCGGGTTGAGGATGCGTTCCTTGTGATTGGCATAGCCCCAGGCGAAGCGCCCCTTGACGCAGCTATGCCCGCGATTGGCCTTGCCCTCTTTCCACGGCACCATCCGCACCAGCTCCTCGCCGCGCATCTCGGCGCGGAAAGTGCAACCGACGCCGCAATAGGCGCAGGTGGTGATGACCGATCGGTCGGGCGTGCCGATTTCGACCACTTTCTTCTCGATCAGGGTCGCGGTCGGGCAGGCCTGGACGCAGGCGCCGCACGATACGCATTCGCTGGAGAAGAAATCCTCGCCCTGGCTCGCCGCGACCTTGCTGCCGAACCCCATGCCCTCGATGGTCAGCGCGAACGTGCCCTGCACTTCGTCGCATGCCCGCACGCAGCGCGAACAGACAATGCATTTCGACGGATCGAAATCGAAATAGGGGTTGGAGGTGTCCTTGGCCTGGCCCAGATGGCTCGCACCGGTATCGCCATAGCGCACATCGCGCAGGCCGACCGCGCCGGCCTGGTCCTGCAACTCGCAATCGCCATTGGCGGCGCAGGTCAGGCAATCGAGCGGGTGATCGGAGATATACAGCTCCATCACCCCGCGACGCAGTTTCTTGAGCTTCTCGGTCTGGGTCCGCACCACCATGTTCGGGGTAACCGGCGTGGTGCAGGAAGCGGGATAGCCCGCGCGGCCCTCGACCTCGACCAGGCACAGCCGGCACGATCCGAATGCCTCCAGGCTGTCGGTCGCGCACAGTTTGGGGATGCTCGTTCCCATCAGTGCAGCGGCGCGCATCACCGATGTGCCTTCGGGCACGCTGACCGGCTGCCCGTCGATGGTGATCGTCACCATCGCCGCGCCGGGGGCGGCGGGCTTGGTGCCCAGGTCGGTTTCGCCGCGCCACGCCATGACTTTACTCCGCCGCCACGGGCAGCGCCGTCGCGCCACCGAAATCTTCCGGGAAATGATCCAGCGCGCTCAGCACCGGATAGGGCGTGAAGCCGCCCAATGCGCATAGCGACCCGAACTTCATCGTGTCGCACAGGTCGCGCAATATCTCGATATTGTCGTCGATCCGCTCGCCGGCAATGATCCGGTCGACCGTCTCCACCCCGCGCGTCGATCCGATCCGGCACGGCGTGCATTTGCCGCAGCTTTCGACTGCGCAGAATTCCATCGCGAACCGCGCCATCTTCGCCATGTCGACACTGTCGTCGAACACCGTGATCCCGGCATGACCGATCAGCCCGCCTGCGGTCGCAAAGCTTTCATAATCGAACGGCAGATGAAACATCGCCGGCGGGAAATAGGCGCCAAGCGGCCCGCCGACCTGCACCGCGCGCACTGGCCGGCCACTCTCGGTCCCGCCGCCAATCACCTCGACCAGCTCGCCCAAGGTGATGCCGAACCCGATTTCATACAGCCCGCCATTGCGAACATTGCCGGCCAGCTGCACCGGCATGGTGCCGCGCGACCGGCCGAAGCCGACCGCGGCATAGGCCGCTGCGCCATTGGCCAGGATGAACGGCACCGCGGCGAGGCTCAGCACATTGTTGATCACGGTCGGCTTGCCGAACAGCCCGGCGATCGCCGGCAGCGGCGGCTTGGCGCGCACCTGGCCGCGCTTGCCCTCGATCGAATCGAGCAAGGCCGTTTCCTCGCCACAGACATAGGCGCCCGCGCCGACCCGCACCTCCAGCGTGAAGGGCGCGACCTGCGCCGCCGACCGCGCGATCGCCTCGCGCATCACCGCCACGGCAAAGGGATATTCGGAGCGGATATAGATGTAACCATGCCCCGCGCCGACCGCATGCGCGGCGATCGCCATGCCCTCGATCAGGCCATAGGGATCGCCCTCCATCAGCATCCGGTCGGCAAAGGTGCCGCTGTCGCCCTCATCGGCATTGCAGACGATGAATTTCTCCGCGCCCGGCGTATCGAGCACGGTCTGCCACTTGATCCCGGTCGGGAAGCCAGCGCCGCCCCGGCCGCGCAGCCCGCTGTCCCGGACCATCGCCACCACCGCCGCGGGCGCCAGCGCGCGGGCGGCGGCAAGCCCGGCCCAGCCGCCATGCGCGGCATAATCGTCGAGATCGATCGGATCGATCACCCCGCAGCGCGAGAAAGTGAAACGCTGCTGCGACGCGAAAAAGGACAGGTCGGCGACCTTGCCGATCCGGTTGGCATGGCTCCCGTCCAGCACGGCGCCAACCTCATCGGGCGCGACCGGGCCATAGCCGATACGCCCGTCCGCCGTCTCGACCTCGACCAGGGGCTCGATCCGGAACAGGCCATGGCTGCCGGTGCGGACCACCTCGGCGCCGGCCCGGGCGAACGCCTCGGCCACCTCATCCGCGCCGAGTGCGACCGAGGCCATGTCGCGGCTGATAAAGACCCTCACGCCGCCACCTGCGCCGCCAGCCGCTCGAGCCGGGCGCCGTCGATCCGCGACACCGGCACGCCATCGACCAGCGCATTGGGCCCGGTCGCGCACAGCCCAAGGCAATAGACCGGCTCCAGCGTCACCCGGCCATCGGCGCTGGTCGTGCCCATCGCCACGCCGAGCCGCTCGACCGCGGCGCGTTCGATCGCCCGGCCACCGCGCGCCTGGCAGCTTTCGGCGCGGCACAATTTGATGACATGGCGCCCGGCCGGCTGGCGGCGAAAATCATGATAGAAAGTGACCACGCCGTGCACATCGGCGCGGCTCAGGTTCAGCGCCTCGGCGACATGCGGCACCAGCGCATCGTCGATATGGCCGAACTCCTCCTGCAACGCATGGAGCAGCGGCAACAGCACGCCGCGCCCATCCGCCACGCCGGCCATGAAGCGGCCGATCGCCTCGCGATACGCAACCGCTTCCGCCGTCAATGCCGGGGCCGGCCGCTCGCTCTCTCTTGTCCTGCGCATATCAGGTGAAGATAGGCCCCGCTCCGGGCGTCAGGTCAAATCGACTGACTTCATGGCTGATAGAGACTCTCTATCAGCCGTCGCGATACCCACGCGGCAGCTTGATGGCATTGGCGGCGGCCAGCGCAGCCTGGGCAAGCTGGCTCGATGGCCGCCGGTCAAGCACCACCAGCCCGACCCGGCTCGCCGGGAACGGCTCGGCAAAGGGCAGCACCCGCGCCCAGCTGTCGGTCGGGATCAATGCGGTATAGCCCTTGGGCACCACCGTCGCGAACCCGCCCGCCTCGACCATCGCCAGCAAGGCGACATAGGAATCCGCCGTCGCGCCGGGATGCACCGCAAAGCCGCGCGCGGCGAGATGGGCATCGAAGATGCGCCGGTTCTGCATGCCCTCATGCAGCAGGCACAGCGGCTGGGCGAGCACCTCCGGCCACTCGACCGTGCGGTGGCCATCAAAGCCGCTGCCGGTCCGCGCCACGAACACTGCGCGCTCGGCATAAAGCGGCACGGCGATCACCTGGGTCGGCGGCTCATGATCGAGATAGGTCAGCCCGGCATCGAGCTCGAACGCCCCCAGCGCCTGCTCGATCTCACGCGAGGTCAGCGACCGCACCGACACGGTCAGCTCGGGATTGGCGGCGCGCAGCGCGCGGGTGAAATGCCCGACCATCGGCATCGACGCCGGGATCGCGCCAAGCCGCAACGCCCCATGCAACGGCCCGCGCGCCGTTTCGGCGGCCTGTTCCAGCCCATCGATCATCGCAATCGCTTGCTGCGCCCAGGGCAAAGCCGCGCGCCCTTCGTCGGTCAGCCCGATATAGCGCCGATCGCGTTCGACCAGCCGCTTGCCGAGTTGCTCTTCCAGCGCGGCGAGCCCGGCGGACAGGGTGGGTTGGGTGACATTGCAGGCGGCGGCGGCGCGCGCGAAATGCCCCTCCCGGGCGAGTGCGACGAAATATTCGAGGAGGCGGAGTTGCAAGGTGGGCTCGGGGTTTGTGGGCTTTTATAGGGGTATTCTATCGTGGAGAGGTGGATTATGGCCAATAGGCGCATCTGCGCCAGCCAGAATGGTGCTAGCCAGACCATAGATTAGCAATGCGATCCTGCGTCCAGTTTGCCAATAAAACGCCATTCTCGGAGTGCGCTGGTACTGGGACGCTCCGCGACGAGGCGTCGCGGCGTGCCCTCGCTAAACTTATCCGCAGCAAAGAGGCATCCATGCTTGCCGGATTATTAGGGTGCGGGATGCTGTGACAATCCATCAGTCGGCGTTGCCGATGACATAGTCGAACTCGTCCATCATTGGGTCAGGGTAAACATATCTGCCCCGATAGGCTCGCATTTCCCATCTCCAGTGGACCATATCGACAACCACGGTCTCCAACAGACTTCTAATCATGAAAGCCCCAGCCAGCCCGAACCCCATCTTAATGCCCGTCGGCCTATCGGGGAGCGTGTCTATTTCCTTATCGATCGCTGAGCGAGTTAGTTCAAACTGACCCTGTTCCACATGTGCCCCCTGAAGCTCCCTGTAGTTGTAGCACTAGCATGAGCTGAAGGTCGGTGACAGGTGCCTAGCTATGCTGCCCACTTGCAACAATTAAACGTCCAATTTCCGGCTCAGGGTCGATAAGCGATACTGCTGCTTCCATTTTCATCTATTCTCCCCGACTTGCGTGAGGGTGCAAGGGGTACTCCAAAATTCACGACGCGTAGCGTTTGAGTCATGACTTGTGATTCGTGACATTGTAAGACAAAATCACTTATCGAAGGGGGATTGGACTTGGCATCTGAACAAGAGGCAGCGGCTGCGCCCGCAAATTCGGAGAAGACTGCCCGCCGCAAGATTCCCGGCGGCCTTCCTTACACATCCAGCCCCGGGGTCCTCAAGCGAATATTAGAGAAGATTCCTACCTCGGAAAAGCCCGGCATTTTCAATACCGACTTTCTCGGCACCGTAATGGGCGCCACCGGCGGAGCTGCCCGTCCTATAATTCCAATTTTAAAAGCAACCGGAATTCTCAATCAGACCGGCGCGCCTACAGAACTATACGCGCAGTTTCAAACGGAGGCAGGCCGACCAGCCGCCGCGCTAAAAGCGCTTCGCAACGGATTTGCAGAGGTGTTCAGGCGGAATCAGTACGCGCACAAGGCGGAGGAAGCCGCGCTTATCGACGTCATCGTCGCGATCACTGGCCTCCCGAAGAAGGAAGGGATTGTCCGTTACATCCTAACCACGTTCCAAGCATTTCAAGATTATGCCAAGCAAGCGCGCGAAGATGCCGGAAGTGATGAGCAGGGTGAACCTGGCCAGCCCTACGACGGAGCACCATCGCCTGCAGATCAAAACGCGGGCGGCAATGGCCGCCTGCAACTCGCTTATAACATCAACGTGGTTCTACCGGAGACCACGAACGTGGAGGTCTACAACGCGATATTCAGGAGCCTCAAGGCGAACCTGCTATCATGAGTGACCACACGGTCGAATTGTTTTTGCTCAAATGCGCCGTCATCGAAACAGGGCTGCGGGCGACGCTGGCAGAGTATGACACTGGCCAACCGAATGGACTCAGTCAAGCGGATGACGAGCAGCTCGAACCCTTCATCAAACAGTTCGACCTAGCGAACCGCAAGAACGCCGCTCACATGTCCCGCTACTACGAAATATTCTACCTCCTCGAGAACGACATTCGTCGCCTCATTGTTGAGACGATGGAGGCAGCGCACGGTGCGAAATGGTGGGACACTCGCGTTCCGCCCGGTGTCCTTGAAGAGGTGCGGAAAAACCGCGAGCGCGAGGCTCAAGCTGCCGTGTCCGTCCGGTCGGAGGATGACATCGACTATACAACCTTCGGCCAGCTTGGAGACATTATCCGCGCGAACTGGTCTGACTTCGCAGGGATGCTCAGCAACCAGTCTGCTGTCTCCCGCGTGATGGCCGCACTCAACATGCTGCGAGGCACAATCGCGCACTGCGGCGTGCTTGCTGAGGACGAGGTTGACCGGCTCAAACTTGCGATCCGAGATTGGTTCAGAGTGTTAGAGGGGCCAAAGAATTGAACGGGGAGGGCTTACGGTAGGACGGGTTTTGATCCGGCGCTTGGTAACCGAGCCGCTACGGACCTGCTACGGGCCGCTACAGTAGCCGTTGGGATCGCTGCTTTCACGTTCTCCATGCGAAGGACCGGCAGGCAGAAGCTCTCGATCAGTTTCACCTGTGCGGCAATGAACTGATCGACCTCGTTCTCCGCAGGCGAAGGCCAGCCCTCCCATATGGTGCTTTCGATCTTCCGCCGAAACGCGGCGTCGGCACCTGTCTTATCTTTGTGGTTAGCATCCACATAGACTTTGACGCTCCAGAATTGGTGATTGAGCTTCTCGATGGCCTTTTCCAATTCCTCACCAAAGAAGGCACGAGCCATGGGCTGGCATTCCTCAAGCGCCCGCTGGTCGTCGCGTGTAGAGTTAAGACGATTGTAATATGCCTGCCTCGTAGCAAGGCTTTTCCGTTCGCTCTCCGGAAAGGTTTTTTCCCATTCGCCGTTCGCTTTCAGTTGCTCCTCGGCGGCATCCGTTTCGTGTCCCCACATTGCCGGGTTACGCACATAGGACAGCCCGCGCCTCACCTTGTAGGTTGCGGTGAGAATACGCTCGGCTTGCTCGATATGGCGTTCTGCCAGTTTCTGGCGCTTCCAATTGTCGAATGTTCGGGAGCCTATAATCGCAGCACCAATCACGGCGAGCGCACCGACAACTGTGCCAACGCCCTGAAGCATTGTTCCAGTCGCGGCCCAGTCAATCGTCGTTATGCAACTCATTCGCTATTCTCCTTGCGCTGTTCTATCGCGCTTCCTGCGCACAGGCCAGCAGCCACGGCGCTGGGGGAGAGCACTTGGGGTGCGGTCACCGCTGTATGTTCGCATCGTGATCGCGCGCGATGCTCAGCTCAAAAGCATCGTGAGCATAGAGAAGGAGCTGGAGCTCCCGTGGAGAAGCGCGCCACCACCACGATGGCATCGAAAATCGCCGCACACTTCAAGGGCCTCAAAACCGCCGAGCGCATTTACACAATCGAGCGTGCCATCATCGCCGCTGGGAGGAGAGCGCGAATTTACATCGATCTGCCCTACCGATTCAATCTTACCATCGCACCCTCTAGACCGACCGTTTCGTACCAATCCCGCTCTTTGACATGATGAAGATCAACCACTCACCTCCCTGTTTCAACGGAAACAGGGAGCACTCACTCCCTGTTATCTCCGAAAATCTCCCTGATAATCGATAACAGGGAGATCGATGATCAAGTCTCTGAAAATCATCCACAAATTTCCCCGAAATCTCCAACATAACAGGGAGAAAACCGCCAAAAAATTACCTCGGCAAATTAACAGGGAGAACAGGGAGATGTCCCGCTTCCTCCGGCCGCACATACTGCCCCGAACACCACATCCCGCGACACAACCACGCGACCACCCGCCACCCCTGTTCCGGCGAAAATCGACCCCTGTTATCCGCTGTTCCACCCCTGTTATCCACAACAGGGGTCACGGCCGCCAACTCACTGCAATCAAACCGGAACTCCGCCCCGAAAATCCATCATAACAGGGGTCGTCGTTTTTTTCCGGAGTATCAGGGGTAAAACAGCGGTGAACACCAACATCCCGGCCGTTCACCCGATGTAAGACCTTTGCCGTCATATCTCCGCCATGTCCGGCGCGCCCGGGTCGGATGGAGAGTGACGGTGACACCTGGATCGCGCCCGTGCGTACCGAACTGATTGCGGGCGATCCGGCACCCGGCGTTGCGGAGGCGTGGGCGGCACTGGCGGATGCGGCCGGCACGGCCAATATCTTCTACGAACCCTGGGTCGCGGGGCCGTCGCTGTTGCTGCCCGAATCCGGCGGGCTGATGCTGCTGCTTGGCTGGACCGACCTGCCTGACGGGTCGGCGCGGCTCGATGCGGTGTTACCGTTGCAGCGGCGCACTGCGCTTCGTGGCAAGGTCCGTGTCGCGCTGCAGAATTGGGAGCAGCGGGTGCGTGCGCTGGGCGAGCCGCTGATCCGCGCCGGGGAGGAGGCGGCGTTCTGGCGCTCGGCGCTTGGCACGCTGCGGGCCGCGCGCGGCAATGGCCTGTATCTGCGGCTCTCCGCGCTGATCGCCGACAGCGCCTCGACTGTGGCGCTCCAGGCCGAGCTCGCGGCGCGCGGGTTGCCGTGCGACGTCACCCGGACGCATGCCCGCGCGGTGCTGCGCAAGGGGTTGAGCGCTGAGGAGTATATCGCCACCCATATCCGCAAGAAGGTGGTGAAGGAGCATCGCCGGCTGCGCAATCGCCTGGCCGAACGCGGTGCGGCGACGGTCGACCTGCTCGCCGCCGATAGTGATCCCGGCCCATGGATCGACGATCTGTTCCGGCTCGAAATGTCGGGCTGGAAGGGCAGGGACGGCGTGGCCGCCGCCGCCAATAATGATACCGAACGCTGCTTTCGCGCCATCCTGGTCGAGGCGCACCGGCGCGGGCGGCTCGAGTTCCACCGCCTGCGCGTCGGCGATGATGTGCTGAGCCTGCTCGCGGTGATCACCGCCGGGGGCACCGCGTTCCAGCTCAAGATCGCCTATGATGAGGCCTATGGCGCCTTCTCGCCCGGCGTACTGCTCGAAATGGCCTATCTCGATCATGCGCTGGCGCCCGGCGGTCCCGACCTGGTCGACAGCTGCGCGCGCGCCGGCCATCCGATGATCGACCGAATCTGGGTCGATCGGTTGCCGGTCGTGTCGCTGGCGGTGCCGTTCGATCGCTGGAGCTCGCGGCTGGCGGTGCGGGCGCAGGGGCTGGCGCGCCGCGTCAGGGCGCGGGGCAAGGCTCGCGCGCAGCCGCCCGTTACGCTAGATCGGTCCGAAATGGACACAGATTCTTAACCACGTCCAGTCTAGGCAGTGTTCATGTCGGTCGCGCAGCTCGTCAATCAATGGGATACCACCAACCAGTGGGTCGCGCCCGACGGGCTCGCCGCGTTCGCGTCCGCTTATCCGGGCAAACCGGTGGGGGTGCAGCATCTGCTCCACGGCCATCCGCTGTTCGCGCTCGACGCGCTGGCCGATCTCGCCGCGCGGCTGCCCGCCAGCCATGTCGAGCATAGCCGCGGCGATCTGGCGATCGACCAGGACCCGGACGGGGTCACCCGCGAAGCGCTGCCGGTCGATGAGATCGTCCGCACCATTGCCGACAATGGCTGCTGGATGGTGCTGAAGAAGGTCGACGAAGACCCCGATTATGCCGAGCTGATCGATGCATGCCTGGCGGAGATCGATCCCGTCGTCCGCCCGCGCACCGGCGCGAACATGCGGCGCGAGGCGTTCATCTTCCTGTCCTCGCCCAATTCGGTCACGCCCTATCATATGGACCCGGAGCACAATATCCTGTTCCAGGTCGCCGGCTTCAAGACGATGCGCGTCTTCTCCGCCGATCGCTTCACCCTGGTGCCGCAGGTGCATCAGGAGGCGTTCCACCGCGCCGGCGGGCATCGCAACATGCGTTTCGACCCGTCGTTCGACGCGTACGGCATCGACTTCGTGCTGGCGCCCGGCGATGCGGTCTATGTGCCCGTAAAGGCGCCGCACTGGGTGCGCAACGGGCCGATGCCGTCGATCTCGTTCAGCGTCACCTGGCGCTCGCGCTCAAGCGACAATGACGCCCGGCTGCACCGCGTCAATCACCGCCTGCGCAAGCTCGGCATCGATCCGGGCCGCCCTGGCGATGCACCGCGGCTCGATGCCGCCAAGGTCGCCGCGCACCATGTGGTGAAGGGCGTGACGCGCACCTTGCGCACCCTGATGGGCAAGAAGACCGCTCGCGCCGCATATTGAGGGGGAGCGGACCTAATTACCGTTCGTGCTGAGCTTGTCGAAGCACCGTTCTTCTTCCTCTTGCGTCGGAACAAGAAGAGCGGCCCTTCGACAAGCTCAGGGCGAACGGATGAGGTGAGCGTCAGCCCGCGAACAGCGCCAGCTGCCGTGCGGCATTCACCGCAAGATCGAACTCGGCCTCGACATGCGCCCGCCCGCGCCGCGCCATCTCCAGCGCCGCTTGCGGATCGCGCTGCACGCGCAGCAGCGCCTCGGCCAGCGCATGGGCATCGCCCGGCGGCACCAGCAGGCCGGTATCGCCATCGCGGATCAGCTCGGGGATGCCGGAGATGGCGGTGGTGATCGCGGGGCGCTGATAGGCGAGCGCCTCGATCATCACATTGGGGATGCCCTCCTGCCGACCATTGGGGCCGATCACGCTCGGCGCGACGCACACGCTGGCCTGGCCATAGGCGGCGGCGACCGCCTCGAACGGCTGCATGCCCAGGAAGCGGACGCGGCCGGACAGGCCAAGCGCGCCTGCTTTGGCGCGCAGTGCGTCGGCGCTCGGGCCATGGCCGATCAGCTCGCAGCACCAGTCGCCAAGCGCCGACCCCGCCTCGACCAGCGCATCGAGCAGATGCTGCACGCCCTTCTTCGGCTCGAGCGCGCCGACATAGAGGATGCGGAACGGCGCGGTCGACGGCAGCGTGTCGACCGGCGTGATCCGGGTCACATCGACGCTGGAATGGATCACCTGGATGTCGCGCGCGGCCATGCCGGCGACCTTGTCCTTGAGGAAGGCGCGGCCGAAGTCGCTGACCGTGCGCACCATCGCCGCTTCGCCCAGCTTGGCGTCGAGCAGCTGCTGGGTGCGGAAGATGTCGTGCGCGCGGCAGCTGACCGAATAGGCCGGGCCGCCCAGCCGGTGGCCGATCCACGCCGCGGTGGCGGGGTGGCCGGCGAACTCGGCGTGGACATGGGCGGCGTCCCAGTCCTTCGCGTCCGCGGCGATCGCCAGCGCCTTGGGGGCCAGCGCGAGCGACTTGAGCGCGATCTTCGGATGCGCGCGATAGGCCCAGGCGATCTGCAGCAGCGTGCGGCCGAGCACCAGCGGGTGACGCAATGCGGCACGCGCAAAGGCGGCCAGTGCGGGACCGCCGAGCAGTGCGATCGGCCGGACCCAGCCGCGCGTCGGCTCGGCAAAGGCGTGGAGCGTCTGGCCATGACGGAACGCGGTCAGGTGATAGAGCCGGATCTCGGCGCCCAGTTCGGCGAACTTGACCAGGTCGCGATAGATGAAGGTCTCGGTCGACTTGGGATATTCGGTGACGATCACGGCCAGTTTCATGCCTGTGCTTCCTCGCCCGCGCGCAGCCGCCCGCACTGGATCGCCAGCGCGAACAGCAGCCAGAGATAGCGCAGATCCTTGTGCGGCATGAAGAAGCACGCGACCAGCAGCGCCGCAAGCGTGATCGCGACCGCATAGCTGCCGCTGGCGAGCAGCGCCGACGCGCCCTTCTCGAACCCGCGCCGTGCCGCCTTCAGCGCCGTGACGATCAGCGCGGCGAAGATCGCAAAGCCGACCAGGCCATATTCGGTCGCGACATCGACATAGGTGTTGTGCAGCTCGCGCGGATAGAGCTCGCGTCCCGGCATGTAACGATAGGCGTCCTGGATATAGTGAAGCGGGAAATTGCCCGGCCCGACCCCCCAGATCGGCGATCCACCGATCAGGTCGGCGCCGATACGAAGATAGGTGATGCGGCGATAGAGCGTCTGATCCTTGCCGAAGTCGCCGATCGCGGCGAAGCGCTCGATCAGCGTCGGCGGCGCGAACAGGATCGCGGTCGCCCCGACGATCACGGCGCCGGCGACGATCACCGGGAAATAGCTGCGCGAACGAAAGCCGAGCAGCACCAGCCCGCCGCCGACGCCAAGCCCCATGATCGCGCTGCGTGCCGACATCAGCGCCAGTGCGGCGCTGCCGACCAGCAGCACGCCGGCGAACATCAGCCGCCCGCGCTTCTCGCCGGCGAAGAGCAGGCCCATCGCCAGCACCACGCCGACCATCAGCATCTGCGCGGCAGTGGTCGGGTTCTGGTCCGAACCGCCCGACGACCGCGCGACGCCGTCGAAATCGGCCGAGACGGCGGCCAGCGCGGTCGCGACCAGGCGCGTGCCGGTCTTCGCCTCGATGATGACGATCGCCGCCGACAGGCCGGCCGCCGCGATCATCGCCCACAGCACGGCATGGATCTTCCACGGCTTGTCGACGATCAGGAAGACCGTACAGGCGGGCAGCACCGCGGTCGCGAAATGCGAGAGATACTTCAGCCCTTCCGACTGATGCTCGGACAGCGTCCAGCACACTATGGCCCAGAGCGGCACCAGCAGGACCAGACGGATGCCGACGCTGCCGCTCGCCTGTGCCGGTGTTTCGCGGCCGATGATCACCGCCAGCAGGACAGCGGCGCCCAGCCCGCCGATGATGATCTCGAGCAGCGAGACCGGCGAGCCGCCCGACAACCGGTTGGCGACCGCGTCGAGCTGTCCGAAAAAGGCGAACAGGCAAAGCATGAACAAGGCCGCGATCCGGATCGGTGCGGCATTGACGGCGCTGGTCGGGATCGTCGGCCAGTCGGCGACGGGGGCGGCGTTATCCGCCGATCGCGACGACATAAGCCCGCCTCGACACCAGGCCGTCGACGTCGCGGCTGCAGGCGCGGGCGCGGGCGATCGCGCTTTCGCCCGGATCGACGCCGGCCGCCATCACTATATCGACCCCGCCCGCGCGCGTCAGCATCTCGCGGCTACCGCTTTCGCTGAGCCCGCCGCCATAGATCAACGGCTTGGTGCCCGGCTCGCCCTGCGCCGGGATCGCTGCGGCGCCGGTCGCATCGAAGGTGCGGACCGTGATGTCCTGGTCGCGCAGATGCTGATAGATCAGGCGATACAGGCTGCGCGCATCGCCGTCGTGCGCGTCGCTCGCGACCAATATGGGACGGCCGTCCGCGACCAGCGGGTCGGCGAGCCAGGTCGCGATGTGCGGCGCGAGCCATGCCTGTTCATCGGCGTCATAGCCCTGGGCGTCGGCGGGCCGGGGTAGAATCTGGGGGAAGAGATGATCGTCGCCGATCTTGCGCTCGGCGACCACCGGGGGCGCATCGACCGCGTCGGCGACGCGGGCCACCGGGTCCTCCGCGGTCCAGTCGACCGGTTCCGGCGCGACCGTGGCGACCGGCGCTGCAGCTACGTCATAGGCAAAGGCGCTGCCTGGCCGGATCGTCCAGTTCTGGGCCGGAGCTGCCGATGGATAGGCATGGACCGGGCGGTCGCTCTCGACTTCCGGCGCTGCCTCAGCCTTCAGGTCAGCCGGGGCGGCGAGATCATTGGGGGTGTCGTCCACCGCATCCTCTTCGCCGTCCTCATCCTCGCTCCTGCGCAGCGGCCGGACCGGCCCGGGGCCGAGCAGCAGCAGCGCGCACCCGGCCAGGGCGCAGCCGGCGAGGAAGCCGAGTGCGGTGTTGAGCAGCATCTTGGGCGAGCTGCGCACCAGCGGCGGCACGGCCCGTTCGATCAGCTGGATGCGCGGCGCATTGGCGACATTCTCCACTTCGCTGAAGCTCGCGCGTTCGGTGAGCGAGGCGACTTCGGCCTGGAGCGCGGTGGCGCGGTCGTCGAGCGTCTTGACCCGGTCGTCGCTCAGGCCGAGCCGGGCGAGCTGGTTGTCGATATCGCCGATGCGGCGCTGCCGGATCGCGATCCCGTCCTGCAGCCCGGCACCGCGCGGCCCCTCGACCGCGAGCGTCTGCTCGAGCACCTGCTGTGCCGAGGTGAGCTTGCCGCTCGATTGCCGCTTCAGTCCGGCGACCTGTCCCTGGTTCGCCTTCAGCGTGGCGAGATCGTTGGTCAGCTGTGCCTGCTCTCCCAGCCGCGCCTCGAGCAGCGACTGCTTCTGGCGGTCGATATCGACGATGCCGAGCGACTTCTTCAGCGCACGCGACTGCGCGATCACGGTCGCCAGCTCGATCTTCTTGGCGTCGAGCTTCGTGGTCAGCGAACCGGCGATCTGCGTGCCCGATGCGCGCGACATGCGCTCGGCGCGCGCGATGATGGCATCGGCCAGCGCGTTCGAAAACCACGCCGCCGATTGCGGATCGTCCCATGTGACGGTGATGCGGATCAGATAGGTACCCTCGACCGTCTCGATCGCGGTGTATTTGATCACCGCGTCGATCAGCTGGTCTTTGAGCGACGCTGGCGGCGCCAGGCCATAGTTGAGCGCCGAATAGATCGCGCCCGGGCTCCACGGATTGGGTACCGACCATTTGGCGATCCACGCCTCGCGGGTAATTCCGGCGGTACGCGCCTGCTGCTCGATATAGCGGTCGACGATCGGCTCGACGATCGGGCGGGTATGCGCGAATTCGGCATAGGTCTGGAGCAGGACGCTGCCGCCGTCGAAGGTCGATCCGCGCACGAAGCGATTGGCATAGCCCAGCTCTTCGCTGGTCGGTACGATGTTGAGCCGCGACGCGCTTTCGAACTGCGGTTTGTTGGCCAGCACCAGAGCGCTGAACAGCCACGCGCCCAGGGTGCAGCCAATGACGAGCCCGAACACCAGCCGCCATCGCGACAGCACGATGCGCAGATATTGAAGGCCGAGTGGGGTCATTGGATCAGTGTGACCGCGGAGCCGACGGTGATGCCGTTGAACCCGATGATCTGGCGGATCTGCCGTGCCCGATCGACGTCGCGTGCGATCTTGGTCGGCGGCACGATCAGAATACTGAACGGGCTGAGATAACCGAGCGAGGTGGCGTCGCCGGTCAGCACGGCGCGCAGGTCGACCATGCGCGCGACCATATGATCGTCGACCGGCTGCAGCAGGACGACGCGCGACAGATCGGCATCGCGATTGCCGCCGCCGGAGCGCGCCAGCCCTTCATACAGGCTGATGCCCTCACGATAGGGATAGTTGCCGGGCTTCGCCACTTCGCCGAGCACGAAGATCTCGGGCTGCGGTGGGGGGCGATTATATTCGAGCACCGAAATCGCGACTGATGGCTCCTTCAGCTTGGGGCGATAGAGCGTGGTCAGCCTGGCCTGAAGCTGCGACACCGTCAGGCCCTTGGTCTGAATCGGCGCCAGCAAGGGCGGGCTGATCAGCCCGGACAATTGCACGCGCTGGTCCGATGTCAGCACCGGCGCATAGGGAAAGCTCAGGCGGATCAGGTCATTGGGATGAAAATCGCCGTTCAGCGCGAAATGGTCCTCCAGCTTCGCGCTGACTTCGCGCGCAAGGTCGAGGCTGGGCCGTTCCATCGCGATCGACGGGGCCGGCGCATAGTTTAACGCCGGCGCGCAGCTCGCCAGCACGCCGAGCGCGGACGAGGCGATGACCAGGCGCAGGGCTGGAAGGGTTCGCAATATCGTCGGCAAGAGACCCACCTGATCTTCGGCTTTGGGCGAAGGCACCCATCAGCATCCTTGGCAGAACGGCGTAACTTTATTGTTAACCCGTCGTTGACCGCGCCGCGATCAGCTTGCTGGCCAGTGCTTCGAAGTGGCGCGTTGCATCGTCGATCGCGAAGCCGCGCGCCGTTTCCAGCGCGGACGCACGCGCCGCGTCCAACAAGGGGCGATCGGAAAGCAGCCGGGTGATGTCGGCGGCGAGCCCGAGGGGATTGTCGGGTTCGACCAGAAAGCCGTTCCGACCGTCACGGATAAAGGTCTGCGGGCCTCCGGCGGCGGCGGCCAGGACCGGCACGCCGGCCGCCATTGCCTCGATCAGGACGTTGCCGAATCCTTCGCGTCGCGAAGCCAGCACGAACAGGTCGGCATCGCTGATCGCCGCGATGACATTGTCGGCATGGCCTTTCAGAGTCACCATATCGCCGAGATAATCGTCATCGATCCGCGCCTGAAGCTCGTCACGCAATGGACCCTCGCCGAAAATGTCGAGCCTGAACTCGGTGCCTGCGGCGCGAAGCAGCACGCAAGCATCAATCAGTGTGTCGAAGCCTTTCGCCGCGACCAGCCGCCCGACCGATACGATCCGTGGTGGACTTGCTGGCCCGCGGGCTGAAAGAGGGGATGCGACCGATGCCACGACCGGATTGGGCAGGACCTCGGTCCTGATCGGCCGGCCGATCACCTCGGCGAGTTCGGTCGCGATTCGCCCGGTCGGGACCGCGATCGCCGCCGCGCGCGGATAGAGCCAGCGCATCGCGCGCTGCCGGATCCAGGGCAGCTTGGCGCTCGCCAGATAATGTTGCGGTGGGGTGTGTTCCGACACGACGCGCACGGTCCGCCTGCCGCCCGGCGCGGCGAGCAAAGCGAGGTTCATCGCGTTGGTGGCGCTATAGGCGAGTGCGATATCGTGTTCGGCCATGGCGGCGGCGATATGGCGCGGCAGATGCAAGGCGCGGTGCGCGCCGAGCGCGATCGGGGTCACGTCGGGCGGGAGCCGGTCGAGGAACGGGCCTTCGACCCGGGTCAGAAACAAATGGGGCGTGAAGCGATCGCGATCGAGCGCGGTGATATAGTTGAGCACCACCCGCTCGGCGCCGCCGGCGCGAAAATGCGGCAGCAGGAATGCGATCCGTTGCGGCGTCATGCGGCGCGGCGCTTGAATTTCCTGGCGGCGACGCCGCCAAGGATCGCGCGTGCCTTTGCGAGCTCGGGCACGTGGAGCAGGATCGCCGCGCCGATATACAGGCTGACCACGACCCCGCCGATCGCGATCAGCAGCAAAAGCCGCGCGATGGTCGTCTCGGGAGCCGGCGCAAAAATCCACAGGGCATAGGCGCCGGCAGCGGCCACTGCGCCGCATAGTGCGGTGCGAGCGAAATCGACCAGCTGGATGATCATGTCGAACTCGCGGAAGCGTCGCGTCGCGACAAATTGCGCCAGCGCGAACGCCGCCAGCGTCGACACCGCAGCCGCCCAGGCGATGCCGACCGCGCCATAAGCCGGCGCGGCGAATGCCAGCATCAGCGCGCGGATCGCAAGCCCGCCGATCGCGATCACCAGCAGGTTGCGCAGGCTGGGCGCGCGCGGGTCGGCATAGATCGCCAAAGTGATCGCACCCATCGGCGCGAGAAAGATCGCCGCCGCAGCATAGCCGGCGGTCGTCCCCGTCGCGAGCGCGATGCTGTGCGCGTCGAACGCGCCGTGCCCGAACAGGATCGTCACCATCAGCTGTGCGCCGATCATCATCCCGATCGACACCGGCATCTGGGCGAAGAAGGCGATGCGCTGGAATCGCGCCAGTCCCTTCGACGCTTCGGCCGGATCGGGGTGCTGCATGGCGCGCACCAGTTCGGGCTGGAGCACGGTATTAAGGCTCGACATCAACAGGCCGGGAACCAGCGACACCAGTCGCGCGCCATATTCCAGCGCAGCGACGCCCCCGGCCGGCGTGGTCGACGCGACCGCGAAATCGAGCAGCGAGCAGGCCTGGAAATAGGCGTTCAGCACGATCGCCGCCGCCACCCCGCCGCCCAGCGCCGCCGCCGGGGAAACCCCCGTCCCTGTCTGGGCGCCGACCTGGCTTCCATCTTCACTGTCGTCACCGGATTGCGACTCAAGCAAGCTTTCCGGGCGCCGCCGCACGATCGGCCAGGCGCCCACGAACAGGATCGCCGTGCCGACGATTCCGGACACCAGCATCGTCCACGCGCCGGCGATGATCCCCAGTGGAGGAATGGCGACCGCCAGCACGAACACCAGGATCGCGCGCTGGACAATATTGGTGCCTTCGCTCAGCCAATAGCGCCGGTTCGCCTGAAGGACAGCGACCAGCAGCGAGCCGATCACCGCAACCGGCAGCAACGGCATCATGATGGCCATCATTCGCGCGGTCAGGTCATGGCGTTCGCCGGCAAAGCCCGGCGCGAACGCGCTGACCAAAGCCGAGGGCACCAGCGTGCCGACCAAAGTGAGTAGCCCGAACAATGCAACGAACACATAGACCCGGCGCGGCAGGCCGTGAATCGACAGATGCTCGCCGCGATCGATTTTCGAGACGACCGACGGCATGACGATATGGCCGACCAGCTTGCGGATTGCATCGGCGAATCCGACCGTGGTGCGCCGTGCGAGGAAGAAGGCGTCGAGCTGCCCGCTGGTGCCGAAGCGGTTGGCGAGCAGCACCGAGACGAGGAAGCTCAACCCTATATCGATGCCGCGGATCGCCGCCACCACCACGGTGGAGCGTACCAGCGTAGCGGTTGCCTGGCGGCGGGGCGTGGGCGTCGCCGTACCGCTCATTCGCGGGGCATCTTTCGGTCCTTCGGATTGGTCGTGCCGAGTACGCCATCATAGCGCGACATGGTGGTCCAGCGCCATCCGAACAGATGGTGGTGAACCACCTTCACGCCGCGCTCGCGATAGCCCATGCGAAGCTGGATCAGATAGGATGGGCGGTTGACCCGATCGACCACGCCGAACGAGCGGTCGATTCCCAGGATGGGGAAATTGTTCAGCATGTACCGGCACATCGGCAGAGCGACATTGCGCCGCCGGTCGGCCGGGTCGACCAGCCAGCAATAATGATAGCCCTCACGCTCGCGCACAGGATAATGCTCGCGCGCAACGGGGTCGTGATGATCCGCAAACGACAGCCAGACGCAGCCGATCGCGACGCCATCGTCGAGCGCGAAGATGCCGACCTTGCCTGCCTCCAGCATCGCCGCGAAACCGGCGTCGCGCCAGGCGAGCCAGTCGTTGAGCGGCGGCAGTTCGTCACCCTTGCGCACCGTCCTGAACGATAGCCAGGGAGGAGACTGGGCGCCGTCGCCGACCACGCTCCACCCTGCCTGATATTCGACGATCACACTGGTACTGCGACGCATGACGCGGTCGGCGAACAGCTTGCGCAGCGTCGCGGCAATGCCGAGCTCGCGAAAGCGCTGGATCAGGCGTTTGCTCTTCGTGCCCATGGAATTGCTCATGGATGAGGGAAGGGAAGCATCGGAAGCCATGTTATGCCGCTGCGCGCACTGCGCGATAGATCTGTCGCGCGTTGAACAACAAGGTATGGGCGAGTGGTTTCAGTGCAGCGACATGGACCGGCGGCATCACCCGGTGAGTCGGTGCGAACGCGCTCTTGAACTGCGATCGGTTCGCTTCGCCGCCGTCCTGCGCCTCGCCGACCGGCAAGCCGGCAAGATCATAGCCTATACAGCCCATTTCGCGCGCCAGCCGCATCCCCTCCCATAGCAACGGATAGGATCGCGGCACCGACGGGTCGTCGTCCGACGTTGCGAGCGACAGCCAGATCGCCTCGTCCGCCTGACGGACGAAAACATGACCGCCGATCACGATGCCGTCGCGCTCGGCCAGCAGCAGCGCACCGCCGAGCCGTTCGACCAGCGCCACCTGACCCGCTGCATCGGGCAGGCCGTTCATGTCGTAATCGGCCTTGGCCGCCCGGAAGGCATCGAGCACGCGCTGATACGCAGCGACATCCGCCGCACCGGTTGCGCGGCGAACCGTAACGCCTGCCTTGGCCGCGGCCTTGAGCTGGCGGCGGCCACGCTGCTTGAAGCCGGCGAGTATTTCTTCCTCCGGCTTGTCGAGCCACACGATGCCGGTGGCGCTGTGCAAGGGCTGGCGGTGCGTGGGCAGCGGTGCGAAACCGGCGGCGCGCAACGCCTCGGACATGGTCGGCAGGTCGCGACCGCGCACGCGCGGTGCAAGCTGCATCGTGCAGCACCCCTGTGCCGCCGCTGTCCTGGCCAGGCTCGAAAGAACGGTTGCGAACAGCGTCGCGTCATGCACGACCGGGCCGCGCTGCACGGTGGCGAGCCAGCGCCCGGCAAACAGGCGCGTGCGGCGCACCACTGCCGTTCCGATCAGCGTGTCGCCATCGAGACAGCGAAAGAACAGATAGTCCTGCACCTTGCTGTGCGGCACGGCATCCACCCAGGCGCGGCTTTGCTGATAGGCGGCAAACGGGCTTTCCAACGCAAAACGATCGAACAGACTTCCGGACTCAACGTCCAGATTGCTCGACAGATGGGCCGTTACTTGCATACACTGTGATCCTGCGGCGGTCCCAAGTTCACAAAAAATTACTGTTATCCACGTACGGTCTATTAACCGAGGTGAGTTGCCGAGAGATTAAATCCGCAAGATGACTTTGCCCCTGCCCTCCGAGCATTTCGCCGCATCGGGTCCGGACGCGGAGGTGTTCCACCTGAGCGCCGGATGGTTCGAGTCGTGGCGGAGAGCCTATCTGGCACCGGGCATGACGGCGTGCACGATCGACGGATTACCGATGATCGCCGACCGCGGACGGCTGGGACCGATCGGCTATGCGCGGCTGCGCGCACAGACCAATGTCCATTCCGCGCTGTTCGATCTGCCGGTCGGCCAGCCGATCACCGATAGGCTGTTCGACCAACTGATTGGCGATCGCGACCTGGTGACACTCGATTATCTGACTGGCGACTCGCGATTGCTGGCGGCGGCACGGCGCTGGCCGGCCGATCGCGTGACGATTCGTCCGCACGCGCTGTCGCCGCTGGCCGATTGCCGCACGCCTTACGAACAATGGCGTGCGCGACGCAGCAAGCGCGCGCGCCAGCGCTGGTCCGGGCTGGAAAGCAAGCTGGTCGACGGGCAGGGGGTGCGGTTCGACATCTTCGACGGTTCGACCGGCCTGCAGCCTTTGCTCGACGAGATTTTCGCGGTCGAGCAATCAGGCTGGAAGGGGCGGGAGGGCACGTCGATTCGCGACAATCCGGCCGACCTGCTCTTCTATACCGGGCTTGCCCAGCGCGCGGCGGCAGCGGGTGCGCTGAGGATCGCGGTGCTGAAACAGGCCGAGCGCATCGTCGCGTTCGAATATGGCATATTGGGCGGCGACCGGTTGTTCCTGCTCAAGGTCGGTTATGACGAGCGCTTTGCGGATTTCTCGATCGGCCATGTCCTGGCGGTAATGCATATCCGGCATTGCTGTGGTGACCCGGCGATCGCATGGTACGATAATATGGGGAACGGGATGACGCCTGGGGCGCACAAGCTGCGCTTTGCCGACAGTGTCGACACGCTTCACCGCATCACGCTGTATGGCGACAGCTGGCGCGGGCGGCTGATCCACTATTATCATGCCGGTCGCGACCGCGCGAAGCGAGCGCGCGATTACTGGCGTACGCGATCGGTGCGGGCGGCATGACGCGCAAGCAGGACCGCCTCCGCCGCGTCTCTTTATGGTCGCTGCTCATTATCGGTGGCGCGCTGCTGTCGGCCTATATCTGGGGCCTGTCGCTAGGCCTCGCCGCCGCCGCCATTCCCGTGCTCGCCGCTCTGGTCCTCGGGCATCGGCGGATGATGGGGCCAAAGGGCGTGGCCGTGCTGACCTATCATTCGGTAAGTGCCGAACCGGCCTGGCTGCCCTGGTCGCGCGAGATATCGGTTCATCCGGCGACCTTCGAACGGCATCTCGCAACGCTCCACAAAATGGGCTGCGGGATTGTGGGGACGCGCGATTATCTCGATCGCCGGCTGGCGGGCGAGGCGCCGCCGGGCGACACGGTGATCCTCCATTTCGACGACGGCTATCTCGACAATTGGCAGAACGCCGTGCCCGCGCTCGATCGGTATGGGATGCGGGCGACCTTTTTCGTATCACTGGATTTCATCGAGCCGGGGAAGCGGGTGCGCCCCTGCGACGGCGATACGAGCGGCTATATGAACTGGACCGAGATCGCCGCGATCGAGGAACATCCCCTGTTCGAGGTCGAACCGCACGGCGTCGACCATGCGCGCGTGCCCGTCTCCGATCGCCCGGTCGACCGGCTGACGGCGGACAACTGGCGCAGCCTGGCCTGGATGCAATGGGCCGCGACTCCCGGATCCAAGCATGACTGGTTCAGGACCGACCAGCCGGTGGCGGTGCCGCTGGGTACGGTCGTCCCTGAATCCGGCCTCGCGCTGGCCGAGCGCGCCTGGACCGCCGACGGGCTTGAGGATCAATCGGGCCTGGAACAGCGGATCACCAATGATCTCCGACGCTGCCAGGCGGTGTTCGAGAAGCGCCTTGGCAGGTCGCCCCGCATCTTCTGCTGGCCCGAAAATATCGTTGGCCCCGAGGGGCGTCGGATCGCCGCGGCGCTGGGATATCGCGCCACGACCGGCGGGCGCGGGCGCAATACCGCGGCGGAGCCGGCCGCGATCATTTCGCGCATCCATATCGGCGATCGCGCGCTCGGGTTCCGTTGGCAATTCGCGGAAGCGCTGCACCTGCGCGCCGCCGTTCGCCTCGCGCAGGGCAATCATTACTGGTATTTGCTGGTTGCCCCGATGAACCGGCTGCGCATCATCGTCCTGGCGATACGCACGCGCTTCGGATCGGTGTCATGAGCGACGATATGTCTCGACCCGCAGCGCCCCGGCCGGAGCGCCGCCGCGACATGGCGCGGCGCGTCCGCTTCGAATCCGACATGCGTGCCGTACCCTTGCCGCTCGAACTCCGCGTGGGGAGCTATGCGCGACATGTGAAACCGCAGGTCGACCGCGTCATCGCGCTGATCGCGCTGATCGTCCTCTCGCCATTGCTGCTGATCGTCGCGATCCTGATCAAGCTCACCGATCGCGGGCCGATCTTCTTCGTGCAGCAACGCACCGGCTATCTCGGCAAGCGCTTCCCGCTGTTCAAGTTCCGCACCATGGTGCCCAATGCCGAGGCGCTGAAGGAAAGCCTGCGCAGCGCCAATATCCATGGCGCGGACTCACCCGATTTCAAGCTGATCCACGACCCTCGCGTTACGCCGATCGGGCGCATCCTGCGCAAGACCAGTATCGATGAACTGCCCAATCTGCTCAACATCGTGCGCGGCGAGATGTCGATCGTCGGGCCGCGCCCGACCTCGTTCGACGCGACCACCTATTCGATGTCGCATCTGCCGCGGCTCGCCGCCCGGCCGGGCCTGACCGGCCTGTGGCAGGTGTCGGGGCGCGCCGATATCGGCTTTGACGAACGGGTCGAGATGGACATCGCCTATATCCGCACCATGTCGGCGCAACGCGACCTGCAACTGATCGTCAAGACAGTCAGCGCCGTGCGGCGCGGCGACGGCGCACACTGATACAAAGCGTCCTCCCGGGACGGGCGACGCCAGCCCGGTGTACATTGTGGTTGCCGACATTGAGAAAGAGCGCGCCGGAATAGCCCCGGCACGGGGTGGCATGCCCGATCCTGGTGAGGGTTGAATCCTTGCCGGCGACGGGCTGTGGCGGGAGATATGGGACACCGGTTTGTGTCATATTTCCGGAGCGCGGGCGCGAGACTAGCTGTCAACGGTACAAAATCGAAGGATTGTGATGTAATTATAATAGCTTATGATCAAATTCCGTGATTTCTGGTATCAGCAAAAGCGAGTAAAATCGCGTTCAGCTATAAACGAGATCGATAGCTGGGTGGTCTGACGTACCAAATCCCCTGTTGCCGAGGTGAAAATCCGGGGTCGAATGGCTGGGCCGGAGGCAGCGGGATGCCCGCTTTCGCGGGTATGACGGGCGGAGGGCACCCACCCAGCTGAGAGGGATGGGTGATTCCACCCAAATCGATGATGCCCTAGCGCGCCGGCCGGGCGTTGATCGTGACATTGTCGAAATAGAGCGACACGGGCACCGGGTTGGAGTTGGCGGTGATGCCGATCTGGACCCGGTCGATATGCTGCAAGGGGAGCGGCATGATCGTCGCGCCCTGTGCCGCCAGGACTTCCTGGCCATTGAGCGTCACGCGGGCCGCGCCGCTATCCTCCAGCCCGACACGCACGGCCATGACGATGCGGTGCCAGCGATTGGGTGTCAGTACGGTAGCATTGTCGCGGACCCAGGCATTGGCGATGCCGATCTTCGACCGGTCGATGCGGAGCCGGCCGTTGCGCAGATAAAGCCTGATACCGGGATTGCCTTCCTCGCCGCAGGTCGCGCATTCGAGGTCGAGCAATTGCATCGAATTGATCGGCGTCGCGGCGGGGATGTAGAGGTCGAATGCGGTGGTAACGACCGTGCCGACGGGCATCGGACCACTGCGGAAGACGATGTCTGCCTTGGCCACGCCGGCCCCCTTCGCCGCGGCCTGGGCGTAGAGCGCCAGGCCGGCCCGGCCCGGCGCCGGCGCGGCCGATACGGTGCCGTTCACTTCCTGGCGGATTGCCCAGAGCGCGCCCGGGCACGATCCGGTGCACAGCCCCGCATTGAACGTATCGGCGCGCGAGAGGGGCGGCACCGGCGCGCTGCTCTGGGCGCATACGCCGACGGCAAGGATCGCGCCCAACCCTGTCGCCAGTCCGATCGCGGGGAGATGTCGGTTTACCCTCATGCAGCGGTCTTGTCCGGGGTCCATTGCGCATAACGCCGCCCCAGCGCGAACAAGGTGACGCCCGCGGCGAGCCCGGCCAGATGCAGCACCGCGCCATAGCCGAGCGCCAGTGGGCGCGGCAGCCGCATCCCGGTGAGGAAACCGACCAATCCAAGCAGACAGGCACTCAACAGGCCGGCAAAGACCAGCGCCCAGAAGATCGTGCTCCAGCCGGGGCCGTCGCGGAAGGCCAGGATGCCGGACAGCGGCAGCAGCGGCACCAGGGCGAGCGGCGCCAGGCGTCGGGCGACCTTGTGCAGGACCAGCGCCACGGCATACCAGCCGGTGGTCGCAGGATTCATCAGTGCGCGTCGCTGCCACAGGCCGGTCAGCCCGCGCACGGTGATCCGGACGCGACGGCGGAATTGCTGGCGGTCGCCGGCGATGCTCTCTTCATGGACGCGCGCGTCGGGCGCAAAGGCGATGCGATACCCCGCTGCGACCGCGCCGGTGCTGATCCAGAAATCGTCGGTGACGCTGGCCGGCACGGTCGGGACGAGCGCTGTGCGGATCGCATAAAGCCCGCCATCGGCGGAGATACAGCCGAACAACCGGTCCTCGGCGCTGCGCAAGGTCGATTCATACCAGCGGAAAAGGATGTCCGATCCAGCGAAGCGGCCGCGCTTGCCGGTGCGAATCGTCTCGACCGCACCGGCGACCGCGCCGACCCCGGGATCGGCAAAGGGCGCGATCAGTGCGGGCAGCGTAGCTTCATCGAACAAGGGATCGGCATCGCTCATCACCACGATGTCGCCCCGCGCCATCGGCACGATCCGGTTCAGCGCTGCAGCCTTGCCGCCGCGCGGCAGCCGGACGAATTGCACGCCGCGCGCGGCAAAGCCTTCGACGATCACTGCGGTCGCATCGCTCGACCCGTCATCGGCGACGAGTATCTCGCAGACACCCGGCCAATGCGATGCCGAGGCGAGAACGGTTTCCAGTTTCGCGCCGATCCGGGCGGCTTCGTTGTGCGCACAGATCACGATCGAAATTGACGCGATGTCCTCGGCAGGGGGTATGGCGCGCGGCTTCGCGAACGCGGCGGCGGCGGCGAGCACGATCAGATATCCGGCATAGACCAGGATCGGCGTTGCCAGCAGGAAGAGCGCGATGATTTCCACGCCCGCACCCTAGCACGTTAAATGTTGCCGACGCTCTAACGCGCGGCGTGACGCAGCCGCCAGTTCAGCAGGTGCGTGCCCGCGAGTATCAGGCTGCCGACGATGGTCAGCGGCGTTTCCCAACGCGTGGTGCCGAACGGGATCGCTCCGCTGGCGAGAAGCGCCAGCCCGATCGTGCCGGGCGCCAGCAGCCAGGTCGTGCCGTGCCGGGTCATGCCGCTGAGCAACGCAATGGCGGAGGCGGGGACGGCAAAGGCAAGGACCCAGAGATGGAAGGATTCGGACAAGGGGACGATTGTGGCCAGCGCCGGGAGCGCAGCAAGCAGGAAGGGCAGTGCAAGGCAATGAACCAGGCACAGCAGCGAGGCACTCATCGCCGCGCGTTCGACCCAGTCGATCGGTACCGAGTCATTGTTCGTCGTCATATCGCACTGCACCTTGCTTTTCCGGGTTCAGCTCAAGTAATGATACATCATATCATTACAAGTCAGGACAGGCATGAATCAGGTTTCGACGATCGTCTCAGCGCGCCCGGCGGCGCCGGTCATTCCGGTTGCCGATGGTCATATGATTGCCGGGTCGGACGCGACCGTGCTGCAGCGGATTGCCGATGACGGCATTTCGCTGGCGCTGTGGGAGCGCACGTCTCCGCTCCGGCATGGCCCGCTGGCCGGGTTCGATGATGTTCGTATCGTCACCACCGGTGCACAGGTGACAGCCGATCTGACGGCCCGACTGACGAACGAGGAGAGCTGGCACGCGCCGCTGATCGCGGATGTCGCAATGCTCGCACGGCACTTCGCAGCGATCCTGCGCAGTGCGTCGATCGAGATCCGGCTTGAGCGGGTGACGGGCCGTGCCTGCTGGAAATGGCATTCCGACTATGTCACCGCGCGGCTGATCTGCACCTATATCGGGCCGGGCACGCAGTGGCTCAGCCGCGGATGCAACCATCCCCCTGCGGCCGGCGACCAGCATCAGCTCGGCACCGGCACGGTCGGCCTGTTCAAGGGCAAAGGCTGGGCAGGGGACGGAGCGATCGTCCATCGTTCGCCTCCACCCGACGCGACGGATGCGGAGCGGCTGCTGCTGGTCATCGATCCTGTTGCGGCGGACGATCGGGTGCGGCGTCTCTGATCCTTCAACGACCTGCAACCGATCCGTCATATTCGTCGTCTAGGGCACGGCAGGGTTGCAGGAAGGTTGCGGGTGCCCGCGGCTTTCGGGGGTCGCCGGCTGGCGGCGAGGGCTTGGGGTGTCATGGCATCGCTGCAGAAAATGCTCCGGAGCGTTGGGCAGGCGTTGCGACGGCGCGGCGTGCCCGACCAGGACATCGACGATATCGTGCACGACGCCTATCTCCGGCTTGCGCGGTACGGCAGCGATACCGTGGTCCGCGAGCCCGAGGCGTTCATGGTGCGCGCGGCATCCAATCTGGCGATCGACGCAAGCCGCCGGCGAGCGCGCTCGCCTTTTGTCGAAACGGATATGGAATTCGACGTACCGGACGATGCTCCGCGGCCCGATGAAGTGTGGATATCGAGCAAGCGGCTCGAGTCGCTGAACCATGCCTTCGCCGCGCTTGACCCTTTGACAAGGCAGATGTTGCGCGCGCAAAGGCTCGAAGGCCTGCGTGTCGATGAGATCGCGCGCTATCATGGCCTGACCAAGAGCGCGGTGGAAAAGAGATTGGCGAAGGGCATGCTGCTCCTGACCAAATGGATGGAAGAAGCATGAGCGTGACCGATCCGGCGATGCGGTCCAGCGATGCCGTCGCAGCCGAAGCCGCGCTATGGCTGGTCCGCACCGCCGGCAACCGCGCCGCCGGCCGGCGCGATGCCGGATTCGAACGCTGGATCGCGGAGCATCCGCATCACCGTGCGGCCTTTGCCGATGCGGCGGCGGCGTTCCGTGACCTCGGCACGGTCATCGCACGCGCGCCGGCACCGAAGCGCACAACCGCTGCGCCGCGCCGCTGGTTCGCGACCGGCTTTCGTCCTGTCTGGGCAGTAGCGGCGATGGCCTGCCTGCTGGCGGTGGTCGCGCTCTCGCAGCAATTCATGGTTGCCGATCCTGTCTATGCGACGGCGATCGGCGAGCAGCGGACGATCCGATTGACCGATGCGACCAAATTGGTTCTCAACACCGATACCGAGCTCAAGGTGGATTATGACGCCGAGCGGCGGCGCATCGTGCTCGACCGCGGCGAGGCGCTGTTCGAGGTCGCCCATAATCCTGCCCGGCCTTTCTATGTCGAGGTGGGGAACGACTATATCCGCGCAGTCGGGACGGTGTTCACCGTGCGCCGCGACGCGCGCGGCATCGAGGTCATGCTGCTGAGCGGCAGGGTGGTGGTCGGCGAAACCGGGGCTGCCAGGCCGCGGCTGGCACTGAATCCCGGGGACCGGCTGCGGCTGGGTAAGGGGACAAGTCCGGCGATCGACCGGCCCGTGATCGACGACGTCACTGCATGGCGGCGCGGGCAATTGGTGTTCAATGCGACACCCGTGCCGGCGGCGGTCGCGGAGATGAATCGCTACAGCGCGCGGCCGATCGTGCTGCGTGAGGCGCTGCCCGGCAATGCGCGGCTCAGCGGCGTTTTCGAAACAGGCGAGAGCGAGGCGTTCGCGCGTAATCTTGCCGCGATCTATGGGCTGCGGGCGGTCGAGACCAGCGACGGCTATGTGCTTCAGGGCGTGCCGGCGCGGTAGCGCCTCTCCGATAATTCAGCACCGATGAAAAAAATCGTGCCGCCATGGTGCGGTTTGAACGGCGTCGTTCGTCCTTGATCCTGAGGGCGATAACGCCTCGTGCTTTGCCATATAAATGAAGCAAATCGGCGTACGCCGCGGCTGCTATCTACGTATAGAATCTTGCGCTGATAGGATCGGTCCAAGAGATAGATAAGTATTGCCGAATACAATCTGACAAAGATCACCAAGAAATAAATGGCAGAATCGGAAATTATTCCGAAAATTTATCAGAATTAGTGTTCTGAGCAACATTTTGTCACAAAACTTATACAATTCATTCCTAGTTCGCCGACGTCGGCTGAGGACAGGGACTCGAATCAGCTGAGGAATGAAACCGGCTCGCGATGTCCGCGGGGCGGCTGGGGGGCATTGATGCACATCGCGTATCGTATTGGGATGGCTGTAACCCTGCTGGCCGGGGCGAGCGTTGCTGCTGCGCAGGACGCGCCGGCCGGTGACGCGCCGATCGCGACGACCGGCGATGCCGCGCAGCGAAAGATCGACATTCTGCGCTATCGCATCGATGGCAACACGGTCCTGGCGCGGATCGACGTCGAAAAGGCCGTGCTCCCCTATCTCGGCCCGAAGCGCAGCCCGGCCGATGTCGAGAGCGCACGCACGGCTCTGGTCAAGGCGTATCGCGACAAGGGCTATGAAACCGTCGATGTCGAAATCCCGGAACAGGATGTGCGCGGCGGCATCGTCCGGCTCAACGTGGTGGAGCTACGCGTGGGACGTCTGCGCGTCACCGACGCTCGCCATATCTCACCCGGTGCGATCAAAGCGCGGGCGCCATCGATCGCCGAGGGCTCGGTGCCCAATTATCCCGCCATTTACCGCGATGTCGCCGCGCTCAACAAATCGGCGGATCGCACCATCACCCCGGCGCTGCGCGCCGGCGATACGCCCGGCACGGTCGATATCGACCTGCAGGTCGAGGACAAGCTGCCGCTGCACGCGACGTTCGAGCTGAACGACCGCACCAGCAGCCGGACCGAGCGACTGCGCGCCTCCGCCTCGGTCAGCTATTCGAACCTGTTCCAGATGGATCACAGCATCAGCATCCAGGGCCAGTTCGCGCCGCAAAAGCCGAAGCAATCCTGGGTTGTTTCGGGCTCCTATGCCGCGCCGATCGCCGGATCACCTTTCACCATCGTCGGCTATGCGGTGCATTCCGACAGCGATGTGGCGGCGATCGGCGGCATCGGCGTGCTCGGCAGCGGTGACATTCTCGGCTTGCGCGGCATCTATAATTTCTCGTCGAGCGAGCATGTCTTCCACACGCTGACGCTGGGCGCCGATTACAAATCGTTCCGCGAAGACTTGATCCTCGGCAGCGACACCGCAGCGACGCCGATCGATTATATCCCGCTGACCGCGCAATATGCCCTCGCGCGGCGCGGCGCGAAGTCCGATCTGGATCTCAGCGTCGCGCTCAATTTCGGCATTCGCGGGCTCGACGCGAACGAGGAGGAATTCCGCCTCAAGCGCTTCTCGGCGAGCGCGAGCTGGGCCTATCTGCGCGCCGATCTCGCCTATCGTTACCGGTTTCCGGGCGACGTGCAGGTCGGCGTGAAGTTCGGTGGCCAGCTTTCCGGCCAGCCGCTGATCAGCAACGAACAGTTCAGTGCCGGCGGGCTCGACAGCGTGCGCGGCTATTATGAAAGCCAGGCGCTCGGCGACAGCGGCTATTTCAGCCAGCTCGATGTCGAGAGCCCGTCGCTGCACAAGATATTCGGCAAAGGCGTCAACGAGCTGCGCGGCTTTGCCTTTCTCGACAGCGCGCGGCTGTGGATCCGCGATCCGCTCACCGACCTGAACGGCAAGGTCGATAATGGCGAGAGTCTGGCCAGCGCCGGCCTGGGTCTTCGCCTGCGCGTGCTGGGGCATCTCAATGCCTCGCTGCTGATGTCCATACCGCTGGTCCGCCCGGAGTCGACGCTGATCGATGTCGGCAAACGGGTGCGCGGGCAATTTCGTCTCTGGTCAGAATTCTGATGGCTTCGGCCGCTTCTTTTGGGGTGCAACACGTGATCAAGAAAATCCTGATAGCCCTTTCACTGCTCACGGTTTCCGTGCCCGCCTTTGCGGCCGATGGCTGGTGGAACGACCAGTGGACGCAGCGTCGCAAGGTCGTGCTCGACAGCCGGCCGATCCGCGGCCAGACCGAAGCGGTCGCCCGTGCGCCGGTGCTGGTGCGGCTGCACAGCGGCGTGCTTGATTTCAGCCAGGTCCGCCCGGATGGCGGCGATCTGCGCTTCGTCGCGAGCGACGGGAAGACGCCGCTCAACTATCATATCGAGCGCTTCGATCCGGTTGCCGAGCTTGGCCTTGTCTGGGTCGACCTGCCCTCGATCGCGCCGGGGGCGTCGCAGGATATCTGGCTCTATTACGGCAACCAGGCGGCCAAGCCGGTGAGCAATCCCGCCGCCAGCTATGATGGCGAGCAGTCGCTTGTGCTGCATTTCGGCGAGGCGGGTGCGCCGGCCGACCAGACCGCCAATCGCAATCGCATCGCGGCGTTCTCCGCGCGGCAGACGGTCGAGGGCCTGTCGGGCGGCGGGGCGACCTTCACGCCGCAAAGCCAGCTCCGCGTCGCCGCCAGTGCGTCGCTGACCGTGCCGGCAGAGGGCAAGATGACCTGGTCGGCCTGGATCAAGCCGGCCGCCGGCGGCCAGCCCGGCGATGCGGTGCTCTACACCAAGCTCGGCGCGGCCGGCGATGCGGATCCCAACCGACTGACGGTCGGGCTGCGCGACGGCATTCCCTATGTTCGCGGGGGCGGCGGCGAAGCGGTCTCATCGGTGCCGCTGGCGGCCGGGACCTGGGCGCATGTCGCGGTGGTCGCGGGCGATGCGGTGACCTTTTATGTGAACGGTGTCGCGGTCGGCTCGATCGCCGCGAAGCTCCCTGCGCTGGGCGGTGACGAAGTCATCGGCACGATCGGCGGCACGCCGGGTTTTGCCGGCGATGTGGACGAAGTCGGCCGGGCAAACACTGCGCGGTCCGCCTCGGCGATCGCGCTGGCCGCTTCGTCGCAAAGCCGCTCCTCCACGCTGGCGACGGTTGCAGTGGAAGCGGAGCAGGCGGGCAGCGGCCACACCAATTACATCGCCATCCTGTTCGGCGCGCTGACGCTCGACGCCTGGGTGGTGATCGGCATTCTCGGCGTCATGCTGCTGCTGTCCTGGGTGGTGATGATCACCAAGGGGATGTTCCTCGGACGCACCCGCAAGGCCAACGCATCCTTCCTGAAAGTCTATCAGGACCAGACCAAGGGCCGCGGTGCGCATGATGGGCTGGCCGACCCCGACGTCGCGCGGCTGTCGGGCGACAGCACGCTGGCCCGGCTCTTCACGATCGGCAAGCGCGAGCTTGGCGCGCGCCTGGACGAGCATTCGGGTTCGGTCAGCCGCTTTGCGCTGGCGCCGCAATCGGTCGCCGCGATCCGCTCGACGCTCGACGCCGGGCTGGCTCGCGAGGGGCAAAAGCTCAACGCCCGCATGGTGTTGCTGACCATCGCCATTTCGGGCGGGCCATTCATCGGGCTGCTCGGCACGGTGCTCGGCGTGATGATCACCTTTGCCGCGGTCGCGGCGGCGGGCGACGTCAATATCAACGCCATCGCACCGGGCATCGCCGCCGCGCTGCTGGCGACGGTCGCCGGCCTCGCGGTCGCGATCCCGGCGCTGTTCGGCTATAATTATCTCCTCTCGAAGGTCGAGGAGATCGAGACCGAGAACCTGATCTTCGTCGACGAGCTCGAGAAGAGGTTCGCCGAGACCTATCGCAACCAGCCCGCCTCTCACGCCCTCGCGGCCGAATAGGAGGCGATCATGCAAGTCGGGAAAAAGAAGAAGCCGTACGACGAGATCAACATCACGCCGATGCTCGACCTCGCTTATGTGCTGCTGATCATCTTCATCATCATGACCACTGCCGCGGTTCAGGGCATCAAGGTCAACGTCCCCAAGGCGAGCTCCTCGGTCAGCCTGGCAAAGCCGACGACCAAGGCGATCACCGTGGACAGTTCGGGCGCGGTCTATCTCGACACCTTCCCGGTGTCGCTCGACGAACTGGAATCGCAGCTGCGCTCGTTCAAGCAGGTCACGCCGGATTTCCCGGTCGTGATCAAGGGCGACCGCGTGGCGCAGTTCGGCCGTATCGCCGAAGTGCTCGACATTTGCGGCCGGGTCGGGATCACCCAGCTCGGTATCGTCACCGAACGTACCAAGGCCTGACCGGTGGCCGCATCGCTTCCCAATGCCGGCTTGGCCGCACCCGGATCAGCCGGTCCCGGCTGGCGGCGGTACCAGCCCGTCGCGATCGCCATCGGCGTCGTCGTGGTGCTGGCGCTGCTGGCCTGGCTGGTCTGGCCGACCGGCGGCGCGCCGCAGCGCGAGCGTGTCATCCAGGAAATCACGCTGGTCACGCCGCCCCCGCCTCCTCCGCCTGAGCCGGAGGAGAAGATCATGGAGGAAGAGACCGAGATCGTCACGCCGACCGACGACCCCAAGCCGCAACAAGATGTCGATACGCCGTCCGATGACCCGCCCAGCGACACGCCGTCCGAGGCGCCGAGCACCGAGGCGGCGGGGCTCGACAAGCCGGCCGATGCCGGATCGGACAGCTTCCGGCTCGCCGCCGGCGGCGGGGGTGGGCTGTTCGGCCGCGGCGGCGGCGGCGGCGGCGGTGGCTGGGGCGAGTTCGTCGAAACCCATGTCCGCCGCGCGCTGCAGCGCGATCCGCGTACCCGCACCGCTCAGGGCTTCCTGAAGGTCGCGGTGTCGATCGACGAGAATGGCCGCTTCACGTCCGCGGCCCTGCGCTCGAGCACCGGCGATCCCAAGCTCGACCTCGCGATCCGTGACGTTCTTTCATCCCTGCCACCCTTGTCCCGCGGTCGCCCGCCCAAGGTCGGCGGCATGACCTTCGCAACCATCAACATGAAACGCCTGACCGGCTGACGCCGCGCGCGATCAAAGGAATTTTCACATGTTCTCTCGCAGATTCATGCCGCTGCTGCTCGCCGGTACCGCCCTTGTCGCGGCGCAACCTGCTCATGCGCAAAGCACTGACGATATCGGTGTCGAAATCCTCCAGCTGCTGGTCGATGAAGGAGTGATCCCGGCGCAAAAGGCGCAGGACCTCCTCGCCAAGGCCAAGGTGGCGGCCGAACTGCGCCGTCAACGCGAGGCGCCGGCCAGTGCGACGACGATCGACGTATCCTATGTGCCCGAAGCAACCCGTGTGGAGCTGCGCGAGCAGATCAAGAAAGAGGTCATCGCCGAGGCGAAGACCGGCGGCTGGATCGCGCCCAACGCGATGCCCGACTGGCTGCACGGCCTGACCATTTCCGGTGATTTCCGGCTGCGTTATCAGGGCGAGTTCTTCCCCAAGAGCGATCCGCTGCATCAGGTCGGCAATTTCCCGAGCTTTCCGGATTTCAACGCGATCAACGCTGCGCGCGGCGTCACCAATGCCGCCGGTTTCCCGATCATCAATTCGACCATCGACCGGCACCGGGTGCGCTACCGCGCGCGGCTCGGCCTGGATGCGAAGATCAATGATTTCGTGTCGGTCGGCGTGCAGCTTGCCTCGGGCGACGATGCCGGCGCGATCTCGACCAACAAGACGCTGGGCGATTATTTCAACAAGGACCAGATCTGGATCGATCGCGCCTTTGTCCGGCTGACGCCGGTCAAGGGCGTCAATTTGATTGGTGGTCGCATCCCCAATCCGTTCGTGTCGACCGACATGGTCTGGGATCCCGACATCAACCCCGAGGGCGTGGTGCTTAACCTCGAACATGGCCTGGGCGGCGATCGCAGCATCTTTGCGACGGCGGGCTATTTTCCGCTGCAGGAGAATGAGATTTTCGGCCGCGACCGGCGTTTCTATGCCGGCCAGGTCGGCGTGCGCGGCACCGTGATCGACGACCTGCATCTCGAGGCGGCGGCGGCCTATTACGACTATCAGAACATCAACAGCATCAAGAACGCACCCGACGGGTCGCGCCTGAACGATTACACCGCGCCCGGCGCACTGGCGAAGGGCAACTCGCTGTTCAACATGCGTACTGACGGGCTGACCACGCTGGCCGGGCTCGCCTCCGACTTCAACCTGCTGAACGTGACCGGCGCGATCACCTATACCGGGTTCGGCGACACGGGGGTCCGTCTGACCGGCGATATCGTCAAGAATCTCGCGATGATCAGTCGCGCCGATCTGCTCCGGCTGGACAGCAATTCGCTGATCAAGCCCGGTGCTCTCGGCTGGCAGGTCCGGCTCGATGTCGGCAAGGCGCATGTCACCAAGCGCGGCGATTGGCGGTTTGCCGCCGCCTACAAGCGGGTCGAGACCGATGCCGTGCTCGACATCTTCACCGACAGTGATTTCGGCCTGGGCGGCACCGATGTGAAGGGCTACCTGATCGAAGGTGAACTGGGCATCTACAAGAACACCTCAATCGGGGTGAATTGGTACAGCACCGACTCGATCGAGCGCGCACCCTTCTCCGTCGATGTCCTTCAGCTGAACCTCAGCACCAGGTTCTGAGGGTCATGATGCACACCCTTCTCGCCGCCCTGGTCGCTGCTGCGCCGATCCAGGCGACCGCCCCCGATGTTCCGGTTGCGGCATCGGTTCCGGCACCAACGGAAACCGAAGCCCAACGCGAGGAACGCTATCTTCGCCAGCAGGTCGCGGTCGACAATGCGCGTTTGCAGGTCGAGGCGCTGCGCGCCGAGATCAAGCTCAAGGACGAACTGCTCGTGCTGGCGCGCGACCGGAATGCCGAACTCTACAAGATCGCCTCGGAAATCCTCGCCCGACACGCAAAGCGGCGTTCGTGGGAGCCGTTCATCCAGTCGAGCCGGGTGCGGCTGGAAAATCTCGTCCAGTCCTATGAGGACCGCTTGCGCGCCGCGCGGGTGACCGAGGCGACGCTGCCGCCCAGCGTCGCCGCGCAGATGGAGCGCGAACTTGCCCCCACAAATCCGGCGGACGCGCAGGCCAAGCCTGTACCGACCGACCCCAAATAATCGCGTTAGCTGGAGCTTTCTTATGGTCATCCTCGCCCCCAAGACGATCCGCCAGTCACGCCTGCTGGGTGGGGCAAGCCTTGCCGCGCTGTCGCTCGCGGTCAGTTTCCTGCCGGCGCCCGCACGGGCGCAGTCGCAGCCGTTCGGGTCGCTGATCGCGATGCAGGCCGGGCGGACCACGCTGCCCAATGGCCAGGTGTCGCAATGGTCGGGGGCGAAGACGCCGGTGATCGGCGTGTCGACCGACGGTCGGCCGCAGATGACGATCGAGCAGACCAAGTCCAAGGCGCTGCTCGACTGGGAGAAGTTCCAGCTTCAGACCAATGAGGTGCTGGAGTTCCAGCAGCAATCCGCCGACTGGATCGCGGTCAACCGCGTCCATGGCAACCAGGCATCGCAGATCAATGGCGAGATCCGGGCGAAAGGCCGGGTGTTCGTGCTCGACGATAACGGCGTGCTGATGGGCAAGGACGCGAAGATCAACGTACGCCAGCTCGTCACCGGGCGCGGCGTGTCGGACGTCAATGTCGACGGCAACACCACGACGATCATCCAGAGCAAGGACAAGGCGATCCTCAACTGGAGCAATATGAGCCTCCAGGCGGGCGAGGTGCTCAAGTTCCAGCAGGAAAAGAAGGACTGGATCGCGCTCAACCGGTCGCTGGCCACCGGCACGACGAAGATCGACGGGACGATCAAGGCCGATGGCCATCTCTACCTGATCGCGCGCGAAGGCCTGGCGATCAACGGCAGCGTGAATGCGCAGCAGGTGATCGCATCGGCGCTCGACATACGCGACAGCCAGTTCCTGACCAACGGGCTGGTGTCGATCGGCGACCAGAACAGTTACCGGACCAATCCGACTTTTTCGAACAGCTGGATCTACGGTACCGACGTGGTCGACGGCTTTCTCCAGCTCGACGACCCCGCACCGCTCTATTTCGACCCCAACGATCCGACGCGCTACATCGTCACTATAGGGAACAAGGGCTCGATCACCACCGGCGACCGCGGCAAGGTGATGCTGTTCGGTCCCAATGTCGTCAATCGCGGTACCATCACGGTCCGGAACGAGGGCCAGGTCATCCTGGCGGCGGGCGACAATATCTATCTCGCGAACGGCGCCAACGGCAGGGTCAACGCCTTTATCGGCGCTTATAATCCAATGGCCTCGGCACGGATCAATATCCCCTATTTCGGCATGCCGCCCGTCGTCACGAACGAGGAATATCAGCAGCTGTTCCTGACGATCACGGGAACCAAGTACGAGATCGGGCACGTCTTCACCTTCGAGGAAATGACCGCGATCATCGGCGGGCGTGGCGGCCTGCCCGGGCAGCTCGTGAAATATGTCAACGATCTGCAGAACAAGCGCGCGGCGGAGGTCGGTTTCCATGCCCGCAACGAAGGCATCATTGCCGGGATCGGTGGCGGCAGCGTCGATTTTCGCGGCATGAACCTGGAGCAGATGGGCGGAATCACGCTCACCTCGACCGCGCTGTTTCGCGCCAGCATCAATTTCCAGGCCTATGCCTATGACTATCAGGAATATGCCGGTGACCAGATCAACGGGCCTTATGTCCCGGGCCATGGCACGGTTGTGTTCGGCAAGGGCAGCCTGACCCAGATCACGCCCGATCTCGATTCGAAGGACATGATTCCGGTCACGTCCGGCCGGCAGTCCGTCGGCACGCTGAAGATCAACGCCGGCGCCGTCCATATGCAGGACGATTCGATGATCTACATGCCGAGCGGAACGATGAACGTGTTGCTCGACAGCGGCCAGCATGTCTTCGACAATAATCGCGGCGAAGGCGCCAATCCGGATAATGAGGACGGCACCCGCTTCCTGATGGAAAAGGGCGCCACGATCGACCTGTCCGGCTGGAAATCCACGGTGCTGCCGATGGGCTATCACCAGGTCACCGGGAAGCTGTTCGCGGCGCAGCTCGCAGATTCGCCGATGCAGCGCGACGGCGTGCTGTACCGCAAGGAAATCAGCGTCGATCGCCGCTACGGCACCAATGTCGCCGGCTGGCAGAGCCTGGACAATCTCAACCAGGGCACGCTGGCGCAGTTCCTGATCGACGGCGGTACGCTGAACATGGACATCGGCGACGATTTCATCATGAAGTCGGGATCGGTGATCGACGTCTCGGGCGGCAAGACCATTTATCAGGACGGCTTCGTCTACACGACGCTGCTGCGCCGGCTCGACGGCACGATCATCGATATCCGCGAAGCCAGCCCGGACGAGCTCTATATGGGCCTGGCCAATCAATGGACCCAGTACGACACCAAATGGGGCCGCCAGCGCGATTATTACATCCCGCTGATGTCGAGCGTGCAGGGCAAGTTCGAGACCAGCTACGAAGAGGGCGGCAAGGGCGGCAGCATCAATATCCTGGCGCCGGATTCGGTGTTGCAGGGATCGATGCTCGGCGGCACCACGGTCGGCCGCTATCAGCACGCCAATCTGCCCAAGGGCGGCGTGCTGCGGCTCAACGATGCCGGCAATGCGGAAGGCGAATATGTCAGCAACAATATCCTGATCCAGGCGCAGGAGCGGGCGCTGGGCGCCGGTTTCGGCCTGAAGGACAAGCTGAGCGATACTTATGACGCCTTGTTCGGGGTCGAATTCGATCCCGCGACCGACCGACCCGGCGGCAGCTCCGGGGCGCGGCAGGACAATAGTACGCTGGCGTCGGCCGATTTCTTCAATCGCTCGACCATGGGCAGCTATTATCTGCGGCAGAGCGGCCGCATGGACAGCCCGGAAACGGCCGTCACGGTCGAGAAGGGCGCGAACCTCGTCCTGCAGCATGGCGGGTCGCTGGAGATCGACGCCAGCCAGCGCGTCAAGTTCCTTGGCAGCGTGCGGACCGAAGGCGGCAATGTCACGCTGGGCGGCATGACCATGGAGTTCGATGCCGCGACCCGGCTCGACACGCGCGGATCCTGGTACAGCGACTTTGAGGTCGAATCACCGCTCGCGCTGACCGCCGAACCGCGCATCAATGGCGGCAAGGTGACGCTGTTTGCATCGGGCCGCGGTTTCGACGGCGCGCCGCCTGTCGATGGAGTCGATCTCAGCGATCTCAAATTCGTCATGCCCGACACGATGGTGATCGACACCAGCGGCGGCGCATGGGCCGACCGCAACGGCAATATCTCGCTCGGCAAGGGTGGCGACATCAGCATCTCGGCCGGCATGGGGACACAGGACAAGCTTGATCTCGGCGCGCTCGCATCGGCGCGCGCCTATGGTCTGGGCGGCAACGGCAAGTTCAGCCTGGAGCTTGCCGATGCGATCGTCATCGGTGGTGCGCCGAGCGCTGCGTCCGGCACTGGCCGTGGCCCGTTCCGCATCGCCGCGTCGTTCTTCGAGAATAGCGGCTTTTCGGGAATCTCGCTGAAGGCGCCGACGATCACCATGGTCGAGGGCGTCAGGATCAACGCCACCAGCGCCAGCCTGCAGTTCAAGGATGCGGGACTGCTGAACGGGAAACCGCCTGCGGTCTTCGCCCCTTCCGGGACTGATATCTTCGCTCTGGCCGAGGCGCGTTACGTGCCGATCGGGCAGCGTCCGGCAGCACTGCGCCGCGGTATGGATATCGGCTTCGAAGGCGTCACGACGATCGGGGCAGGCAGCGTGCTGTCGACCGAGGCGGGCGGCACGATCAAGATGATCGGCGATGTGATCGACGTGCGTGGCACGCTCGATGCGCCGGGTGGTGCGATCACACTCGGCGGTGGCCAGGGTACCGTAAATATTGCCGCTACGGCAAAGCTCTTCGCGCGCGGGACGTCCTATGTCACCCGTATGGGCGTGTCGTCGTCCGGGCAGGGCCTGACCGACGGCGTCATCCTGAACGGTGGCACGATCAGCCTGAATGCGGACAATGTGCGGCTGAGCGAAGGCGCGTTGCTCGATGTGTCGGGCACCACGGTGCGGTTCGACCTGCCCGTCACCGACGCCAATGGCGGCGTGATCCGCGGTCCGGTCACGCTGGCGTCGAACGGCGGCACGATCTCGATCGCCGGGGAGACGCTGTCGATCGACGATGCGACCTATCTGGCGACTGCCGGCGGCGCCGGGGCACGCGGCGGCACGTTCAATATCGACTGGGGCGGAACCTATGGCGGCGGCGGTTCGAATTATCCGGCGCCATCGGCTGCCTATGGCTATATCGGCTATCTCTTCGAAGGCGGCTATTTCACCGACAAGCAGGGCAATCCGGTCACGTCCTTCTACGGTACCGATCTCAGCAACATCGATTTCAGCGGCTGGGGTTCGTTTGATTTCGCTCCTGGCTTCACCGTGGCGAATGCCGAGGAACTGATCTCGATCCTGACCAACTATAATGCCGGTGCGCTGGGGGCGCCGCCGGTGTTCATGATCGGCAAGAACCTGCCACCGGTGACGGCCGCGCCGCCGGCGGCGCCGCAGATCGATTCCGGCCTGTTCCACCTGCTCAAGGACCTGGGCGGATTCCAGTTCATGCCGGTGAATACGAGCACGCCGGCGCAGACTCGATTGTCGACTGCCAAAATCGAACAGGGCGGCTTTTCACGCTTCGGCCTGTCGGCATCGCCTGGTGTCATGTTCGTCGGTGATGTCGCGATTGGCGGAAAACGGGCCGATGGGAGCTATGTCTTCGATCGTATCGATATCAAGTCCGACCGGATTTTCGGGCAGGTCGGGGCGAATGTGAAGCTGGACGCGGGCATCGTCACGCTGGGCAGCAGCACCGGTCGCACCGGCACCGTGGATCAGGCCGCCTATGACATCGCATTGCAGGGAATCGGCGTCGCGCCGGTCAATGCGAATACGCACATCGCGATCAGCGCCGGGACTCTGCTCCAGGTCGAGAATGCGAATTTCTACGGCTATTCGGACACCAGCCTGACGAGCGGGGGAGACATCCGCCTCGCCGGTTTCAGCGTCACCGCGCTTGAGCATCCGATCGGCCAGCTGATCACAGGCGGCAACCTGACCCTGAAAGCGGATCAAGTCTATGCCGGCACCGGCGTCAAGTTCGCGATCAAGGCGGGCGATACACTGACCATCCTGCCGCAGGATGCGGGCAATGCGATCAACGCCAGCCCCTATGAGGCGGCAGCCGAACTGACCCTCACCGCACCGCGCATCGTGCAGGGCGGAATCCTGCGCTCGCCGCTCGGCACGCTCAACCTGGTCGCAACCAATGACGGCAGTGCCGGCGCGGGCACCATCAGATTGCTGGCCGGCAGTTTGACTTCGGTCTCCGCCGATGGCCGCCTCATTCCCTATGGCTATACCAGCAATGGTGACACCTGGCTCGACCCGTATAGCGGGCTCGAACTTGTCACGCTGCCGACCAAGACCGTGACGCTGACCGGCGATGTGGTCGACATGCAGACCGGGTCGACGCTTGATGTATCGGGTGGGGGCAATCTCTATGCGCGCGAATTCGTCCCCGGCATCGGCGGCACCAAGGACTGGCTGACCGGCTATCGCGATGCCAATTTCCAATGGGTGTCGGCGCCGGGCGAGATCTTTGCGGTGATGCCGTCGTTCGAGGGCGATATCGCGCCGCTTGGTACGACGCCCGGCAATGGCCCCGGCATTGGCGACAAGGTGTATCTGTCCGGCGGCAGCGGCCTAAAGGCCGGTTACTACACCCTGCTCCCGGCCGAATATGCACTGCTGCCCGGCGCATTCCGGGTCACTGCAAAACATGGCGGGACCGGTTTCGAGGATATGCAGCTCGGCCAGTTCGCGAACCAGACCGACGGGTCGTCGATCCAGGCCGGATATGTCCTGCACGGCGGCATGAGCGGGGCGCGCGACCAGCGCAACACCGGCTTCCTGGTGATGCCGGGCGCGACCTTGCGGCTCCGGTCGGGGTATAATGAGTCGCTCGCCGACACCTTCTTCACCTCGCCCGCGTTTCTGAAAAAGGCGCTGCGCGTCAATCGGCCGGTCGGCGACGTACCCCGTATCCCGCTTGACGGCGGCAGCGTGGTGTTCCGCGCGGGCAAGACGTTGAACCTTGGTGCGACGCTGAAATCGGCGGCGGGCAAGGGCGGTCGCGGCGGCTTTGCCGATATCGATTCGAGCCGCATCGTGGTGGCCGGGGCGGGGACGGACACGAGCGGCTATTCGGGCTATCTCATCCTCGACAGCGACAAGCTCAATGCCTTTGGCGCGGAAAGCCTGCTGATCGGCGGAACGCGCCGCCAGGGCGCGGCCAATCTCGAACTCGTCGTGTCGGGCACCGACATCGTCGTCGATAACAAGGGCTCCAAGCTGGTCGGACCCGAACTGATCTTCGCCTCGAGCGATGCGATCAGGGTCAAGGACGGCAGCACCATCGAGACGCGCGGTGCCATCACCGGCAATTCCGGCGACCTGCGCATCGTGCCCGGCATCGCCAAGCTGATCGACCCGGGCAAACCCTGGACGACGGAAGACGATGTGCTCGTGCACGGCGTGCTCGATCAGGGGTCGGTGCTGCGTCTGTCCAGCGGCGCGCAGATCGATATCCTGCGTGATCCCAAGGCGGTCGACGAGATGGCCGCGCTGCGCGCCGATCCGGTGAAGCTCGCCGCGGTCAATGCCAAGCGCGCGCAGTTCGGCCTGGCACCGCTACGCCCAAGCGGCGTGCTCGACATTGCCGATGGCGCTACCCTGAAGAGCAGCGGCGCGATTGCATTCGACGCGACTCAGGACACCACGCTTGGTGCTGGCGCGACGATCGACGCCAAGCAGATCAGCGCGGCGTCGTCGCGCGTATCGCTGGGCGCAGTGCCAATCGGGACCGGGGGGCTGGTGTTTGCCGGCGGTTCGATCGGCGCGCTGGGTCGCGCAAGCGAAATCACGCTCAAAAGCTATAGCAGCATCGACATTTACGGCGACACCGCACTCAGCGCGACCGATGCGCTGCGGCTCGACGCGCGGACCTTCCGCATTATCGACGGGTCGGGCGAAACGACGCTGAGCGGCAGGAGCATCACGCTCGCCAACAGCAATGGCGGCACCGCCGAGGCGGTCGCCGGGGCGGGCAAGCTGACCATCAACGCCGACAATGTCTATTTCGAGGGCGGCAGCAAATGGCTCTCCGGGATCGATCGGCTGACTGTCAACGCCGCGCAACGCATCGTCGGGCGCGGTGACGGCACCGTGTTCGTGCCCGGTGCGCTCGATCTGACATCGGGCGGGCTGGTCGCCGACAGCGGATCGCGGCTGTTCTTCGATGCGATCGGGGCGGTCAATATCGCCAGCAACGCCAATGTGCTGCCAGTCTACAGCACGTTCGGTGCGACGCTCGGCATCACTGGTGCGTCGGTTACTCATGCTGGCCAGATCCGGCTGACCGGCGGCACCGTGAATCTGCGCGCGCGCAGCGGCGATGTCGTGCTCGCTGCGGGATCGACGATCGACGTCACCAGCGACGCGGTGAAACTGTTCGACAAGTCGGTCGGCGTCGGGGCCGGGACCGTCGGCCTGACCGCGGATATGGGTGACATCAACCTGATCGCCGGGTCGAAGGTCGACGTGTCGGGCTCCAGGGCGGGTGGCGATGCGGGGACATTCACTGCAGCGGCGGGCCTGGGCGAAGTGCGCCTGGGCGGCACCATTCTGGGCAAGGCGGCGGCAGGCAGCCGCAGCGGATCGTTCGGCCTGGTTACACGCAGCCTGTCCGATTTCGCAGCGCTGAACGCCATTCTCGATACGGGCGGTTTCCTGCAGAGCCGGCGCTTCGAGATCAATCAGGGCGACCTCGACATTACCGGCACGGTCAATGTGCAAGAGTTCGCCGCGATCACCAATAATGGTTCGATCACGGTCAATGGCACGGTTCGCACGGTCGGCGACAATGGCGGCAGCATCCGCTTGTCCGCCGCCGAGGACGTGATCGTGGGCCCCACCGGCCAATTGCTGGCGCGCGCCAATGCTGCTGCCGGCTCGGGCGGATCGGTGGTCGTCGAAACCGCCGGCCGCAATGGCGGGGAAATCGACTTGCTGGCCGGCTCGCTGATCGATGTCAGCGGCACCGGGCCTGGCGGTCGGGTCGTCCGGTTGCGCGCGCCGCAGCGCGGTAACGACCTCGCCATCGGAACGATCGGCGGAACCATCACCGGCGCACGCTCGGTCATTGCCGAGGCGTATCGCGTGTATGACGGTATCGGTACGATCGACCAGGGTGTGATCGACCGAGTGTCCACCGATGCGGGCCTGTTCATGCAGAACGCCGCCGCGATCAATGCCCGGCTTGGCGGCCTTGCCCGCGTTGCTGCGGGTATCGAGCTGCGCAGCGACGGCGACATGGAACTGACCAAGGACTGGAACCTGCACGACCTGCGTTTCGACGGCAGCGCCGGCGTGCTGACGCTCAGGGCCAAGGGTGACCTGCTGATCAACGCCAATCTCAGCGATGGTTTCGTCGATACGTCGACCACTGCCGCGCTTGACGGCAACGCATCATGGAGCATCAACCTGACGGCGGGGGCCAATCTGGTCAGCCCGGATTCACTTGCGGTTCTCGCCACCGGCCAGCTCGCAGCCGGCAAGGGATCGGTGATCATCGGCGGCAAGGCTGATACGATCGAATATTTCTACGATCCCGCGCATGGCAATGAAAACCGGCTGTATCGTACCGACAGCCAGGGGCGTTTCCTGCGCGACCCCAATCAATCCAACTATCATACCGGCTTTCTCGAGCTTGACCGGGATCCGGTGACCGGCGCCTATCTCGACCCATTGTCCGGCAAGCCGATCCCGAAGGACCCGGTGACGGGTGATTATGTCGATACCGGCTATTATGCGCGGCGGCCGATGCCCTGGGTTTTCTACTCATGGGGTGGCGGGTATGAATCCGAGGAGCAGGACGGCACGCTGAGCTACTCGGGCAACCCTCTTGCCCGGGCGAAATATACCCAGCGCGATAATTCGACCGGCTATATGGTGCGTACCGGCACCGGCGGGATCAATGTCTCGTCCGGCCGCGACCTGATCCTGAAGGAGCGTGCGTCGGTCATCTACACCGCCGGCGAGAATGCGGCGCCGGTTGCCGGCTTCTATGCGCCGGCGGGTGCGACGTATTCGGTCAATGGCGGCGATATCTCGGTCCGCGCCGCAGGCAACATCATCGCCAGCCCGACACCGCAGACACCCGCGGGCTGGTTGCGGCAGCGGTTCCGCCTCAATCCGACCACCAGCCTGTTCGAGCAAACCGCCGACGGTTATGCGCAAACCAGCTGGTGGGTCGATTTTGGCGCGTTCCAGGGCGGCATCGGCGCGCTGGGCGGCGGCGACGTCGCGATCGACGCCGGTGGCGACATCTCCAATCTGGGTGTCGCCATCCCGACCAGCGGGCGGTTGCCGGGCAATACGGTGAACGGCGAGCCGGTCGGCACGCTGGTGACCACCGGTGGCGGCAATCTGCGCATGCGCGCCGGGGGCAACATCAAGGGCGGCGTCTATTATGTCGGCGACGGTACCGGCGACATCACCGCCGGCGGCGCATTCCTGTCCGGTGGCACTGCGCGGGTGATCGATCGAAGCGCGCCCGGCATCGGCTGCGGCAGCAGCGAGGATTGCTATATCCATACCGGGCCAGACACGAAGATCGATTATGCGACCTATGCCTTGCTCTACACCTCATCCGGCCAGTTCAAGCTGCAGAGCGGCGGTGATCTGAACATCGATGCGGTGATGGATCCGCTGATCGGTCGAGCCTATATCAACAACGGCGAGTCCGATCAGAACGCGGCCGCCTTCCAGAGCTATACGCCCGACGCATCCGTCAGCCTGTTTTCGGCCGGCGGCAATGTGACGATGTGGAACAACGCCTATAATATCGATATCCTCACCAAGCGCAGTGGCCTGCAGCCGAATTATTTCATCGGCAACAACGAAACGCCCGAAAGCGGGCTGAGCACGATCGGTTACGAGCTTCGTCCGGCTACGGTCACGGCCGTGGCGGCGGCGGGCGATGTGTCGTCGCTGGGCCAGATGATGCTGGCGCCCGCAGCGCGCGGCAATCTCGAACTGCTGGCCGCCGGCAATGTGTATATCGGCTATGGCACGACCGCGATCAACCCGATGCTCGCCGACAGTGCGCAGGACAATCCCAACTATCGCAGCGGTGGCCAGGGCATCATCATGAGCCAGGCGCTGGAGCGCTTGCTGCGCACCGCATCCAACCCGAGCAATGCCGGTTACGGCAATGTCGAGCGGGTGCATTATCTCGTCGCGGGCCGCGGTCTCAACTATCCGGGCTGGCAACTCTTCACTCAGACCATCGTGCCCGATCTGCATCTGGGGGACGCGACCCCGGTGCGGATCTATGCCGGGCGCGGGGATGTCGTCACATCGACTCAGGCCGGCATCACATTGCCCAAGGCAATGTGGGTACAAGCCGGCGGGAATGTCTATTTTCCGAGCTACACGATCCAGCATAACAATCGCACCGATCTGAGCCTGGTCCGTACCGGCAAGGGGCTGTATTTCGATACCAATTACGGGATCAACGACAACGCGACCCAGTCCATTCTCAACCGGGGGCACATCACTCTTTCCGGGCCTGGGCGGCTCGAGATCGAGGCTGGCACCGAATTCTACATGCCGAGCAACGAACTGGGCATCACCAGCAGCCGGATCGGTGTCTATTCGGACAGCACTCCGTCCAATCAGGTGCCTGCGCCACCTTCGGCCTGGAAGCCCGACGAAGCGGCTGCGGACATCGCGATCAGCACCGGCTTCAACCAGACGCCATCGTACAAGGCGTTCGAGGACGCCTATCTCAACCCGGAAACGACCGGCAAGATCGCCGATTATCTGCTCGACGACGGTGCGCTGGGCAAGAAACTGCCGACCTATCTGTTCGACCGGGAATATCCCCGCGCTGCCGGGGCGGAGGGCGAATTCGCCACGCCCGAGGGGCGCGAGGGCCTGGTCAATTATGTACGGCGTCTCCAGGGACTCGATCCGTTGAAGACCAAGGCGGAACAATACGCCTATCTCGACACCGCCTGGAGTTACTGGTCGACGCTTGCGACCGATTTCAAGACCCCGTTCTATCGCGATATCTTCTTCCTCGAGCTGCGCACCACCGGGCGCGAGGCCAATGATCCCAAGAGCGACCGCCTCGGCACCACGTTCCGCGGCTATAATGCGATCGCGACATTGTTCCCCGGGGCCGAGAAGAAGGCCGACCAGGCACTTGCCGCCGGTGACTCGCGCTGGATCGGCGATTACGAGACCTATGCCGGCCGGGTGATGTCGTTCGGCGGCGGCAAGGTGGAAATCGTCTCGCCGGGCGGCGCGATCAAGCTGTCCAATCCGGCCGCGACAGCGGACCAGAACGGTCAGCCGTCGGAAGCCAGCCCGCGCGGCAATGCGCTGCGCTCGGGCATCGTCACCACCGATGGCGGTGCGATCAACCTGTTCGCGCACAACAGCGTGACATTGAATGAATCGCGCACGCTGACGACCAAGGGCGGCAACATCATGATCTGGTCGTCCTATGGCGACATCGCCGCGGGCAAGGGCGCCAAGACCTCGATCAGCCCGCAATTCTACAATTACACGCTCAGCCAATGGGCGGCGATGGAGCGCGAACCGGCCGGCCTGCCGACCGGCGCGGGCATCGGCACGCTGGCCACGCAGCAAGGATCGCCGCCGGCCGATGTCGACCTGATCGCACCCAATGGGATCGTCGATGCTGGCGATGCCGGGATCCGGGTCAGCGGCAATTTCAACGTCTTCGCGGTCCAGATCCTCGGCACCGACAATATCGACGTGGCCGGCGTGAAGACCGGCCTGCCGATCACGCCGGCCGCGCCGCCCACCTCGCTCGATACCGGCGAACTTTCCGCCAAGTCGAACGACGTGATCGCCGCGATCACCAAGGCGACGGCGAAGGTACGCGAAAACAACATGAACCAGACGCCGTCGCTGATCGAGGTGCGGGTGACCGGCTATGGCGAAGCGTGCGATCCCGCGACGCGCGATTGCCCCAGGGGGGACACCACCGTCTCTTCGGCCGCTCCACCGGCCCCTGCCGTACCTCCGATCAAAGTCGCCGAGCTGCGTCAGGTTGCGCAGGAAATGCCGTTCGACATTGGCGAGCAGGATATTCGCAGCGCGGTCCGCGCGGTCGGGCGCGCGTCGGGGTATAGCATCCTGTATGACGACGCGGCGCTCGCTCAAGGCCAGGCGCCGGCGGTGCGCGGCAAGATGACCCCCGAACAGGCACTGAGCCGACTGCTCGCACGGCACGGCATCACCGCGATGCGCACCGGGCCCAAGACCATCATCCTGCGCCGCACGCGCTCCAGCTGACGGGAATGGCGGGGCGTTCGCGCTTCGCCGCCCTATCCGACGAGACACAAAGCATGACCGATATTCTGGAAGCGGCGACGCACATCGACGTCGCGCCGATCGACGAAACCGATCCGGTGGCGGAGGCAACTCTCCCGCCGCAATTCTACGAACTGACCGAGCCGCTTACGGTCGAGAGACATGGGACGTGGCGTTTGCTGCCGGGTGATCTGGCGTTCGCGCGCGACGCGAACAGCATCATGCTGGCGACGAGCGAGTTCGCCGCGGCCTCGCGCTCCTACCCGATCCTGTTTGCCGGCAATGATGGTTTGCCCATCGCCTTGCTGGGCCTGGAGCGGAGCAACGATTTCGTCGCGTCCGGGCGCTGGGCGGCGGATACCTATATCCCGGCCTATATCCGCCGCCATCCGTTCATCTTCTTCGCAACCGAGGAGCCCGACCGCTTCGTGCTCGGGATCGACGTCACTTCGCCGCGCATTGTTCGTGGCGGTGACCGGGGTGTCGCGCTGTTCGATGGCGATACGGCCAGCGCCGCCACCACCCAGGCGCTGCACTTTTGCGAAGCGTTCCGCCGCGACTGCGCCGTCACGCGGCGGTTTGCCGATGCGCTGCTTGAGCGCGACCTGCTGGTCGACCGTCGTGCGACGGTGACTTTGCCCGGCGGCGGTGCCTTCGACATTGACGGCTTCAAGCTGGTCGACCGCGATCGCTTCGATGCGCTCGACGATGCGACGATCCTCGACTGGCATCGCACGGGCTGGCTCGCGGCAATCCAGTTCCATTTCGCGTCGCTGGACCGTTTCCAGGCCTTGCTCGACCGGCGGGCCGGCGCGGCTGCGGCGCCATCCGCTCATTCCGATTCCCCCTCCCAAGGAACATCATGATGCCTCTTCTTGCTGCACTCCTGCTCCTCGCTGCGGCGCAATCTGCTCCGACTGCTCCGACGGGACAACAAGGCCTGGGCGGCCCCGCCGTGCCCGGCGTTTGCCTGTTGTCGCGCGAGGCGATCTTCGCCAACGCCAAGGCCGGCAAGGCCGCGACCGCGCGGCTGCAGCAGCTCGCCGAACAGGCGCAGGCCGAAGTCGATGTCCTGCGCAAGCCGGTCGAGGTGGAGGTTCAGGCGCTTCAGGCCGAGGGCGCAAAGCTCAGCCCGGAGCAGCGCCGTGCGCGCGAGCAGGCGCTCGCGCCCAAGCTCAAGGCCGTGCAGGACAAGACGCAGCACAGCATCCGCGAGATCGATGCGACCCGTGCCAAGGCAATGGCGCGCCTCGCCGCCGCGCTGCAACCGGTGATCGCCAAGGTCTATACGGCAAGGAACTGCGGCCTGCTGATCGATCGCAATTCGGTGCTGGGCGGCAATCTGAGCAACGACCTGACGGCCGCTGCGGTCGCCGCGCTGGACGGTACGATGGAGACGATCACCTTCGAGCGCGAAGTGCTGCCTGTGCAAACCGCCGCGCCAGCGCGCTAGCGCTTTCCTCGATCCGAGCGGATCGGGCGAAGCTGCGGGCTTCGCCCCTGTTATCCCCTGTTTTCGGGGTTGTATTTTCTGGCCCCTGTTATGTTGGATCCGGCCGCCGGATTATGCGTCTGTTTTCAGCTACATGGCTGGCTTCGCCCCTGTTATGAAACAGGGGCGGAACAGGGGCAGTAACAGGGGCCGCTTCGATCGAAACAGGGGCGAGGATCGCCCGGTGCCTCGCGGCCATGTGAAAGAGCAGGACGAGAGCGCCGGACTGGCGTCCCGTCCGACCGTCACAGTGCCGTATCCCGCAGCTTTATTGAATCGCCCCTGGGCTTGAACCCTAGCGCGGGAGCATTTCTGCCGCGGCCAGCAACGCGAGCAGCCCGACCGTCATCCCGCGCAGGCTTTCCGGCTTGGCGACGTCAATCCATTCGTCCGCCGAATGGGCCCGGCCGGCCAGGCCGCCCGAACCGATCGTGACGGCGGGGATGCCCAGACTCATGGCGATATTCGAATCGGTCGAGGAGGCATCGTAGATCGGTTCATAGCCGATCGATTTGATCGCCGCGGCCGTGGTCTGAACCAGCATTGCGTCGCGCGACGTCCTGCCGGCCGGGCGGTCGCCGACCGGCTGCGGGTCGACCGTGATGCTGCCGACCCGGGTGGAGCGGGTCTTGTTTTCGGTCTCGGCGGCAGTCTTCACGATGGCGAGGAAGCGCTTTTCCAGATCCGCCAGCGCAGCTGGATCCTCCGACCGCATGTCGAAATCCATGAACACTTCGGAGGGGATCGCGTTGACCGAGGTGCCCCCGCCCGTGACGCTCGCGGCATAAGTGGTCTTGGGGGTGCCCGGCAGGTCGATCTTGTAGAGATCGGTTACCGCCTGGCTCATCGCCACCATCGGATTGACGATCCCGAATGCGCCAAAACTGTGTCCACCGGGCCCTTTGAACACGACATGGTAGCGCTTCGATCCCACTCCGCCATGGGTGACGCGCTGCGGATCGCTCCCGTCGACCGAGAAGAACGCGCCGATCCGGTCCTTGTAGCTGCCCTTGGTCAGCAGGTGCCGCACGCCGCGCAGATCGCCGCGGCCCTCTTCGCCGACTGTGCCGACGAAGAGGATCGAATGGCGAGTCCGGATATCGGCCGCATCGAGCGCGCGGATATAGGCGAGCAGCGTGCCGAGCCCGCGCGTATCGTCACCGATACCCGGCGCGTGGAGCTTCGTGCCCTCGCGCCGTACCGTCACCACCGTTCCTTCGGGAAACACGGTATCCAAATGCGCCGAGATGACGATCAGCGGCGCCTTCGGATCGGACCCCGGGCGGAGGCCGATAACGTTGCCGACCGGGTCGATCGTGACGTCGCGCAGCCCCAGTGTCCGGAATATCTCGGCATAGGCGGCCCCGCGCGCTGCTTCCTTGAATGGCGGTGCAGGAATCTCCGTCAGCTTGATGATCTCCGCGACGAACTGGTCATGCTGCGCGTCGAGTGTGGCGCGCGCCCTGGCAAAGGCCGCGCTGTCCGCGATGGTGGCGACCGCGCGCTCGGCGGGCGTGGCGGGCGGCGCGGCGATTGCCGCAGTCGCGGACAGGAGCAGAACGGCGAACCCAGCGACGCAGGAACGGATCATGGGCAAACTCCCGGTTGGTGAATCTGGCCCGGACTAGCTCAGCTTTCGTGGTTGCGCGATCCTGCAATTTGCGCGTCGGGCTATCCCGGCAAATTCTATTGCGACGCCAGCACGCCGCGATAGACCGGATCCTCCAAGGCGCGACCGGCGCCGGTCGCGACGCACATCAGCGCATTGTCGGCCACGACCACGGGCAGACCGGTGGCCCGGGCGAGGACTTCGTCGATGCCGCGCAGCAGCGCGCCGCCGCCGGTCATGACAATGCCATGGTCGACAATGTCGGCGGCCAGTTCCGGCAGCGTGTTCTCCAGCGCCGTCATGACCGCTTCGACGATCTGGCCGACCAGTTCGGAGAGTGCCTCGGCAACCTCCAATTGGCTGATCTCGATCTCGCGCGGTACGCCGGCCACCAGGTCGCGACCCCGAACGCCCATCACCGGACCGACGCCTTCGGCGGGTTTGCACGCCCTGCCGATCTCGATCTTGACGCGCTCTGCCGTCGCCTCGCCGATCATCAGGCTGTATTTGCGTCGGGTATAGCTGGCGATCGCTTCATCCATCTTGTCGCCGCCGACGCGGACCGACAGGCTGTAGGCGAGCCCACGCAACGACAGGATGGCGACTTCGGTCGTGCCGCCGCCTATATCGACCACCATCGCGCCCACCGGCTCTGTGACCGGCAGGCCGGCGCCGATCGCGGCCGCCATCGGTTCTTCGATCAGCAGCACCTTCGATGCGCCCGCATTGGTGGCGGCCTGGCGGATGGCGCGCCGTTCGACCATCGTCGAACTGGACGGGACGCAGATCACGATTTCCGGCCGCCGCGGAATCTTGCTCGGGCCGCCATGCGCCTTGTCGATGAAATGCTTGATCATCTGCTCGGCGACATCGATGTCGGCGATCACGCCATCGCGAAGCGGGCGGATCGTCCTGACATTTTCCGGCGTCTTGCCCAGCATCAGCCTGGCGTCGGTGCCGATCGCCCTGACCCTGGACACGCCATTGATCGTTTCGAGCGCCACCACCGATGGCTCGTTGAGAACAATGCCCCTGTCGCGGAGATAGACCAGCGTGTTCACCGTCCCGAGATCAATCGCCATGTCGCGAGAATTAAATTTGAGAAATCGGGAAGCCCACATCGTCAACAGTCTCAATTCAAACAGGGCGCGACCGAACTTTCGGGCATGCCGTACGCATGCGCCTGCGGTGTGGAGGTCCTTGGGCAAGGTCAAGCACACATTCGGCCCGACGCCCCGGTAACGTGACGAACTGGCCCGCAAAGGTGGTGGGAGGGTTGAAAAGGCGGTTTTTCCCTCTCGGCGCAGGTTTTCGCGGAGCGCACGTGCGATGCTCGTGATATCCCGACGAACGCCGCGACCAGATGAAGATGCCATTATCGCGCGTCGAGCGAGCCGGTTGCTTCTCCGGGCAGAATGCGCGACCTCCTTACCGCAACAATAGCCTGCCGGGAGAATCCGAGGCCTTTAAATCTCGCCTCTCGTCCCCCCTGTTGGCGATATCAGGCGTCTGGGCATGTGAGTGGTGGTCTCGTGCCGCCAGGCAGGGGAAGCGCGCAGGATGGTTTCGGGTCCGACATTGGTTCGGCGGTCAACATGTCGGACCCTGTTTTGAACAGGCCTTCGCCTGACCCGGAGCGCGACCTCGCGGCGTGGGTGACGAGCTATGGTCCGGGCTTGCGACGTTTCTTCAGTCGCCGTGCCCATGATGCCGATGTCGATGACCTGGTGCAGGATGTCTTCATGCGGCTGCAGGCCGTCCAGCTGAATGCGCCGATCGACAATGTCGAACGCTATCTGTTCACGATCGCGCGCAATGTGCTGATCAGCCGGTACCGCCGCGGCAAGATCCGATTCCATTCCCTTCATGAAGGGTATGAGGACGCGCCCGAGATGGCGGACGATATGTCGCCCGAGCGGATCGTGATCGGGCGGCAGGAATATTCGCGCGCCGTCGAGGTGATCCTCAACCTTCCCCCGCGCGCTCGCGCGGCATTCCTGTTCCATCGGTTCGAGAACATGACGTATCAGGCCATTGCTGCCCGAATGGGTATTTCCAAGGAATCGGTCAAGGAACTGATGCACCGCGCCATTGTCCGCATCTCGCAAGAGATGGGAGGCGACGCATGAGCGCGGGGGCCCAGTCCAACAACGACGCGTTGCGATCGGAGGCGACCTATTGGTTCAACCTCAAGCGTTCGGGTGACATGACCGCGCGCGACGAGCGCATCTTCCTGTCATGGCTCGATCGCGCGCCGGCGCATCGCAACGCGTATGAGGAGCTCGAGCGATACTGGGCCATCCTGGGATCGGTCGCACAGGATCCGGAGATCATGGCGGCCCTGGAACAGGATGGCGAGTTCTACGACCGGCCGTCATGGTGGCCCCGGCTCGCGGTGGCCGCCGCTGCGCTTCTCCTGGCCGTGACCGCCGGGTGGGCGGCGATCGATTCCGGCCTGTTGGGGTTGGGGATCGGCGCCGGACAGGCCGAGCAGCAATATGCGCAGACGTTTGAAACCGGGGTAGGCGAGCGGACTCTGGTGACCTTGCCCGATGGATCGCATGTCACACTCGATGCCGACAGCGAGATGCGGGTCGATGACATGCGCAGCAAGCGCGCCATCGCGCTGCTGCGCGGCCGGGCTTTTTTCCGCGTCGCGCCGGACCGCAATCGCCCCTTCATCGTTTCTGCCAATGGCAAGAATGTGCGCGCGGTCGGGACCGAATTTGCCGTCCGGATCGACCAGGACAAGGTCGTGGTTACCCTGGTCGAAGGCAAGGTCCGGGTCGATGAGGTCAAGGCATCGCGCGGACCCAGCCACCGCGCGGACATGACGGCCGGCGCTCAGCTCGTGGCGCGCGCCGATGAGGACTGGTCGATCGATCGCGTCGATATGGCGAAGGAGACGAGCTGGCTTCAGGGGCGGCTGACCTTCCTGCGTGATCCGCTTTCAAGCGTGATCACGGAGATGAATCGCTATTCGGACAAGAAGATCGTGTTCAGCGGGGGTGCCGTGCCGGACACCCGGATCGTCGGTGTCTTCAAGATGGGCGATGTCGACAGCCTGGCCAAGGGGCTGGAGATGAATGGCCTGGCGCGGATAACGGCCGACACTGACAAGGAAATTCAGCTCTCGCCAAGATGACGGTGCTCATGATGGGAGGGTGATGCAGCCCAGCGGCATGAGCCTGGATTGGTAGATTCCGCGCTTGGCGCCCGCGCCGGGTCAGAGCGTGATCGGGCAGGTCTGTCATGATCGATGCTCGACAAAAGCAAGACGCTCCGGCCTTGAGATCCGAGGGGATATCATAGCCGGAGCGTCAGGATATTTTCAGGGCGCAAGCCCTGAAAGGCTTATGGGAATGCGTTGATGTCCGGTGCGCTCGTTATCGTCAGGTTGGTGATAACGCTGCAGGTCGTGCCGGGAATGGGGCCGGAGAACCCGATCGTCGAGGGCGCGGCGCCATTGTTTGCGAAGGTGAAGGACACCGGCCCCGTAGCGGTGCAGACGGGGGTACCGGCCAGTCTCACCACCAGGCCGTTCACGTTACCCGTCCCGCCAGTAGCGGTCGCCGATGTGACGGTGAAGGTAGCGGCATCGACGGTGACTGCCGGGCAGAGGCCTGGGCCGGTGTTGGTGCCGCCGGTAATCGTACCGCCGGCCGCACCTGCCGGGAGCGGCGGTGTCGGCAGCGCCGGGCCGGTGTTACCGTTGAGGGTAAAGGTGCAATTCAAGACCAGCGGGGGGTTGGTCAGCTGAGCCGGCCCCACTGCGGTGAAGGGCGTGCTGGGAGGGCCAACGCGCGGAGCAGCGAAAGCCGTACCCGTCATGCCGACCGTGGCGAGTGTTCCAATGCAGGTTAACAGGATCCTGTTCATGGTGTCATCCTCATTATATGCGGCGCAGCCGCGATTTAGGGAAGAGTGTCCTCCCATGGCCTTTGACGCAATATTCCGCGAACAGGGGGGTGCAATTCGCAGAAAAGTATCCGTTTTGGTGCTATATTGAGGCGAAGATCATCATATTTCCCGCCAATTTACTTGGCGTTCTTTGGTTCTGTACTTCACATATTTTGAACTTATAATTCTTGAATGGTGTTTCTATTTAAATAGAATGAAGAAGATTGAATAACGTTCTTTGAACCAACGGGCAAAATCTCAAAGAATCTACTTGGATAAATGGTCTGCCATCTAATATCTAAAACCAGAATTTGATCCGATGACGCTGAAGATATTTTATGGGGTCTAATACCAAGCTGTGTTGCTGCTGACCCACCTTTACTGCTTCTCCAGCGCAGGCCGGGGCCAGTCGAGAAGGCCGAAGTGACAAGGCGAAGCGCCAGGCCAACAAATGCTTGCCAACTGGCCCCGGCCTTCGCCGGGGAGGCAAGTGGAAGATGAGCCAGCGGCAACGCGAGTTGGTCTAACTTCAGCATCTGACTCTGACCGTGACCAAAGGCGGTGCAGCAAAAAAAACCGGCCGCCGGCATGTGCCGACGGCCGGTCAAATGCCAGCCGCGGAGAGGAGACGGCTGGTATTCATCAAAACATTCACCCTGTGCTGAGCCACAGGGCGCAGCAGACGGGTTGCGGTTCAGAATTTCTTCGTCACGTTGAAGCCGATGATGCGCGGGTCTAGTGTGAAGACATTGGTCGTGAGGCCGCTGTCATCGCTGTTGATGAATGCGTCGGTGATCGGCGCGTCGTTGAACACGTTCTTGACGTAGAACTGGATCGCCAGGTTTGATTCCGGCCGTTCCAGCGTCAGTGACAAATTGGTGTTGTCCCACGCCTTCAGCCGGTCGATCGAGCTATTATAGGCGCGTGCCCAACTGCTCGACTGACGGTAATAATCACTGCGCAGTGTTACCGCCCAGCTGTCGAACGGAATGGTGTATTGCGCGCCGACATTGAAGGTCCAGTGCGGCGAGTTGGGCAGTTCGTTCCCACCCAGATCGGCATAGAAACCCTTGCCGGCATTGGGGCCATCGACCAGGGGATCATAGGTGACGCCGAAGATCTGCGAATAAAAGCTGCCGGGTCGATAATCGCCGATATAGGATCCGCCGCAGAGCGGCGTGAGATAGGCCAGGGCCGATTGGTCGGTATAGAACGGGCTGGTGACGATCTTTTCGACCACGGCTTTTGGTGCAACGCAATTCGATGCCAGCTGAAGCCATGGTTTCACCAATACCCAGTCCGGATTATCCTGAGTCCGGTTCATGACGTCGATTGAACGCATTCCCTTGCCGATCCGCGTGCCGAGATATCCCAGATTGGCGTTGATGCGGAACGCGGGCACCGGCCGCCAGCTCGCCTCCAATTCGGCCCCCCAGATATTGGCGTTGTAATTCTCGTTGAGCGCGATCCGGTCAACGATCTGTGACACCTGATAATTGCGGTAATTGTAGAAGAAGGCATTGGCATTGAGCGTCAGTTTGCCGCCCGCCAATGTGTTCTTCATCCCGATCTCGAACGCGTTGACACTTTCGGGTTTGAAGGTCTCAGGCAAAGGGGCGAAGGAAAGTGCCGTGGGATCGCCATCGATGCTCGGCGGATTGGCGCCGCCGCCCTTATAGCCTCGTGAATAGGAGGTGTAGACCAATGTTTCGTCGGTGAAGGCGAGCTTGGGTTGCCAGTCGAGCACAAGCCGTCCCGTGACCCGACCCCAGTGCTGGACGATATCGGGCGAATTGCGAAAGCCGATCCCGATAACGCCGCTACCGCCGAAACCGGGTGCGAGGAGCAACTGGGTCTTGATCGGGGTCGATGTCTTCCGGTCGTCGGTGTAGCGCAGACCGGCGGTGAGCTTCAGGTCGTCCGTTGCTTGCCAGTAGAGCTCGCCGAACGCCGCGAGCGAGCGGGTTTTGGAAAGATTGCGGCTGCGAAAATAATTATGCCCCTGGCCGTTGATCTTGTTCAGCGGGTTGGGGTCGACATAGACGCAGCCCGGCTGGTTGGGGGGATTGGTGCAATCCAGTACGACCCCGCCATAATTACCGTTCCCGAACAGTCCCTGGGCCAATGCGGAAAAGAGATTGCTGAATACATAATAGTCTTCGTCGATCTTGAAGTGAAGATAATTGGCGCCGACGCTGAAATTAACCGGGCCGGCAAATGAAGACTGCAGGCGAAATTCCTGCGACCATTGCGAGCTGCGCGACTTGACCATGTCGACTGCCAGGATGCTGCGCGATGGTCCGAGCTGGGGATCATTATAGACTCCACCCGGCGCGATCCCTCCTGTGGGCAGCGGGTTGTTGAAGAAGTCGACGAGACCCGACGAGCTCCTGAACACTGGCCCTGAGTTGAATCGATTATAATCCTGGGTCGAGTAGTAGAAATCCTTGCTGTAGGCGGTTTGCGAAAAGAATCTGAGATCGGATTGGACATCGACCTCCAGATTGAGCTGGTACACGTCGTTCCGGGCACGAAAAGTGGGGTCATAGGCAGTGGCGATCTCGCGCAGGTTCCGTGATTGTGTCAGTCCGGCATAGGGATCGCGCGTCGGGTCGATCATCGTGATCGGGTTGGTGGAATCGGGAAATTGGCCCGGTGGCGCGGGGAGATAGCCGAACTGCAGCATGGCCGTGGCGGCGTTGATATAGGGCAGGCTGAACCCCTTGGGCACGCCGAATGCGCCATCATCGTAGAGTGATCCGGGCTTGCAGCTTTGACTGAGGATGCCGCGGGTAAGAAGGTCGGCGGAAATGTCGCGCCCGCCGATCATGCTCGGCCCCGGGTCGGTATGGCAGAGCTGCTTGCCGGTACGCGAGCGATCGTCCTTCTCGTTGAAATGTTCCCAGATGAAATTGGCCTTGAAGCTGCTGCTCGGTTCCCACCCTGCGCTGACCCGGGTCGACCACAGGTCGCGGCCGTTCACCCGCTTGTCGGTCACGCTGTTATAGTCGAAGCCGTCGCGCTGGGTCAGCGCTCCCGCCGCGCGGATCGCGATGGTATCCCCCAGCGGCACGTTGATCATCCCGCTCATGCGGCGAGTGTCGTAATTGCCCACTTCGGCCTTCAACGAGCCTTCGAAGGTGTCGAATTTCGGCTTGTTGGTGATCATGTTGACCACGCCGCCAGTCGCGTTGCGACCATAGAGCGTGCCCTGCGGGCCGCGCAGCACCTCGACTCGTTCGACGTCAAAATATTCCTGCTCGAACAATCTGTTGCGTAACAGCGGCGTGTTGTTGAAACTGATCGCCACCGCCGGGTCGGTCGACACCGAAAGCGCCTTGGTGCCGACACCGCGGATGGAGAAATTATAGCTGGCGAAATTCGTCTTCGAGAAGGTGACATTGGGCACCGCCCGCAGCAGTTCCGACCCGCCCTCGATCTTGAGTTCGTCGAGCGCCTTGTTCGAAAAGGCCGAGACGGCGATCGGCACGTCCTGGATACTTTCCTCGCGCTTCTGTGCCGTCACGATGATGTCGCCGCCATCGTCGTTCGCGCTATCGCTGGTCGCGGTCGACTGCCCGTCGTTTCCCACCGGGGTGATGACGAAGACATTGCCATTGCGGGTGTAGCGCAGTCCCGTCCCCAAGAGGAGTGAGCGAAGCGCGGTCTCGGCGTCCGACTTTCCCGTATAGCCCCCCGTCTTCTTCCCGTTGGTGATCGTCGCATCGGCGAGGATCGTGACTCCGCTCTGCAGTCCGAAATCGCGCAACGCGCTGTCCAGCGATTGCGGGGCGATACGAAAACTCGGCGCAGATTGTGCCTGAGCCATATCGGGCAGGGTCAGCAGGCAGGCCGTGGCGATACCGCCCAGCAGAAATCGATTGATACGCGCGGCGCGAAACTTCATCAAAAACCCCCTCCCTGTCTGGCGGGGATGAGTTCGTTGACTCTCCCCTTTTTGCCGAGGCCGTGACCGGCCCGTCATGTGTGATGACGCAGGATTTTCGGCCCGGGGGGGATCGCGGTAAAGAAACTATTGTCGCTCGCGTCTGCCGGGATGGATTGAGGGAGTGTATCGGAGTGTGCCGGCCTATCCGGCCCAGGTCCGGATCGTCGCGCTCCATGTGTGGAAAGCAGGTAATGTCCGGCGATGATATCTGTCATGTTCTGCGGGTTGGCACCGACCAGTTTGGTCATCACGATCACCGCCACGTCATCGTCGGGATAGACGAAGAAGGCGGATCGGCCACCGCCGATGCCGCCGACCGCATGGCATCAAACGCGCTCAGTGCGTTGCGTCATGCTTCTCGCGCCATTGTTTGGGCGGGTCGAGGCGGCCGCGCCAGATGCCGATTTTCCGGCCCCGGGCGTCATCCTGAGCATCCATATATTGACCTTCGACATCCATGGCCGCGCCTTGCTCGACCATTGCGAGGTTGAGTGATGTGAGATCGGATTCGCACGCACCGTCTGGTCCGCACGGCGTGTCCCGGACGAAGCAAAGGCCGACAAACCGCCCATCCGGCTCGGGCGGCCCTTCCGGGCGACAGGCAATCTGCCGGCCTTTGACGAGGCTCTGCAGATGATCGCGGGAGTCCCGGCCGCAGGGCCAGCGCTCGCTGCCGCGGACGCAATATTGTTCGAGTTCGGGCGCATCGATGGTCCAGAGATCAACCGTCACCTTGCCAATGACCAGCGTGTCTCCGTCGATGACATCGGCGGTACCGAACGGGTCGGTCGGACGGGCTTCGGTTTGCGCCGCAGCGGTCATGGCGCGTGCCGCCCGCAGCTTGTTCTGGTGTTCGACCATCTTGTGTTGGTCAGCGACCTTGATGGGATGTACCCGCGGTCGCACGGTATCATAGACCAGCGCTGCGCCAGCCCCCAGAACAGCCAGCAGTGCGACGACGATGTAGCGCGTGTGGATCACCGCCGCGGCCGGAAGCGGAAAACCGAAGACGCGCGTGCAATTCGCCGAAGTGTTTCCATCGACTGGCTCATGGCCGGGATTGTGTCGCGGTCTTGCGCCAGCCGCAACCAGTCTGCTGTTGATGACGCGACCTCGGTCATTTCGCGCCCTTCCCGGCCATGTCCGCATGGCGGTGGACCATCTTCCATTCGCCGGCCTCGCGGCGAAACACTTCCGTGACCCGGATGCGCATGTCGACCGGTTCGTCCTTGCCTGCCAGGCACATGCTGGCATTCTGAAACCCCGTCCAGAAGGCGAGGTCTCCGGCCGCTTTTTGCAGGATTTCCAGCTGCGATCTGCTGCCCGGTGCAAAGCGCTTCGCATCCTCGACATAGCGGTCCGCGACTGGTTTCGGGCCGGTGACGCTGTCGCCGCCCGGACTGTGGAAGCTGGCGGTTTCGTTGGGCGTGAGCAGTGTCTGCAACGGCGCGGCGTCACCATTGACATAGGCGTGGGCCGCCTTTGTCCGACGGTCGAAGAAGGACTCGAAATCTGCACTCATCATCATTCTCCATCATCGACCATCGGCTCCGAGCCGCTGGAGCCGGTGAACGATCGGGTCGTTAAGAGGTTTCAGGGGCGCGCGCGACCGATGGCGGAATATGGCGGCGTGCGCATCATAGTCGCTGCGCATCCGGTCGCTCGAGCGTGACAGCGACCGGTGGCGCTTCCATGGTCGCACGGAAGGAATCCCATGACGTACACTTGCCTGATCAGCGTCGAGGATCTGGCCAACTGGCCGGGCGGATCGGGCCTGGTGATCGTCGATTGCAGCTTCAGCCTGGCGGATGCCGGTGCCGGACTGGAAGAGTATCTCGCTGGTCATATCCCGGGTGCCCGATACCTCCATCTTGAGTACGACCTGTCGAGCTTGTCCGACGGCCGTAACGGCCGGCATCCGTTGCCCGATGCGCAAGTGCTGGCCGCAACCTTGCGGCGTCTGGGATTGAGCCAAGGCGATCAGGTGGTGACTTATGATGCGTCCGGCGGGCCATTTGCGGCGCGCGCCTGGTGGCTGTTGCGCTGGCTTGGCCATTCCGCGGTGGCGGTGCTCGATGGCGGTCGCAAGGCATGGGCAGAGGCCGGCCTGCCGTTCGAACAGGGGGAACTTCCCGAGCTGTCGATCGGAGATTTCGAAACAGTCGAGCCAAACCAGCGAATGACGGTCGATGCCGCCGAAGTTCTGGCGAGCATCGGAGCCCCCGATGCGCTTGTTCTCGATGCCCGCACTGCCAGCAGGTTCCGCGGCGAAGCCAACCCGCTCGATCCGATTTCCGGACGTATCCCGGGCGCGGCCAACCGTTTCTATGGCGATAATCTTGCGGCGGACGGCCGGTTCAAGCCGCCTGCCATCTTGGCCGATGAATTCGCATCGACGCTGGACGGCACGGCTCCGGCCGGCGTCATCCTGCAATGCGGGTCGGGTGTGACTGCCTGCCATAATGCGTTGGCGATGGAGGCGGCGGGGCTACGCGGCGCGCGGCTCTATCCCGGCTCGTGGAGCGAGTGGATCGTCGATCCCGAACGTCCCCGGGCGCGCGGTTGAGATGATTCCATCGATCGGCTCCGCGGCACGGTGTGCGTCGATTCTGCTGACGCTGCTGTTCCTTGCCGTGGTTCCGATGCGCGCCGCGGCGGCGGGGTCATCCACGCCGCACTATCAATTTTCCGCGCGGTTCGACGTGAAGCGCGGCACCCTTACGGCAAAGGCGATCATTACATTGCCGGCCGCAGGCGGGGAAACCGCTTTCGTGCTGGGGGAGCGCTTTACGCTGACCGAGACGTCGACCGATTGCGGCGCGCGTCCCGAGCTCGCGCCGACCGGTACGCCACTTCCCCATCTTCAGCGCATTGCGATCCGATCGGGTGAGGCGGTGCGGACGGCGTGTCGGGTGACGATCGCCTATCACGGGCCGATCGATGAAGCCGGGGAGAGATCACCGTCACTATCGGCCGACCGGATCGAGCTTGGCATCGACACGATGTGGCTGCCGGTGCGTCAGGATCTGGGCATGGCGTTCTCGATCGATGCCGACATTTCCGGACTGCCGACCGCTCTGGTGGTGATGTCTCAAGGACAGCTGACGCGCAGCGGTGATCGGCTGCGCATCCATCGCGTGATCTCGGATAGCGACCTGATGCTGGTTGGCGCGGTCGGCCTGAAGCGGATCACGGCGCCCGATGTCGAATTCTATACCGCGATTCCGGATGACCCGCTGGTCGCGAAGCTGCGCGAGAATGCGTTCGGCGCTGCTGCCTTCTATCGCAAACGGTTCGGCGCGCCGCAGGTGGGGCCGGTGCGGATGATCGTCGTACCGCGCGGCAGTGGTGCCGGCTATGCGCGGCGCGGGCTGGTGGTGATGCCGACCTTCCGCGATCCCGGTGCCCCGACGCCGCCGTTCGACGCCGCCAGCCCCGCGCGTTTCGTGGCGCATGAATTTCGCCATGCCTGGGGCTCGACCCCCGATGTGGTGTTCGCCAATTACTGGATGTCGGAGTCGGTCGCGGAATATTTCGGCCTGCGTTATGTCGAGGCAACGCTCGGCATCGCCGAACGCGACGCGATGCTCGACCGCAAGCGCGAGGTGGCCGCGAAGGCCGGACCGCTGCTTGGCGACAAACGGCCAAGCGGCGCTGCGCTTTACCAGAAAGGGCCGGTGTTGCTGTTCGCGCTCGAAGCAAAGATCGGCCGCCCCGCGCTCGACCGGATTCTGGCCCGCAGCGATCCGCCGACCACCACCGAGGCCTTTCTCGCCCGCCTGGCCGAGGTCGCCGGGCTGGCGGTCGCTGCGGGCTTCCGGGCGCGCCTGGCCGATGCGGCGTGGCAGCCGGACTGACTGGCGGAAAATGCCGCGCCGACCATCATCGCCTGCGGGAACCGGGTTTTTATTGGGGAGCGGACAGATGGGCGGACGGAACGGGATCAAGCTGGGGTTGCGCGCTTTCCTCGCCTGCATCGCACTGACGCTCGCCATGCCGGCGCTGGCCCAGGTCAGATTTTCCGTGACCTTGCCCGGCGATGCCAAGACCGGCCCGGTTACCGGGCGGCTGATTGTCGTCGCGGCCAGTTCCGATACGGCCGAACCGCGGCTGGTGATCGGCATGAACGGACCGCCATCGTTCGGGGTCGATGTGGATGCGCTCAAGCCCGGCGGGAGCATCACCGTCGGGCAGGAGTCGATTGGCTATCCGATCGACCTGAAGCGGCTGCCGCCTGGCGATTACAACATTCAGGCGGTGCTGATCCGTTATGTTCTGGCGAAGCGCTCGGACGGGCATACCATTTGGGTGCCGTCGCCGAACCCGCAACGGGCGCCGGCGTTCATGAGCGGCGGGAATCTCTACAGCAAGCCAATCAAGGTGAAGGTCGCCCCGACATCGCCGACGCCGATCGCGCTTTCGCTGACCGAGACGATTCCACCGCCCGAGCCGTTCGTCGACACGCCCTGGCTCAAGCATGTCCGCATCAAGAGCAAGATCCTGTCCGATTTCTGGGGCATCCCGATGACGATCGGCGCGACGGTGCTGTTGCCCAAGGGATTCGATGAGCATCCCGATGCGCGCTATCCCACCGTCTATGCGTTGAGCCATGGCGATGTGCCGTTCGGTTTCGATACCGATCCCGCCACGGATACGGAACGCGCCCGCGCGGGAGCCGCCGATGGCGGTCTCAAGACCGGCTATCAATTCTCACAGGAATGGCAGGGTGACCTGCCGCGCTTCGTCGCGATCACCCTCGAACAGTTCAGCCCCTATTTCTTCGAATCCTACGTCCTCAATTCGGCCAATAACGGGCCATGGGGCGACGCCATCACCAAGGAATTGATGCCGTATCTGGAAAAGAAGTTCCGGCTGATCGACCAGCCCTATGGCCGCATCACCGAAGGGGCCTCGACCGGCGGTTGGGAATCGCTCGCGTTGTTGCTCCACTATCCCGACAAGTTCGGCGGCGCATGGGTCTTCAATCCCGATCCGATCGACTTTTCGCGCTACCAGCTGACCGACGTCTACAAGGACGTGAACATGTTCGAGTTTCGGTTCAACGACTGGCAGGTGACCGATCGCCCGTTCCGCCGGACGCGCGAGGGGCAGCCGGGATTGTCGGTCCGCGACCTGTCCAAGCTCGAGGCGATGCTGGGGTCGAAGGGGCGCGGCTATTACCAGCTGGCGATCTGGCAATCGACCTATGGCCCGGTCGGCAAGGATGGCTATCCGGTGCCGCTGTTCGATCCGTTGACTGGCGTGATCGATCATGAGGTTGCCGAATATTCGCGCAGGAACGGGTATGACCTGACTGATTATGCGCGGACCAACTGGGCGACCCTGGGGCCGAAACTTGCCGGTCGGATGAATTTCTTCGCCGGCGAGCAGGATGATTTTTTCCTCAACCTGGGCGTCTATAAATTCCAGGAGATGGTCGCGCAGGTCGCCGGAGCCGATTATCCGATCCGCTTCGAATATGGCCGGCCGAAAAAAGGCCATAACTGGCACCACACCGACTGGGCCGGCGTAATCCGCGAAATGGCCGCACATGTGCGCAAGACCGCACCGGCGGGAGCGCCGCTGACCGAGTGGAACTACTGAGGGAGGACGGGCGATGAAACGGCCAGGCTGGAAATTGCCGCTCGCGTTCGGCGTTGCGGTTGGAGTCGGTGCGTTGCTGCCGGCGGGGTGGGCGATCGCGACCTCGGGTCCGCCCGACGCCAGCTTCGGCACGATCAACGCGGCGCGCATCAACATCGTCGAACCGAACGGCAAATACCGGTTGGTGATCTCCAACACGCCGCGCTTCCCGGGCCTGTTCATGGGCGGCAAGGAGTACAAGCATCACAATCGCAAGCAGGGCGGGATGCTGTTCTTCAACGATGAAGGTGATGAGGTCGGCGGCATGGGCTTTGGCAGCCGCAGCGCCGAGGGCCATCAATCGGCGAGCGCGAGCATCCTGTTCGACCAGTATAAGCAGGATCAGACCGTGGGCATGGTCTATGCGGAAAACGACAAGCAACGCACCGCTGGCCTGCGTGTCTGGGATCGTCCCGATGCATCGATCCAGCCGCTGATGGAAATGAGCGATCGTGCGTCGCGTGCGTCGACCGATGCGGAAAAGGACAAGATACGCGCCGAGATGCTCGCTCATGCCAAGGCCAATGGTGGCGTCGGCGAGGAACGCTTCTTCGCCGGCAAGCAGCTCGACGACGCGATCGTCCGGCTGGCGGACAAGCAGGGCCGGCCCCGGCTGGTGATGAAGGTCGGCGCCGACGGGCAGCCGGTGATCGAATTTCTCGGCGCGGATGGCAAGATCGTGAAGCGGATCACGCAGTAGCGCGATGCCGTCCGGGCCGTGGCGTTTGCCACGATGCCAATGCAATCGGAGACGACAGTCCTTCGGTAGTTTTTTCGTGTCTTTGCAATATCTTGGTGGTATCATCCTTTTGTGACGCGGTCGTGACATTTAGCTTGACGTAGCGTCAGATTACTGTTGCCATTGCGTCATGGAACATCAGGCCCGGCTTCTCTGGTTTGCGCGCGAAGTGCTGCCGCACGAGGCCGATGTGCGTCGCTGGCTGTTCGGGCGGATCCGCGGACTGAGTTCATGCGAACTCGATGAGGTGGTGCAGGAGGCCTATGCGCGGATCTGGGCGGCCGATATCGAACGGATCGGCAATGGGCGCGCCTATCTGTTCGTCACGGCGCGCCACATTGTCGGCGAACATGTCCGCCGCTCGCGCATCGTTTCGATCGAGCTGGTGGCGGATTTGGAATCCCTGAACATCGTCGATGATGAGATCGGCGCGCATCGCCGGCTGAGCGGCGAACAGGAAGTGGAGCGGGTCATGGCCGCGATCGCGACCCTGCCGCCCAAATGCCGGCAAGCGTTCCAGCTCAAGAAATTCGAGGAACTGTCGCAACGCGAGATTGCCGAGCGCATGGGCATCGCGGAGAGCACGGTAGAAAAGCATCTTGCAAAAGCGCTGCGGCTCGTAATGCAGGTAATGAAGGCGCCGGCGGTCGGCGCGGAGGAAGATGACGGTGGTAAGCGGAGACTTTGGGGACTCGGATGACGTCGAGTCACTCGCCGCGACCTGGGTCGTCCGTTCTGCCGAAGGACCGCTTTCCGACGTAGAGCAGCAGCGACTCGACAGCTGGCTTTCCGAAAACAGCAGGCATCTTGGCGCCTATGTCCGCGCGCAGGCAGTGTGGGTCGATATGGATCGCGTGGCCGCACTCGATGCCGGGCGTGAGATCGAGCCGGTGCCGCAGGCGCGGCACTGGCCGTGGCGGCGCATGGCGTTGGCTGCATCGGTGCTGCTCGCGATCGGTGGCGGCCTGGCCGCGCAGGACCGGCTCGGCGGCCGGATCGCGACCGCGCGCGGCGAGGTTCGCGAGGTGGCGCTCGATGACGGCTCGAAACTGTTCCTCAACGGCGACACCGTGGTCCAGGTCCGTTTCGCGGACAAGGAGCGCCGCATCCTGCTCCGGCGTGGTGAAGCATCGTTCCAGGTCGCGCACGATCGCGCGCGCCCGTTCATCGTCCAGGCCGATGATGTGGCGGTGCGCGCGGTCGGTACCGACTTCGCGGTCGGCATCCAGGATGCCGGCGGTGTTTCGGTCACGGTCGCACAGGGCGTCGTCGAGGTGACCGAAAAGGAAAGCGGGCAGCCGCGCCAGCATCGGCTGAGTCGTGACGAGCAATTCGTCGCCGCCGCGACGGGCACGCGCCGCGTCGGGCTCGACGCACGTGAAGTCAACCGGCGGCTCGCCTGGCGCAAGGGCCAGCTGGTGTTCCGTGGCCAGATGCTGGCCACCGCCGCTGCCGAGGTCAATCGCTATGCCGCCAAGCCGGTGGTGATCAACGACCCGTCGCTCGGCCGCGCCGAATTCATGGGTGTATTCAATGTCGGCGATGCGGGCGCCTTCGCCCGGGGGCCGCGGCCGCCTTCAATGGCGAGGTGGTCGAGACCGACACGGCGTTCATTCTGTCGCGGGAACAAAATTCGCCGTCGCATTAATAGCGGATTTCGCGCCGCCGCCGCTCTCTTGCCTTGAGGCCGATACAGGTCATGGGGCGGGAGACATTCAGTGGCAAAGCGGCAAGGGGCTCGAATCGTAACCAGGACGATGTTGTTGGCGGGCGCGGCAATGCTCAGCTTCGCATCGAGCGCGGCATATGCGCAGGCCAAGCAGCATTTCCGGATTCCGGCGAGCGACGCCGGCGACGCGGTACAGAATGTGGCGCAGCAATCGGGGCTGCAGGTACTGGCGCCCGACGCCGATCTGCGCGGCGTGCGCACCAACCCGATCGATGGCGACTATTCCCCGATCGACGCGCTGCACCGCATGCTTGCGGGCCATGGGCTGGAGGTCGTCGCAGGACAGGACGGCATCGTGACCATCCGCCGCGCGACGGTGGTGGGGCAGGCCGAGGTTCAGCCGGATCCGCTGGCCGAGGACATTGTGGTGACAGGGTCGCGCATCCGGCGACCCGGCTTCGACACGCTCGAAGCGACCATCGTCACCGATGCCGAAGTGATCGCACAACGCGGCTATACCAATGTCGCGCAGGTATTCGACGATACGCCGGGCTTCGTTGCCTCGGGCGTCAATCCGACCGGCGCGTCGCAAGGCACGTTCAACGCGGGGCAGAGCTTCGTCGATTTCCTCGGCCTCGGGTCGCAACGCACATTGGCGCTGATCAACGGGCGCCGCGCGGTCTCGTCCAACTCGATCTCGGGCAGCGGCAATGCGGCGTCGCCGGGGCAACAGGTCGATCTCAACGTCATTCCGGTCGGGCTGATCGAACGGGTCGAGACGATCGCGATCGGCGGCGCTCCGATCTATGGATCCGACGCGATCGCGGGCACCGTCAACATCATCCTGAAGGACAAATATCAGGGGCTCAGCGTAACCGGCCAATACGGTATCAGCGAGCGGGGCGATGCGCCGGGCTATTCGATCCGCGGCCTGGCCGGCATCAATTTCGACGAAGGCCGCGGCAATATCGCGATCAGCGGCGAATATCATGAGCAGAAGGGCATGGTACTCAGCAAGCGGGCCGGCCTTCGTTTTCTGGTGCCGCAGCCGGGATCGACGCCATCCAACAAGGTCACCAATGATCTGGTCTATGGCTATTTCACCGAGGGCGGACTGCCGTTCGACCCCAATACTTTTGATTTCATTCGCGACAGCTCGGGCCGGTCGCTCCAGTTCCAGGGCGGCGACCTTCGCGCCTATGTTCCGGGAACGAACGTCCGCGGCGCCCTGTTCGACGGCGGCGATGGCGTGCGCATGGCGGACCATTTCAGCCTGTTGTCGCCGACCAAGCGGGCGATCGTCAGCGGCATCGGCCACTATGACCTGACGCCGTCGATCCGCTTCGTGTTCGAGGGCTCTTATGCGCGCAGCGAGGGCAAGGAACTTAGCGAGGTCGCGGCGTTCACCTCGCCCTATGTCAGCGGCACGATCCTGACCGTGTCGGCCAACAATCCCTTCATCTCGTCCGCAGCGCGCAGCACGCTGGCCGCCAACGGCATCACCGGAGATTTCGTGCTGGCGCGCAATTTCAGCGATCTGCTCGATCGCGGCGGCCTGAACGTCAACACGGTCAATTTCTATCGCGCCGTCGCCGGCCTGGAAGGCAAGACCAGCCTGTTTGGCGAACCGGCGGCGTGGGAGCTCTCGGTCAATTACGGCAGGAGCCGCGCGACCACCGAGATGAGCTATATCAACGAGGACCGTTTTCTTGCCGCGGTCGATGCGGTCAGGGACGGCAGCGGCAAGATCGTTTGCGCGACCGGCGGAAACTGCGTGCCGTTCAACATCTTTGGCGAAAACGCCTTTACCGACGAGGCGGCGGACTATGTTCTCGATCGTGGCAAGGCGGTCAGCCTGAACCAGCAATTCGTTGCGACGGCAAACTTCAACGGAGCGATGCCGTTCCGCATTTCGCCCGAGCCGATCAAGTTCAACATCGGTGCCGAATATCGCAAGGAAATGGGCGACTTCAGGGTCGATCGAGTCCTCAGGTCGGGCGCGAGCCTGCTCGGCCTCGACCTCGCCAGCCCCTATTCACCCGACAAGGGAAGCTTCAACACCAAGGAGCTGTACGGCGAATTGTCGGTCCCGCTCGTGTCGGAATCGCAGGACATCCCGGTCATCAAGAATCTCAGTGCCGACGGCTCGGTGCGCTATGTCCACAATTCGATTGCCGGTGGCGATGTGACCTGGGCGGCGGGCGGGCGTTTCGCGCCGCGCCTGCCGGGGATATTCGATGGCCTGATGTTGCGCGGCACCTATGCGCGTGCGATCCGCGCTCCGGCGGTCACCGAACTCTTCTCCGGTGCATCGCCGACGCGCGGGTCGATCAGCGACCCTTGTTCGCCCGCCAATTACCAGCGCGGCGACAATCCGGCGGCGCGCACCGCCAATTGCACTGCGGCACTGAGCGCGCTGGGCATTTCCAGCCCGGCGAACTTCAATCCGACCACTGCCGGGCTCTCGCCGATCGGAACGGTGTCCGGCAACCCGAACCTCGACAATGAAAAGGCGCGCTCCTGGTCGGCGGGCATTGTTTATCAGCCCAGGCTGATCCCCGGTTTCCGGGTCTCGGCGGATTGGACGCAAATCCACTTGACCGGCGGCATCGAAAGCCTGGGGATCCAGCAGGTGCTGGGTGCCTGTTACGACAGCAATGATTTCCCGAACGCTGCCGGTTGCGGACAATTTCGCCGCCTTACCGCGGCCGAGGTCGGGCCCGGCACGGCCAATCCGACCCGGTCGGTCGGTGACATCGCAAACGGCTATCGCAGTGGATACATCAATACCGCCGGGCTCAAATTCGCCGGCCTGATCTTTGCCGCGGAATATGGTTTCGGCATGACCGCGCTGGAGAAGCAGGGCCGGATCAAGCTCGGCGCCAAGATGTTCCACAACAGCAAGTTCGAATCCCGGATCACCGATAGTGCGCCGGTCTCCAATTCGGTCGGCAGTGTCGGACTGCCCAAATGGTCGGGTCAGTTCAATCTCGGTTATCAGGGCGCGGCGCTCGATCTGCTGTTGCAGGCGCTCTATACCGGGCCGGTCAAGAACGACATTCTGGCGACATCGGCCACGATCGCCGACAAAGACAATCTGATCGGGTCCTATTGGCGGTTCAATTCGACCCTTGGCGTGCGGGTCAACGACCGCTTCTCGCTCCAGCTCGTCGTCAACAATCTGTTCGATCGCAAGCCGAGCCAGTCACAGGTGTTTTCGCGAAGCTTCGGTACCTATGACCTGATCGGGCGACGCTTCCTGTTCAGCGTGACGGCCGGACTCTGAGGCAAGATCGATGATCGGCGTGCGTGGGAGACGGCATTTGTACAGGGCAATCGGATGTCTGGCACTGACCCTGTGCCTGGCCTCTCCCACGGCGGCGGCCGACGCGCCGCCGGCCAAACGCTACACCATCGAGCAATTGATGGGCGGCGACAGTTTCGGCGGCGCATCGCTGTCGCCCGACAACAGGAAATTGCTGACGACCAGCAACCGGACCGGGATCGCCAATCTCTATGTCGTTCCGGTCGATGGCGGTCCGATCAAGCAGCTCACCGATTCAACGAAGGAGACGGTCAGCTCGATCGGCTATTTCCCGCACGACGAGCGCATCCTCTATTCGAGCGACCAGGGCGGCAACGAGCTCGCCCATATCTATGTCCGCGAAGTCGACGGGCAGGTCCGCGACGTCACGCCCGGCACCAGGCATGTCGCGCGCTTCGTCGAATGGGCGAAGGACGGCAAATCCTTCTTCGTCCAGACCAACGAACGCGACCCGCGCTATTTCGACCTCTACGAAATCGCGGCCGATGGATACGCCAGGACTCTGCTGTTCCAGAACGACAAGGCATACCAGATCCGCGCAGTGAGCGCGGACCGGCGCTATGTCGCGATGAGCCGGATCCACGACAACGCCAACAAGCGCACCTATGTCTATGACCGCACCGCCAAGGCGCTGAGCGAGGTCACCGCCGGCACGACGCCCGTTTCGAGCGAACCGCAGACCTTCGCGACGACTGGTGCGACGCTCTATTACACCACCGACAATGGCGGCGAGTTTGCCGGGCTGGCGCGGATCGATCTTGCGACCGGCACGCGCGCCACGGTCTTCGCGCCCAAATGGGACGTGGCAAGCGCCTCGCTCTCCGATGACGGCAAGACCCTGGTGGTCAGCGTCAATGAGGATGCGCGCAGCCGGCCCTATCTGTTCGACGCGACGACGCTGAAGCCGATCGCCTTTGCCGATCCGGCGCCTGGTGCGACGGTCGGGGTGCAGCTCGCCAATAATGCGCCGTTCGCGATCGTGTCGACCGCCAATGGCGCGATCCCCGGCGACGTCTCGATCCTTGACCTGAAGACCGGCAGGAAACGCCTGCTGCTCAGCGCGCAGCCGCCCGGCGTCGCACCGGGCGATCTGGTCGCGGGCAAGGTCGTGCGCTTCAAATCCTATGACGGCGTCTCCGTGCCGGGCATTCTCTATGTGCCGAGGGGCGCGAAGCCCGGCGATCGCCGCCCGGCGGTGGTCCATGTCCATGGCGGCCCGGGCGACGAAAGCCGCATCGGCTATCGCCCGCTGGTCCAGTATCTCGTCAATGGCGGCTATGTCGTGTTCGAGATCAACAATCGCGGCAGCGGTGGGTCGGGCCGCAGCTTCTACCATATGGACGACCATCGTCACGGCGATGCCGATCTCGACGATGTCGTCGCCGCCAAGAAGATGCTCGCCGAGACCGGCTTTGTCGATCCGGCCAGGGTCGCGATCCAGGGGCAAAGCTATGGCGGCTATATGACGCTTGCCGGCCTGACCTTCCGTCCCGACGCGTTCGCCGCCGGCGTCGATCTCTACGGTGTCGCCAACTGGCCGCGGCTGCTCAAGAACACGCCGGCCTGGTGGGAGGATCTGCGCCAGCTGCTCTTCACCGAGGTCGGCGATCCCGACAAGGACGACGCCTATCTGCGCAAGATCTCGCCGGTATTCCATGCCGAGCGGATCAAGCGGCCGCTGCTGGTGCTGCAGGGCGCCAATGATCCCCGCGTGCTGCCGGTCGAATCGCAGGACATCGTCGCCAAGGCCAAGGCCAATGGCGTGCCGGTCGACTATGTCGAATTCGCCGATGAAGGTCATGGCTTCCGCAAAAAGGCCAATCAGATCGTCGCCTATCGCACGATCCGCGATTTCCTCGACAAATATGTCCGCGGCGGAACTGCGCCGCGCGCGGAGGGCAATGCGGTCGCCGGCGACCTTCCGCTCGGACCATGATCGCTTTCACGCGGCGCACCCTGCTGGCGGCGGGCGCGGCTGCGGCTGCTTGCCCCGGCTGGGCGGCGGAAAGCGAGGCGGCGCGGCTCGATCGCTTCTTCGCGGCGTGTTTCCAGCGCCGGGTGTCGCGCGATCCACTCAGCCAGACCGGGCTCGGCCTCAAATCGGGCATGGACCGCTGGCCCGATACCGGCGAAGCGCGCGCCACCGAGGATGCGGCAATGGCGCGCAAGGAGCTGGCCGAACTCGCCACCTTCGACCAGGCGGCGCTCGATCCGGCACGGCGGCTGAGCTGCGCGGTGTTCGCCTATGACGGCGCCGAGACGCTGAAATCCTATCGCTGGCGTGGCAACCGCTATCCGGTCTGCCAGATGCGCGGTCCGCAACGCACCATTCCGCAGACGCTGATCAACAATCACCCGATCCGCGACCGCGCCGATGCGGAGGCCTATGTCGCGCGGCTGATCGGGGTGAAGCCCTATCTGGCGGGCATCGTGGCAGGGCTCGAGCGCCAGGCGGCGGCAGGGGTGCGGCCGCCTGCCTTCTCCTATCCGCTGGTGATCGGCAATTGCGAGAATCTGCTGCGCGGCGCGCCGTTCGGCGGCGATGGCGACAGCCCGATCCTGGCCGACTTCAAGGGTAAAATTGCCGGGCTCGGCCTGCCCGATGCCGTGCACGCGAAGCTCGTGGCCGATGCCGGGGCGGCGATGCGCGAGGGGTTCGGCCCCGGCTTCCGCCTGCTGATCGACTGGCTCAGGGCCTCGCAAGCCGTGATGTCGCATAACGACGGCGTGTGGAGCCTGCCGGATGGCGACGCCTATTATCTGGCGGCGCTCGAACTCGAAACGACCCTGCCGCTGACCCCGCAACAGGTCCACCAGACCGGCCTTGAGGAGGTCGCGCGGATCCAGGCGGCGATGCGCGAGGTGATGAAAAAGACCGGCTTCACCGGCGCGCTTCCCGATTTCTTCCGCCACGTCCAGACCGATCCGAAATTCTACTACCCCAACACGGTGCAGGGGAAGGCCGCCTATCTCGACGCGATGCGCGGCCGGATCGCCGCGGTCGAGGCGCGGCTCGGCGAGGTGATGACGCGCGTCCCCAGGGGAAAGATGGTGGTCAAGCCGGTCGAGCCCTGGCTCGAGAAATCGGCTGGCACCGCCGGCTATTTCGCCGGCGCGCCGGACGGATCGCGGCCGGGCATCCTTTACGTCAACACGGTCGAGATGCGGAACCTGCCGCGCTATGCGCTGTCCTCGCTGTCCTTCCATGAAGGCGTGCCCGGGCATCATCTCGAAAATGCCATCAGCCAGGAGTTGACCAGCCTGCCGAGCTTTCGCCGGCATGGCGGCTATACGGCCTATAGCGAGGGCTGGGCGCTCTACGCCGAGCAACTTCCCTATGCGATGGGCCTGTACGACGACCCGTATCAGGCGTTCGGGCAATTGTCCGAGGAGTTGATGCGCGCCGGCCGGCTGGTGGTCGATACCGGCGTGCATCATCTGCGCTGGAGCCGCGAGGCGGCGGTCGACTGGCTCGATCGCAACACCGCGAACGGTCATGCCGACAATATCACCGCGATCCAGCGCTACATCGTCACGCCAGGGCAGGCGACGGCGTACGAGACCGGCAAGCTCAAGATGATGGAGTTGCGCAGCCAGGCGGAGAAGACGCTTGGGCCGCGCTACGATCAGCGCCGCTTCAATGATGCGCTGCTCGGCAACGGGCCATTGCCGCTGGCCCTGCTCGATGAGACGATGACCGCGTGGATCGCGGGCGGAGGAAAGCCGACATGACCCTGACGATTTCGCGCCGGCAATTCGCCACGGGTGCCGCCGCCCTGGTCGGCACGCTCGCCGCGCCGCCGGTCTGGGCGATCGCGGGCGATGAGGACGCGCGGCTCGACGCGTTCTTCGAGCGCATCTGGCAGCGCGGGATCGATCGCAACCCGGTGCGTCAGTCGCAACTGGGCATCAAGCGCGACCAGGACAAATGGACTGACATCAGCGATGCGCGCGCGATCGAGACTATGGATCTGCTGAAACAGGATCTGGCGACCCTGCGGACCTTCGATCGCGCCAAACTCTCTCCCCAGGCGCAGATCAGCTATCGCATCTTCGCCGAGAATGCCGAAGAATCGATCGCCGGCTTTGCGCTGCGCCGCGACGATTACATCATGACTCAGATGGGTGGGCTGCACACGCGGATCCCGATCACCTTGCTCAACGCCCATCCGATCGGCGATCTGGCCGATGCGCGCGCCTATTGCGCGCGGATCGAGGGGGTTGGTCCGCTGCTCGGCCAGGTGGTGATCGAGCTTGACCGGCAGGAAAAGGCCGGGGTCAGGCCGCCGCGCTTCGTCTATGCGCTGCTGATCGAACCGAGCGAGAATATGCTCAGGGGCAGGCCATTCGATGCCGGCCCCGCCGAATGCCCGATCCTGGCCGATTTCCGGGCCAAGATCGCCAAGGCGAACCTGCCCGACACCGAGCAAGCCGCGCTGCTGGCACGCGCGGAGGCCGGGCTGACGGGGCCGTTCGGCACGGGCTATCGCACGCTGATCGCGCATCTCACTGCGGCGCAAGCGGCGGCCGATGATCGTGACGGCGTATGGAAACTGCCGCAGGGCGCGCTTTTCTATCGCCAGCAGCTGAAAAGCTACACCACGCTGCCGGTGACGCCCGCTGAACTGCACAAGCTCGGGCTCGACCAGGTTGCGCGGATTCATGACGAGATGGCGCAAATCCAGGCGAAAGTCGGTTTTGCCGGTACGCTGCAGGGCTTCTTCACATATGTCCGGACCGACCCGAAATTCTTCTATCCGGCGACCGATGCGGGCAAGGCGGCCTATATCGCGGATGCCGAACGACTGCTCGCCGAAGTTCATGCACGACAGGGCGAATTGTTCACGCGCATTCCGAAACAGGCGGTTGTCGTGCGTCCGGTCGAGGCATGGCGCGAGAAATCCGCGGCCAAGGCCTTTTACCAAAATCCGCCCCAGACCGGATCGCAGCCGGGCGTCTTCTTCATCAACCTTTACGACCTGAAGGCCCAGCCCAAATGGCAGCTCGCGGCGACGCTCTATCATGAGGCGATCCCGGGGCATCATTTCGAGACCTGCATCGCACATGATCTGGATGGCCTGCCCAGGTTTCGCCGTTTCGCCAGCAACGCCGCGTTCAGCGAGGGCTGGGGGCTTTATTCCGAGCGGCTCGCCAAGGAGATCGGGCTCTATCCCGACCCTTATGACGATTTCGGGCGGCTGTCGCTCGAACTGATGCGCGCCTGCCGGCTGGTGGTCGATACCGGCATCCATGCGATGAAATGGACCCGCAAACAGGCGGTCGATTACATGGACGCCAACATGCCGAGCAGCCATTACGACAATCAGCGCGAGGTTGACCGCTATATCGTCCTGCCCGGTCAGGCCTGTTCCTATTATGTCGGCATGCGCAAGATCGTCGAGCTGCGCGAGCGTGCCAAAGCCCGGCTCGGTGCGCGCTTCGACATTCGCGCTTTCCACGACACCGTGCTCGGCAACGGGCCGCTGCCGCTGGCGATTCTCGAACAAACGATCGACGCCTGGGTCGCGGCCGGCGGCAAGCCGGTCAGCGCATGAGGGCGCTGCTTGCCCTTGCCGCGCTGGCGATCTCGACGCCGGCGCTTGCCGCCGATGGCGAAACCACCGCGACGCAGCTCGTCCGCCGTGCCAATACCGGCGCCACCGTGGCTTGGGACATGGTCTCCGAACTGACCACGCGGTTCGGCCCGCGCCCGGCCGGTTCGGCGAGCGAGCGTGCTGCGGCGCGCTGGGCGGCGGCAAAGCTCAAGGAATATGGCTTCCGCAACGTCGCGGTGCATGATTTCGCGATCACCGGCTGGACGCGCGGGCAGGAAAGCGTGGCGATCCTGCTACCCCATCCGCAACCGCTCGCCGCGACGGCGCTTGGCGGATCGCCCGCGACGCCGGGCGGCGCGATCGAGGGGGAGGTCGTCTCGTTCGCCTCGCTCGAGGCATTGAAGCTGGCCGCGCCCGGATCGCTCGCCGGCAAGATCGCACTGGTCGATCTGGCGATGCCCCGGGGCGGGACCGGCTTCGGCTATGGCTATGTCGGCCGGGTCCGGGCGTTTGGCCCGAGCGAGGCGGCAACGCGGGGCGCGATCGGTTTTCTGATGCGCTCGGTCGGCACCGACAGCCACCGGCTGCCGCACACCGGCTCGACCCGCTACATCGACGGCAAGGTGCCGATCCCGAGTTTCGCGCTGTCGGTGCCCGACGCCGATCAGATCGCGCGGCTGGAGGCGCTGGGCGAACGGGTCCGCGTGCGGCTGTCGTCGACCGCTTCCTATCAGCCGGGTGCGATCACCAGCTACGTCACCGGCGACATCCCCGGCAGTGGCGCCGCGGATGAGATCGTGCTGCTCGGCGCGCATCTCGACAGCTGGGATCTGGGTACCGGCGCGATCGACGACGGCGCCGGCGTCGCGATCATCACGGCTGCGGCGAAACTGATCGGCGAGCAGAAGCGCCACCCGCGCCGTACGATCCGCATCGTCTTCTACGGCGCAGAGGAAGTGACTCAGCCCGACAGCGCCGATGTCAGCGGCCGTGCCTATCGCGATCCGCGCATGGCGGCCATGGCGAAGCATGTGCTGGCGATGGAAAGCGATGAGGGCGCCGATCCGATCGTCGCGCTGGCCGTGCCCGATCATCTGAAGGGCAGCGCGTTCGAGGCGGCGGCACTGCGCATCCTCGGCCCGCTCGCGATCGTGCCAGCGCGCGAGCCGCCGGGGCGCGGCGGCGTCGATATCGCGCCTTTGGTCGATGCCGGCGTGCCCGCTTTCGTGCTGCAGCAGAGCGCGAGCCGCTATTTCGACTATCACCACACTGCCGATGATACGCTCGACAAGATCGACCGTACGTCGCTCGATCAGAATGTCGCGGCCTGGGCGGGACTCATCTGGCTTGCCGCCGATGGCGATACCGATTTCAGGCCCAGGGGGACCGCAAAATGAGCTTCCGCCGTTCGCTTGCTGCACTGGCCTTCGCGCTGGCGCTGACCGCTGCCGCGCCCGCGCCGCGCACGACCTATATCCAGGCCGGGCGCCTGCTCGCCGATCCTGCGACCGGCCGGGTCGAGAGCAACAAGACGATCGTGGTGCGCGACGGCCGCATCGTCGAAATCCGCGACGGCTTTGTCGATGGGCCCGATGGCGATGTGGTCGATCTGCGCGATCGCTTTGTCCTGCCCGGCCTGATCGATAGCCATGTCCATATCTGTCATGAGAACGGCCCCGACGACAAATTGCGCCGCACGGTGCAGACCGCGTCGGATCTCGCCATTCAGGGGGTGATGAACGCGCGCAAGATCCTTGGCGCGGGCTTCACCACGGTGGCCGATCTGGGCGAGGAGAATGAAGCGATCTTCGCGCTGCGCGACGGCATCGCGCAAGGCAAGGTGCCGGGGCCGCGCATCGTCGCGGCGGGCAATGTGATCAGCCCGCATGGCGGCGAAGGCGATGTGTTCGGCTATCGCCCCGAGGTGATCCGGGCGCTGCAGCGTCCCAATCTCTGCTCCGGTGCGGATGATTGCCGCCGCGTGGTGCGCCAGCAGATCCAGCGCGGTGCCGATGTCATCAAGGTGGTGGCGACCGGTGCCGTCCTGTCCGACATCGCCGCCGGGCTGGGCCAGCAATTCACTCAGGAGGAACTCAACGCGATCGTCGGGACCGCCCATAATCTCGGCCGGCGCGTCACCGCCCATGCGCACGGTGCCAACGGCGTCAACGCGTTCCTGATCGCGGGCGGCGATTCGATCGAGCACGGCACCTATCTCGATGCGGAATCGATCCGGCTGTTCAAGGCGAAGGGCGCCTATCTCGTGCCGACGCTGCTCGCCGGCGACACCGTTACGCTGTGGGGCAACGATCCCAATTCCTTTCTCAGCCCCGCGGCGAAGGCCAAGGCGGTCGAGGTCGGGCCGAAGATGCTCGACATGGCGCGCCGCGCGCATGCGGCGGGCGTGAAGATCGCGTTCGGCACGGATTCGAGCGTCAGCCGCCACGGCGACAATGCGCGCGAATTCACCTTGCTGGTGCGCGCCGGCCTGACCCCGCTCGAGGCGATCCGTGCGGCGACGACCAGCGGTGCCGATCATCTCGGGCTGGCCGGCAAGGTCGGTGCGCTCAAGCCCGGCATGGCCGCCGATATCGTCGCGACCACGGGCGACCCGCTCGCCGACGTTTCGATGCTCCAGAAAATCTCCTTCGTCATGAAGGGTGGCGAGGTGTTCGAACGATGATCCGCCTGCTTGCCGCGCTGCTGCTCGCCCTGACGCCCTTTGCCGCGCATGCCGCCGACACCATTCATTATGATGTTCGCGCGACGATCGGCGCGGACGGCATGCTCGATGCCGATGTCCGGATCACCTTGCCCGAGGCTGCGGCGGGGACAGGCAAGGCGTTCCTGCTCGGCCGTCGTTTCGTGCTCGTACCCGGCGATTTCGGCGGCGATGTGCGGGTGGAGACGGTGGCGGCCGAAACCCCGGTCGCTGCACTGAACCGGATCACGCTCAGCTATCCCGCCGGCAAGCGGACGTTGCGCTTCCGCTATCGCGGCCCGCTCGCACCGGCCGAGACCGACGGCGTGGCGCCGATCCGGCCCGAGGGGGTCGAACTGTTCATCGACCATATGTGGCTGCCCTTCGGCGCGGACATCCAGACCATGTTCGACGTCGACGCGCGGATCGACGGACTGGCCAAAGATCTCATTGTCGTCGCGCAGGGCGAGGTCAGGCGCACGTCGACCGGCGTCATCATTCACCGCCCGCAGCTCGATGTGGATCTGCCGCTGGTAGCAATGCGCGGGCTGCACAAGGCGGCGGGGCCGGGGGTCGAATATTATGCCACCGACCTGACCACGCCGGTCTCGCAACTCTATCAGCGCCATGCGCTGGCGGCCTCGGCCTATCTGGCGAAATGGTTCGATCCGTTGCCCGATCCGATCCGCATGGTCGCGGTCTCGCGTGCGCGCCGGCTGGGCTATAGCCGGACCGGCTATACCGTGGTCAATGACAGCGGCCGCCCCGAAGGCCCGCTGGTCGAGGCCGGGACCGCGCGTCATGTCGCCCATGAATTCGCTCATGCCTGGTGGCGCTCGGCAAGTCCGCTCACTGACGATTTCTGGCTGGTCGAATCGACTGCCGAATATGTCGCGATCCGCTATATCGACGCGACAATGGGACCGGATACGGCCAGGCAGTTGCTTGACGCCAAGCGTGCCGAGGCGGCCAAGGCGGGGCCGGTGATGGGCCATGGCCGCCCCAACCGCGTCCAGCTCTATCAGAAGGGGCCATTGCTGCTGTTCGACCTGGAACAGCGCATCGGCCGCGACAGGATGGACACGCTGCTGCTTGAGGTCAGCCGGACCACGCCCAATACCACGAAGCAGTTCCTCGACCTGCTGACCCGTATCGCCGGCAAGGATGCGGCGAGCGCATTCGATGCCGCGCTGCATGCGGGCTAGGGAGGCTCCGGCTTTACTCCCCGACTGTGCCGATTCAACCCGGCTGCAGGTCATGACAGAGTGGCGGAGGACGGGGCGCCAGCCGGCGCTCCGCCCCGCTCTTTGACATGACCGGACACTATCGAGCCTTGCCGCGACCGCTGTTCCGGCAAATAACAGGGGTCAGCCCACCCCTGTTATTACGGTTTCGAATAACAGCGGTAGAATGTCTCAAGCCATTGAAACAGATATAAAAATATTCGCTCAGAATCCAACTTAACAGGGGTCGCTTTTTTTTTTTGGAGCAAACAGGGGGAAACAGCGGTCGAGGCCCTAAGCCAGCGCACCTTCCATCCGGTCGAGGATTTCGTCGAGCAACTCGATCGAGGTCGCGAAGTTGAGCCGCGCGAAGCCCGCGCCCGGCGCGCCGAAATCGAGGCCGGGCGAGAGGGCTACTCGGGCCTCGCGCAGGAAAAAGGCGGCGGGCTCCTCCTCCACCGTCGCACGGCAATCGAGCCAGGCGAGATAGCTGGCCTGAGGCGGTGTCCAGTCGATCCGCATCTTCGGCAGGCGTTCGCCGATCCGGTCGCGCATCGCCGTCAGGTGCGCGACGCACTCGTCCAGCCAGATCGCACCCTCGTCGCTCCACGCCGCGCGTGCGGCGCGTACGCCGAGCGTGGAGAAGGCGTTCCACCGCGTCGAGGGCAAGGCCATCAGCCGCTCGCGCAGCGGCTTTTCCGCGACGCACACCGCGGCGCGCAGCCCGGCGACGTTGAACGCCTTGCTCGGCGAATTGAGCGTCACCGTTCGCGCCGCCATGCCCGGCAGCAGTGCGAAAGGGACATGGCGGCGGCGGTCGAGCGTCAGGTCGGCATGCACTTCGTCCGACACGATGATCAGGTCGCGCTGCTCGGCGATTCCGGCCAGCGCCCGCAGCTCGTCCTCGGTGAACACCCGCCCGCTGGGATTGTGCGGATGGCACAGCAGCAGCATCCGCACCCGGCGTTCGACGATCGCCGCATCGAGCGCGGTGAAATCGATCGCGCCGGTCTCGAGCCGGTGGGTCACCAGCCGGCGTCCGGCAATGGTCACTGAATTCAGCAGCGGCGGATAGGCCGGGGTATGGACCAGCACCGCATCGCCGGTGGCGGTCAGCGCCTCGATGCAATTGGCGATGCCGCCGACCACATCGGGCATCAGCATCACATCGGCGGGGTCGGGCGACCAGCCCCAGCGCCGCGCTGCCCAGCCGGCGAACGCCTGCGGTACTCCGCTGTCGGCGGCGACCGGGCCATAGCCGAGATCGCCCAGCGCGATCGCCTGCAACAGGGTTGCCGCGATCGGCGCGGCGGGGGCGAAATCCATGTCGGCGATCCAGGCCGGGATGATATCGGTCGGATAGCGCCGCCATTTGCGGGCGATGCGCGCGCCGAGCAGTGCCTGTGGTGGGGTGGTGATCATTCTGGCCGCTGCGCACCGAGCCGCTCGGCACGGCGACGCAGCAGCTCGGCCGACCCGAGCAGCAGGGTCGAAGCAATGATCAGCAAGGTGGCGGCGGCGGTGATCGCCGGGCTGATCTGCTCGCGCACGCCTTCGAACATCTGGATCGGCAGGGTCCGCTGTGTCGGCCCGGCGATGAACAGCGCCACCACGGTCTCGTCGAACGAGGTCATGAAGGCGAACACCGCGCCCGCCAGTACGCCCGGCGCGATCAGCGGCAGCAGGACCCGCCGCAGCACCATGAAGGGCGACGCACCTAGGCTTGACCCGGCCCGCAACAGGCTGATGTCGAAACCGTGCAGCGACGCCGCGACCACCACCACCACGAAGGGGGCCGCGAGCACGCTGTGCGCGATCACCATGCCGGCGAAACTGTTGGTCAGCCCGAGCGGCGCGAACAGGAAGTAGAAGGCGATCGCGACGACGACGACGGGCACCACCATCGGTGCGCCGAGCAATGCGACCAGGATCGGCCGCGCCGGCGAACGCATCCGCACGATGCCGATCGCGGCGAGCGTGCCGAGCGGCGTCGCGATCAATGTCACCGTGCTGGCGATCGCCAGGCTGTTGCGGAACGCACGGCTCCAGTCCGGCGAGTCGATCAGTGCGCGGTACCAGCGCAACGACAGCCCGGTTTCCGGAAACACCAGGAACGTGGTCGGGTTGAACGACATCGGGATGACCGCGAGGATCGGCAGCAGCAGGAATCCGAGCACCAGCGCGACAAAGGCGATGAGCGCGGCGCGAGCCACGCGCTGGCCGGGCGAAGCAAAGGGTGCACGCATCAGATCGGCCGCCAGCCCGAGACCGCACGGCCGGCAAGCAGGACCGCTCCGAGTGGCGCGACCAGCAGGATGCTGAGCGCGGCGGCCATGCCCCAGTTGAGCGATTGGTTGGTGTAGAAGGCGATCGACGCGCTGATCATCTGGTCTGCCCCGCCGCCGACCAGAGCCGGGGTGACATAATAGCCGAGCGCCAGCGTGAAGACGATCACCGCGCCGGCGATCACACCCGGCATGGTCTGCGGCAGATAGACCCGCACGAATGCGGTGAGCGGGTTCGCGCCGAGCGAGCGCGCCGCGCGCGCCGTATCCGACGGTACCCGCCGCATCACGCCGTAGAGCGGCAGGATGAAGAAAGGCAGCAGCACATGGACCATTGCGATGTACACGCCGCCGCGGCTGTAGAGCAGGGGCAGCGGACGGTCGGACAGCCCAAGCCACTGCACCGCGCCGTTCACCACGCCATTGGTCTGGAGCAGCACCACCCAGGCGGTGGTGCGCACCAGGGTCGAGGTCCAGAACGGCAGCAGCACGAGGATCAGCAGTGGATTGGCGATCCGCGGCTTCAGGGTCGCGAGCAGATAGGCGACCGGATAGCCAAGCAGGATGCAGAACAGGGCGACCACTGCGCTGATCTTGAAAGTGCGCAGGAAGATTCCGACGAACACCGCCTGTTCGCGCGGTACCCCGACCACCGCGCCGTCGGGATCGACCCGGCGGTCGAGCGAGGCCCAGAGATAGAAGGAGGTGGTCGCGCCGCTGGCATGGCGCAATGCCGCCCAGGTCTCGCGCTCGCCCCAGCGCGGGTCGATTGCGGTCAGATCGGCAAGCCCTGTGATACGGGTGCCGCCTGCGAGCCGCGCCGCGGTCGAGAAGATCAGCGTGCGCGACCCGACAATGTCATAGTTGAGCCGGTTGGCGACGCGGTTGAGCGTGCCGCCGCGCCGCGCCGCGACCATCTCCTCGGCGGTGGTGCGCGCGACCGTATCGGACGGCAGGCCCTGGCCGTCCCAGGCCTGCAGGGCGGCGGCGGTGCGCGGCCAGGTCTCGGGAAGCTCCTGCTCGGTCACGCCGCGCGTCAGCATCATGCCGACCGGTACGGCAAAGGCGAGCAGCAGCAGGATCAGCAAGGGCGCGACCAGCGCGCCGTTCCGGCCGAACAGGCGCACCAGGCTCAATGCGCGACCCATGCGTTGAACCGCTGGGTCAGCTCGTCGCCATATTCGACCCAGAAATCGCCATCGAGCTTGAGCGCGCCGGCCATATTGGCCGGATCGGTCGCGGTATTTTCGCGATAGCGCGGCTCGATCCCCTGTTGCGCGGCCTTGCTGGTCAGGCCGGTGGGCATGATCCGCGCCAGCCGCATCTGGTTCTCGGGCCGGGTAACATATTGGATGAACTGTGCCGCTTCGGCCTTGCGCGGGCTGTTCTTCAGGATTGCCCAATAATCCACGGCATAGATGTTGCCGGCCCATTGCAGCTTGAAATTGCGATGTTCGTCGCGATTGGCGATGATCAGGCGGCCCGGGCTGGTGACCGACATCACCACTTCGCGCGAACCGAGCAGGTCGGGGACCTGCGCGATCGACGACCACCACACGATGTTGGGCTTGAGCTGGTCGAGCTTGCGAAAGGCGCGGTCGATCCCGGCGGGGGTGCGCAGCACGGTATAGATCTGTGCTGCCGGCACGCCATCGGCGAGCAATGCGATCTCCAGCGTGTATTTCGGCGTCTTGCGCATCCCGCGCTTGCCCGGGAATCGCTTCACGTCCCAGAAATCGACCCAGCTTTTCGGTCCGGCGCCCTTGATCGCATCGCCGTCATAGCCGAGCAGATAGGACCAGAGCTGCGATCCCACGCCGCAATTATTGACCGCCGCGTCGCTATAGGCTGCACGCCCGCCGAGCGAGGCCCAGTCGAGCGGCTCGAACAGTCCCTCTTCGCACCCCAGGATGATCTCTTCGGTCTCGGCCTGGACCACATCCCAGCTGGTGTCGCCGCCTAGCACCTTGGTGCGGATCACGCCGATGCCGCCGTGCCAGCTATCCTCCTGCACATGCAGGCCGGAGGCCTTGGCGAACGGCGCGATCAGCGCTTCGTGATCCGCCGCCTGCGACGATCCGCCCCAGCCGACCACGGTGAGCGGCCGCCGGTCCTGCTTCTCGCCGCACCCCGCCAGCAGAGCGGCGACGCAGAGTGCGAGATGGCCTGCCTTGATCTTCATGCCCCGCCTCCTCGCACTCTTGCCGTGTCGCCCGCGGCGAAGGCGAAGGAGCGATCGATTGCCCAGCCAATGTCGATCCGGTCTCCGCCCCGCGCGCGGGGCGACCGGATCGTCACGCGCGCACCGCCGGGCAGGCTAGCGTAAATCTTGCTATGGTCGCCATGATAGATGCGGTCGTCGATCGTCGCGGTAAGGCGATTGGGCAGCGCGGCCGCATCGTCGTCGGTCGCGATGTGCTCGGGCCGGATCGTCACCGTCGCGCGATCGCCCGGCCCGACATCGTTCATCGCGCGGGCAAAGACCATGCCGCCGCCATCGAGTTTCACGGTGCAGCGATCCCCGGCGCGCTCCATCACCGTGCCGTCGATCGCGTTGTTCTCGCCGATAAAGCCGGCGACGAATGCATTGGCCGGCGTGTCGTAGATCGCGCGTGGCGATCCGAGCTGCTGCAGCCGTCCGCCCGCGAACACCGCGATCCGATCCGATAGCGCCAGCGCCTCGGATTGGTCGTGCGTCACATAGATCACGGTGACGCCGGTCTGGCGCTGGATATGCTTGATCTCGACCTGAAGTTTCTCGCGCAATTGCCGGTCGAGCGCGCCAAGCGGCTCGTCCATCAATACCAGGTCGGGATCGAAGATCAGCGCGCGCGCCAGTGCCACGCGCTGCTGCTGCCCGCCCGACAGCTGGTTGATCCGCCGTCCGCCCAGTCCGTCGAGATTGACCAGCGCCAATGCCTTGCCGACACGCTCCTTCGCCGGCGCGCCGCGGATGCCGCGCACCGAGAGCGGAAAGGAGAGATTCTCGGCGACCGTCATATGCGGAAACAGCGCATAATTCTGGAACACGACGCCCATATTGCGACGATGCGGCGGCTTGCGCATCAGCGACTGGCCGGCGAGCCTGATATCGCCTGCACTTGCTTCCTCGAAGCCGGCGAGCATCATCAGTGTCGTCGTCTTGCCCGACCCCGACGGACCGAGCAAGGTCAGGAACTCGCCGCGCCGCACCGTCAGGTCGAGGCCGGCGACCGCGTCGGACACGCCGTCATAGCTTTTCGACACGCCGCACAGCTCGACCAGCGGCGTGTCGACCGACAGTTCGCTGAGCGTGTTCACCGCGCGGCCATAGCGCGATAGACCCGGGCAAGCCGGGCGACACCCGCATCGATCTGTTCGGGCGTGGCATAACTGTACGACAGCCGGATATGGTTCTTCGGGGCGACCCGGTTGCCCGAGCCGGCGCCGCCGGCGGAGAAGAATTTGGACCCGGCGATCAGGTTGATCCCGGCATCGGCGGCATTGGCGGCAAGCGCATCGCCATCGATATGGGCCGGCAGCGTCAGCCAGACATAATAGCCGCCTTCGGGCACATGCAGTACCGCATCGGAAAAGGCTGCGCGGATCGCCGCGACCATTGTGTCGCGCCGTTCGCGATAGACGATGCGGACCCGGTCGACATGCTGCTCGAACTCAGGCGATCGGCCGAAGTCGTAGAGGATGCGCTGCATCAGCGGCGACGATCCGCCGTCGGACTTCAATTGCATCAGCCGTGCGATGATCGTCGCGTCGGCGGCGACCCAGCCGATTCTGAGGCCCGGCGCGACCAGCTTGGAGAAGGTGCCGACATGGATGACGTGGCCGCTGGTGTCGAGCGCCTTGAGCGAGGGCAGGGTCTCGCCCTCGAAGCGGACGCGGCGGTACGGGGTGTCCTCGACCAAGGCGATGCCCTCGCGCGACGCCAGAGCGACGAGGGCGCGACGGCGGTCGGTCGACATGGTTGCCCCTGTCGGATTGTGGAAATCGGCGACATTGTAGATCAGTTTCGGCAGTGCCGCACCTTCGGCGGCGCGGGTGCGGAGCATCGCTTCGAGTTCATCGACCAGGATGCCGTCAATGTCCTGCCCGACCTCGATGAACTCGACGCCGAAGCTGCGGAAGATCGGGATGGCGGTGAAATAGGTCGGCGCGGTGACGACGATCGCGTCACCCTCATCGAGCAGCAGCCGGCAGATCAGCTCCAGGCCATGTTTGGCGCCGTTGACGACCAGCAGATTCTCCGGCCCCAGTGTGCAGCCGTCGCGGTTCATCAGCTCGGCAAGCCAGCCACGCAACTCGGGCTGACCTTGCGTCGCGGAATATTGCAGCGTCTCCTCGCGATGCTCGGTCAGTGCCGCGATCGCATAAGGGACGAGATCGGGAAGTAGTTGCGGCGCAGCGAAGCCCGAATCGAACGCCACGACGTCCTCGCCCAGTTCCGAAGGAAAGTGCGGCGCCGGAAACGCGGTCGAAAGCCCGGCGGCACGGCGTGCAAGACGAAGATCGATCACCCCTGCTCCCATTCATTGCGGGGGCGTGCTGCACGAACGCATCCGTCCCCTCTCGCCAAGATGATCCGCGGCCCGAAATCCGCCATCGCGCCGCGCTGTTTGCGCGACTGGCGGATTCTCCGCCGCGGGCCATCCTAAGCGGCAGGGGAATCGAATGTTCAGAGCGGCCAGGGTCAGGATTGCGATGCTCGTTTTTGTCGGCGCCGCGCAGGTCGCGCCTGCCGCGGACCTGCCACGCGGGCTTGATCCAGGTGCCGATGCCGACGCCTTTCCCAGCACCTATGTTCCCGCACCCAGCCAGCCGCTGGCGATCACCGGTGCGACGATCCTGACGGGGACGGGGGAGGAGATCGCAGGCACAATATTGGTGCGCGACGGCAAGATAGAAGCCGTGGGCGCCGGGCTGGCGATTCCGCCGGGCTATGCGCTGATCGACGGACACGGCAAATGGGTGACGCCAGGGGTGATCGACATACATTCGCACCTCGGCGCGGCCGGCTCACCTTCGGTACCCGCCAACGACGACACCAACGAGGCAAGCTCACCCAACACCGCCGAGGTGTGGATTGAACATTCGGTGTGGCCCCAGGACCCCAAGTTCCGCCTCGCGCGCGCGGCCGGCGTGACGACCTTGCTGCTGCTGCCGGGGTCGTCGAACCTGTTCGGCGGCCGGTCGGTGACGGTCAAGAACGTCCCTGCCGACACCGTGCAGGCAATGAAGTTCCCCGGCGCGCCATATGGCCTGAAAATGGCATGCGGCGAGAATCCCAAATCGGTCTTCGGTGGTCGCGGGCGTTCGCCGGCAACGCGCATGGGCAATGTCGCGGGCTATCGCACGGCCTGGATCAATGCTGCCGACTATGCTCGCAAATGGGATAAATGGCGTACCGATGGCGGCACGGGCGACCCGCCCAAGCGCGACCTGCAGCTCGATACGCTGGCCGGTGTGCTCAAGGGTGAAATCCTGGTCCACAACCATTGCTATCGCGCCGACGAGATGGCGATCATGGTCGATATCGCGCATGATTTCGGGTTTCGCATCGCGGCGTTCCATCATGCGACTGAGGCGTACAAGCTCGCCCCCGCTCTCGCCACGGAAGGGATCTGCGTCGCGACCTGGGCCGAGGCATGGGGCGCGAAGATGGAATCGTTCGACGGCATCGAGGAAAATGCTGCGATGATCGATGCGGCGGGCGGCTGCGCGATCATCCATTCCGACGATGGCCTGCTGATCCAGCGGCTCAACCAGGAGGCGGGGATCGCGCTGGCGGCGGGCCGCGCGGCGGGCCTGCCGGTCAGCCGGGGCGACGCGGTGAAATGGTTCACGCTCAACCCGGCGAAAGCGATGGGAATTGCCGACCGGACCGGTTCGCTGGAGATCGGCAAGGCTGCCGATATCGTGCTGTGGAATGCCGATCCGCTCAGTGTCTATGCCCGCGCCGACAAGGTGTGGATCGATGGCGCGACGGTATGGGACCGCGCCGATCCGCGTTTCCAGGCGCCGTCCGATTTCCTGCTCGGCCAGCCCGGCCAGGATTTCGCGCGATGATCGCCCGGGCCCTCGCCACATTGTCGCTGCTCGCCTCTGCACCCGTGGCTGCGCAGACCGTGGCGATCATTCATGGCCGCGTGCTGACCATGGGCCCGGCGGGCGAGATTGCCGATGGCACCGTGATCCTGCGCGACGGCAAGGTGGTCGCGGTCGGCGCTGCGCTTGCAACGCCGACGGACGCGCGGGTGATCGACGCGATGGGGAAGATCGTCACGCCAGGCTTGGTCGCACCGGTGACCAGTCTCGGCCTCGCCGAACTGCGCTCGCTCGCCGGGCCCGATGACCGCTCCTCGACCAATGACGGCATCAGCGCGGCGTTCGATGCCGGCGACGGCCTCAACCCGGACTCGGTGCTGATACCGGTTGCGCGACTCGGCGGCATAACACGCTCGATCGTTACGCCGGGTTATGATCTTAAGGCTGGGCGCACCTTGCTCTTCGCCGGGCAGGCGGCGGCGGTGCAACTCGGCTCCGGCGGGCCGATGCTGGTGCGGCGCGGGGTCGCGATGGTGCTGGCAATGGGTGAGGAGGGCGCCGAACGCGCCGGGGGCTCGCGCGGCGCGGCGTTGGCGTCGCTCGCCATCGCGCTCGACGATGTGCGCAGCTATGCGCGTCGTCGCGCCGATTATGATCGCGGCGAAACACGCGCCCTTTCCCTGTCGCGCATTGACCTTGAGGCGCTGATCCCGGTGATCGAGGGGCGCATGCCGTTGCTCGTGACGGTCAACCGCGCGTCGGACATTCGCGAGATGCTCGCCTTCGCCCACACTCAGCGCGTGAAGCTGATCCTCGAAAGCGCGTCGGAAGGCTGGCGCGTTGCGGCGGAGATCGCGCGCGCTGGAGTGCCGGTGCTGCTCACCCCGATCGAGAATGTCCCTGCCTCGTTCGAAATGCTGGGTGCGACCCTGTCTAACGCGCAACGGCTCCACGCGGCCGGCGTGCTCATCGGGTTCGAAGGCAATGGTCCGGACCGTGAGCGCGAGCAGCGCCATAATGCCGGTGCTGTGGTTGCCGAAGGACTGCCTTACGCAGCAGCGCTGGCGGCAATCACGATCAATCCGGCGCGCATTTTCGGCCTCGCCGATCGCATTGGCTCACTCGAACCGGGCAAGGAGGGCGACGCGGTGATCTGGGACGGCGATCCGCTCGAAACCGCCAGCCGCCCGGTGGCGATTTTCATCCGCGGTGTTGTTCAGCCCATGACTTCGCGCCAGACCGAACTCCGTGACCGCTACATTCAACAGGTGAGGAAACCGCAATGAAACTCGATTCGACCAAATTGCTGATGATCTATTCGGCCGTGCTGACCACCGCATTTGCCGTGTCGCTCGGTGGCGGCGGAGCGGTCGCCCAGTCGGGGGCCAAGACCAGCTTCGACACGATCGACGTGAAGCGGATCAATGTCCGCGAGGATGACGGCACGCTGCGCATGATCGTGTCGAACACCAGCCGGTCGCCCGGCATCATCTATCACGGCAAGGAACGCCCGCACCCCAGCGGCAATCGCGGCGCCGGGATCATCTTCTACAATAGCGAAGGCACCGAGAATGGTGGTCTGACCTTTGGCGGCGAGACCGGCAAGGATGGCAAGGTCTCGGGCAGCGGGCATCTGAGCTTCGACCAGTATCAGCAGGACCAGGTGATCCAGCTGACGCAGAGCGAATATGACGGCCGACGTTGGGCGGCGATGATCGTCAACGACCGGCCCGAAACGCCGCTCGATTTCGATCTGGCGGAAAAACTCGGCAAGATGCCGGCGGGCGCCGAACGCGACGCGTTCCTCAAGAAGCTCGAGGCCGATGGCGTCGGCGGGCGTCAGCGCCTCTTTGTCGGCAAGACTCGCAACCGGGATTCGGCGGTGATGCTGAGCGACGCGCTGGGCCGTCCGCGCATGATGTTGAAGGTCACCAACGACGGCGCTGCCTCGATCGACTTCCTCGACGAGAATGGCAAGGTGCAACGCTCGCTCGCGGCGACCGACAAACAGTGAGGCACGCCACGATCCTGGCCGCATTGGCACTGGCCGGCTGCGCGGCAAAGCCCGCACCGGGGCCCGTCACCGCCTCCTCCAAGCCGTTGCCGGCGGGTCTCGACCCGTCGCGCGACCCGGGCTTTCCGAGCCGCTATGTCGCCCGGCCGCAAACACCGGTGGCGCTGGTCGGGGCGACGGTGCTGACCGGCACCGGGGTGGAGATCACCGCGGGTACGGTGCTGGTACGCGAAGGCCGGATCGAAGCGGTCGGCGCCGGACTGCTGGTGCCGGCCGGCTATACCAAAGTCGATGCGCGCGGCCGCTGGGTGACGCCGGGGGTGATCGATGCGCATTCGCATCTCGGCGTCTATGCTCATCCCGGCGTGCCGGCGAATGACGACGGCAATGAACTGACCGACCCGAACACCGCGCAGGTCTGGGCCGAGCATTCGGTCTGGCCGCAGGATCCGGGCTTCGACACCGCGCGCGAGGCCGGGGTGACCGCGATGCAGATCCTGCCCGGGTCCGGCAATCTGTTCGGCGGCCGATCGGTGACGTTGAAGAATGTGCCCGCCGATACGGTGCAGGGCATGAAATTTCCCGGGGCGCCATACGGCCTTAAAATGGCCTGCGGCGAGAACCCGAAGCGTGTCTATGGCGCCAAGGGACGCGCGCCATCGACCCGGATGGGCAATGTCGCGGGCTATCGAGCGGCGTGGATCAACGCCGCCGACTATGCCCGCAAATGGGACAAATGGCGCGCCGAGGGGAAGGGAGACCCGCCCAAGCGCGACCTGCAACTCGATACGCTGGCTGGCGTGCTCAAGGGCGAGATCCTGGTCCAAAACCATTGCTACCGCGCCGACGAGATGGCGATCATGATCGATATCGCGCGGGAGTTCGGCTACAAGATCACCGCCTTCCACCACGCGACCGAGGCCTACAAGATCGCGCCATTGCTTGCGCGCGAGGGGATCTGCGTCGCCACCTGGGCGAACTGGTGGGGGTACAAGATGGAAGTCTATGACGCGATCGAGGAGAATGCGGCAATGATCGAGCGCGCCGGCGGCTGCGCGGTGATCCATTCCGATGACGGCACACTGATCCAGCATCTCAATCAGGAGGCGGCGGTCGCGCTGTCTGCCGGACGCCGTGCCGGTATCCGTATCAGCGAGGCGGAGGCGGTGAAGTGGTTCACCGCAAACCCGGCGAAGATGCTGGGCATCGCCGACAGGACCGGTTCGATCGAACCCGGCAAGGCGGCCGATCTCGTACTGTGGAGCGCGAACCCGTTCAGCATCTATGCACTGGCCGATCGAGTGTGGATCGACGGCGCGACCGTCTATGACCGTAAGGACCCGACCTATCGCCGGCATTCCGATTTCTTGCTCGGTCAACCCGGACAGGAACTGCCGCGATGAATGCGCAGCGGATCGCAGCGCTTCTCGCGGCGCTGCTGGCGAGCGCGCCGGTTGCAGCGCAGACCATCGCCATCACCAATGTCCGTATCCTTTCGATGGGCCGGGCGGGTGAGGTGGAACGCGGCACATTGGTGATCCGCGACGGCCGCATCGCGGCGCTCGGCGCCGGTGTCGCTACCCCGGCAAACGCGCGGGTGATCGACGGCAAGGGCGGGGTGGTGACACCCGGCTTTGTGCTCGCCGATGGCCGGATGGGGCTGATGGATGTCAGCCAGGTGCCGCTGAGCGTCGACCGTGCACAGCACAACCCGTCGCTCAGCGCGGCGTTCGACGTCAGCCAGGGCCTCAATCCCGACAGCGCCGTCATTCCGGTCGCGCGGCTCGGAGGGATCACAAGGGCGATTCTCGCGCCTGAATATGACGATCAGGGCGGCCGCACTCTGCAATTCGCTGGCCAGGCGGCGGCAGTCGATCTCGGCCAGCGCGCCGATATGGTGATGCGCCCACGCGTCGCGATGATCCTCGAATTGGGCGAGAATGGAGCCGAGCGTGCCGGCGGCGCGCGGGGTGCGGCGCTGGTCGAATTGCGCGCGACGCTCGCCGATGTGCGCGACTATGCCCGCCGACGCGCCGCCTATGAACGCGGCCAGACCCGCGACTATCGCCTGTCGCGCGCCGATCTGGAGGCGCTGGTGCCAGTGGTCGAGGGGCGGATGCCGGTCATCGTCTCGGTCGACCGCGCTTCGGATATCGTCGAGATACTGGCGCTGGCGCGTGAGGAGAAAGTGAAGATCATTCTCGACGGCGCGGCGGAGGGCTGGCGCGTGGCCGACCGGATCGCCCAGGCCGGGGTGCCGGTGATCCTCGATGCCCGGCTCGACCTGCCGGGGAGCTTCGAACAGCTCGGCGCGCGCAACGACAATGCCGCGCGGCTGTTCGCGGCGGGCGTGACGATCGCGATCAAGGATGGCGAGGGCGGAAGCTATCGCGCGCGCGAGTTGCGCTACGACACCGGCCATGCGGTGGCGCACGGCCTGCCCTATGCAGCGGCGCTCGCCGCGATCACGATCAACCCGGCACGGATGTTCGGCATCGATGACCGCATCGGGTCACTCGATATCGGCAAGGACGCCGATGTCGTGCTGTGGAGCGGCGACCCGCTCGAACCCTTGTCGCAACCCGGCGCAGTGTTTGTGAAGGGGATCGAGCAGCCGCTCACCACGCGTCAGACCGAATTGCGCGACCGCTATCTGGCAAAGCAGCCCTGGGGAGGCACGGGCGCGCCCTGATCCATGTCACGCCGGACTTGTTCCGGGGATGTAGGATGGATTGCTGATGTGGAAGGGTCCACTCGCGTCATAGCGCGAGCCTCATTTCCCGATCAGCGCCGCCGCATCGACCAACTCGACATTGGGATGCGCCGCGCGCAGCGCCGGTAGCCAGGCCTTGCTGTCGCCGACGACCAGCACCGTCGCGGTCTTGGGGTCGATCCGCTTTGCCGCGGCGGCCACCTCGGCGGGGGTTACAGCGGTGCCGGGGCTGAGTTCGGTGCGCGCGACCGACAAGGGCGTGCCGGTCGCGACCAGTCCGGCGAGATAGTCGCCGAGTCCGATGGTCCGGTCGGTCTGCGAGGCGAGGATGCGCGACACGAACTCGCTGCGCTCCGCATCCTCTGCCGCGCTGGGCGGATTGATCGGTAGCCGGGCGAACTGCGCGAGCATCAGATCGACCACCTCGGGTGCCGACGCGGTCTTGGTTTGCGATGCAGCCATCACGAAACCGGCACCGCGGCGCATGTCGATCTGGCTGCCCGCGCCATAGCTCAGGCCGCGTTTTTCGCGGATTTCCTTCGACAACCAGCCGATCGCGCCGCCCCCGACGATCGCGTTCGCCACCTGCAGCGCACGCTGGTCGCCCGCACTGCGGGCACCCGTCGGCACGGCGGCGATGACGGCAGTTTGCGGTGCTCCCGGCAAGTCGATGGCGATGATCCGGTGCGGCTTGGCAGTGGCGATAAAGGCCGGGGCAGGCGCTCCGCCGCGCCATGAGCCGAAGGTCCGCTCGGCGAGTGTGGCCACCTGCTTCGCGTCGAGCGAGCCGGTAACCACCAGGGTCGCGCCGCGCGGCCCCCATTTGGCGCGGGCTGCGGCAACATCCCCGGCGTCGATCGCGGCGAGTGACCCCGGTGTCGCGACCGCACCATAGGGAGTTCCGGCAAACAGGGCTGCCGGCAGGGCGCGCAGCGCAAGCTGGACCGGCTGTTTCTCGCTGACCGCCAGCGCGTCGGCGAGCTTGCGCCGCTCGCGGTCGAGTTCGTCCTCTGCCGCGCTCGGGCGTAGCGCAACATCGCCGAGCAAGGCGGCCGCCGCATCGACATTGGCGGCGGGTACGGTGATCTTGACGATCGTCGCATCGGCCTGTGCGGCAGCGCTGATCCGCCCGCCCAGAGTATCGACCGCCGCAGCGAGTGCGACTGCGTCACGCGATGCGGCGCCGCGCAGGGCAAGTGCTGCGGTCAGGTCGGCCAGCCCGGCATGACCCGCCGGATCGGCTGCGTCACCACCGGCGATGACCAGTTCGAGCGTGACCAGCGGCAACTCGGTCGACTGCGCGCTGACGATGGTCAGGCCATTGGCCAGCTTCGCCTCGACGATTGGCGGTACGATGCGCCGCTGCGGCCCCGGAGCAGGCGGCTGCTCGCGCTCGCTGGCTGCGGCGATCGTGACCGGCGGCCGCGTCGCCGGTGGGACGATCGGCCCCATCGATGCGACATCATTGGTCGAGACATCGCCGGTATAACCGGCCGGGCGCCGGCTTTCGTCCTGATAGCGGATCGTCACCTGGCGTTGCGCCCCAAGCCAGCGCGCCGCGATGCGTTGGACATCGGCCGGGGTCATCGCGCTGATCGCAGCCAGCCTTTTGTCGTCATGCCCCGGATCGCCGGCCAGCACATCGCCATCGCCGATCAGGCCGACGCGTCCGGCCATGGTCTCGCGGTCGCTGAGCGCGGCACCAAGCAGGGCGTTCTTGATCGAGGCGAGCTCGGCGGGGTCGACCGGCGTGTCGCGCAACCGTGCGATCTCGGCATCGAGCGCGGTGCGGGTCGTCGCCATGTCGGCACCTTTGGCCAATGTCGCGACGATCGCGAAGGCATGGCCGTCGCGGGTGTCGAAATTATAGGTCGCGATCGACGACGCCAGTTGCTTGTCGGCGACCAGGCTCCGGTTGAGCCGCGACGCCGCGCCGCGCGTCAGCAATGCCTCGATCACGTCGATGCCGGCCGAATCCAGATTCGCCTCGGGTGGAGCGATCCAAGCCGCCACCAGCGCCGGCAGCGGCACATTGGGCGCATAAGCATCGACCAGGCGCGGACTGGTGCGTTCGGGCTCCCTGCTCGCGGGAATCTGGAGCAGCGGCGCAGCCGGCTTGGGGATCGAGCCGATATAGCGGTCGGCCCAGGCATCGAGCTGCTTCGGATCGAAATTGCCGGCAATGACCATCACCGCATTGTCGGGACGGTAAAAGGCTTCATGGAATGCGCGGACGTCGGCAAGCGTCGCCTTGTCGAGATCCTCTGCCGTGCCGCCGATCGGCCGGGCATAGGGATGCGTGCTGAAGACGAAGCCGGGGATCAGCTTGAACAGGATCCGGCCATAGGGTGTCGCGAAGATACGCTGGCGCAATTCCTCTTTCACCACGTTGCGCTCGGATTCGAAATTGGCCTGGTCGACCACCAGATTCTTCAGTCGCTCGCCTTCGAGCCACAACAGTGTCTCGAGCCGGTTGGCCGGCGCGGTGGTAGTGTAGAGCGTGTCGTCGAACAGGGTCGTCGCATTGGCGTTCTCGACGATCGTGCTCATGTACGTGAACGCGCCCTGCGGCAGGTTGCGCGTCGGCTTGAACATCAGATGCTCGAACAAATGCGCGAAGCCGGCCCGCTCCTTCGGGTCGTCGCGCTGACCGACCTTGTACCACATGTAGAGCGAGACCGACGCCGCCTTGGGATCGCGCATCGCATAGATCGTCATGCCGTTCTTCAGCATGCGCTTGGTATAGACCAGCGGCGGCACGACGATCGGCGCCGCAGCCACCGGCGCGCGCGGTGCCGGCGTGGCGGTCACGGCGGTGGATGCGCACAATGCAGCGATGGTGACGGCGGCAAAGGACTTCATCATTCGGTCTCCCCTTGATGGGTGAGAGCGACTGCCGGGGATTTTCCGCTAGTTCGCCGGCCACGTCTCGCCGAAAAGCCGCGCGAAATTGCCGCCAAGGATCTTGTCGATCCGGCGTGGCGGATGACCGCGCGCGGCAAGGTCGCGACCAATATCGAAGAAGCGTCGCGGCGTGCTGTATTCGGGCACGATGTTGAGCACGTCGGGCGCCTCGCCCGGCGCGGCGATGCCGCGCGCCTTGCGCCCCTCGTAGAATTGGCGCTGCGCGTCATAGGCGGCGGCATTGACGGGCGTGGCGGTGATGCTGCCATCGGTACCGATGCCGACATGATCCTCGCCGCAGATTTGGATCGCATGCTCTATATGGCGCAATAGATCCTCGGCATGCGGTTGGCCCGACGCACGCAGGAACGGCATCAGATATAGCCCGATCACGCCGCCCTTCGCCGCCACCCCGCGCAGGGTCGCGTCGTCGACGTTGCGCGGCAGGTCGGCCAGTGCGCGACAACCGCTATGGCTGATCGTCATCGGCCGTGTCGCGGCCGCAACCCCTTCGGCGATGGTGCGTGCGCCGCCATGGCTCAGGTCGAGCAACAGCTTCTGCGCCTCGATCTCGGCGATCAACTGGCGGCCATAATCGGACAGCCCGGCATTGGCCGCCTCGATCGCGCCGTCACCCGCCAGATTGCGCTTGTTATAGGTGAGCTGGATCATCCGCACGCCCATCCCCCGGAACAGGGCGACATGGGCGAGATCGCCCTCGAGCGGACTCGAATCCTGGAAGTTGCAGATCATGCCCAGCCGCCCGCTGCGCTTTGCCGTGGCGAGGTCGGCGGCGGTGCGGACCAGGATCAGCAGCTCGGGATGGTCGAGGCACATCTGCGTGACGCGGGCGACCTCGGCGACCGAATCGTGGAACTGGCCAGGGCCGCTGCCTGTCCGGCCGACGGTCATGCTCAGCGCGGTCATGCCTGCAGCACGGATCGCGGCGATCACTTCGGGCGTCATGCGCTGCCCACCGCCGGTCGACCCCTGCGCGTCGATCACCATCGCCTTGGCATAGTCGCTCTCGCCCCAACGCGACGGCGCCGCGCGGGCCGGCATGCCGACCAGGCCGGTCGCGAGCAGTGCGGAGCCGCCGATCAGGATATCGCGCCGCGTGGTCATCGGCAGGCACCGCTACGCGGCTTCAGTCCGGCGGCGACAGCGAGGCCGTTTCCGTCGTGCAGCACGCCATCCTTCATTACCAGCGAGGCGCAGCGCACCGCGCCGATCCGCGCCGTCGGGTCGCCGTCGACCAGGATCAGGTCGGCGCGCTTGCCGGCCGCGATCGAACCGCTATCGCGGTCCTGCTTCATCACCCGTGCCGCGCCGAGCGTCGCGTCATAGAGCACATCGGCGGCTGGGATGCCCGCCGCGACGTGGAGTTCGAGCTCGCGCGCGTAGAGCATCGCGCTGCCGTCGGTGCCGTTGACCACCGGCACGCCGGCATCGTGCATCGCCTTGAGCAATTGCTGCATGCGCAGGAACGAGGCGCGATAGTCTGTCAGTTGCGCACCGGTGGTGGCCCGTCCGCCGCCGCGGCTGTCGCGCAGCGCGGTTGCCGGCATGCGGCTCGCCCAAGGCGCGATCCAGCCGGACATCTCTCCCTTCCAGCCGGTGAACATATTCTCGAAAGTAACGAGGGTCGGGTCGACCACCGTGCCCTTTGCCTTGAGGTGCGCGACAAAGGCGCGTGCCGGTTCGCCCGCCGGATCGATCTCATGGCCGCGCGTGTAGGCGTCGGTAAACCGCGCAGGCGTGTTGCTCCGCGCGGCGACCTCGGGTCCGAGGAACTGGAGCAGCCAGAAATTGGCGTGCTGCACCTCGTCATAACCGGCATCGACGGCCTCGGTCAGGGTCATGCCGGCGGGTACATGGCCGCCGACGCGCAGGCCCCTGGCGTGCGCCTCGGCCACCGCGACCGGCACGAGAGCGGGATCGAGCGAGCTATAGAGCTTGATCATGGGATAACCGAGCGATGCGAACTGGTCGACCGCCGCTTTTGTCTCTTCCGGGGTCGAGACCAGGGCCTTGGTCGGCCCGGCGAAGGGGCCGCGCCCGTCGATCAGCCCGGCCTTCAGGACATGCGGGCCGATCAGCGTGCCGCTGTCGAACTGCTCGGCGAGCGCCTTCAGCGTGGGCACGTCATTGCCCAGGTCGCGGACGGTGGTGATGCCCGCCATCATCGCCATCAGTCCGTCACGCTGACCGAGCAGATGGACGTGCATGTCCCACAGTCCGGGCAGCAGCGATCGGCCACGCGCATCGATCACCTGCGCCCCCTTTGGCACGGCGATGCTGCCATCGCGACCGACCGCAGCGATCCGGTCGCCGCGCACCAGCACACTCATCCCCGGCCGCATCGCGCGGGCCTCGGCATCGAACAGCATTGCACCGCGGATCAATACCGGACCCGTTGGCCGTTTCGCGAGGCGCGCAGCATCGGCGCGTGCAGCTTCGTCTGATGCGCGGGTCTGCGCGGCGAGCAATGCGGGCTGGCCGGCCTCGTATCCGGCGCGGATCACGCCGAACCATGTGCCGCCTCCGGCAAACAGCTCGCCATCGCGGTCGAGCCAGATCGGTGCCGGCTCCATGCCCAGCCCGTCGATGAAATAGAGCGTGGCGAGGGTCTCGGCTGCGCTGCCGGCCAGTTTATGGTCGACCATCCTGCGGATCGACGCCGTTCCGGTGGGAAGCAGGGGCAGGCGATGACCCGGTGCCTTGAGCAAAGCCCGGGCGAGGGCGGCGAGCTGCTCGTCATTGCCTTCGTTGGTGACGTAGAAGCCCTTCGCCGCGGCGCTCCCGGTATCGACGGCGCTGGTCCATTGCGCTTTGCCCGCGGTGCTGGCGAAATGCTCGGCGATGGCGATGCGCCGGTAGTCGGTGCCCGAGACATCGACCTCGACCGGCACGCCGTTCGGATCGTAGCGAGTGACCGTCACGAGATCGGGCCCGCGCCCGCGATCGCGAAAGGAGAGCAGCACGCGGCGCGCGTCATCCTCGCGCGTGACGTCGAGATTGCCTTTGGCGATGCCCGACATCACCACGGTATAGCGGGTCGGAGGAGCCGGGCTGGCGCCGAGCAGCAGCGCGGCTCCGAGCAGCCGTGCGCAGGCCGGGATGGGCGATTTCATGGTCATCGATCGGTACGAGGGCCGAGCCCCGGCGATCCTCTACCGATATTGCCCGGCATACCTATCTCGGCAAGGTTATCGTTTGGGCGCTATCTCACTTCACGATCTTACCGGGAGGTCATTCATGACAGCAACGCGGCAGTTCCAGATCGTCGTGATCGGCGGCACATCGGGGATCGGCCTGGCTAGCGCCATGCTGATGGCGGGCAGGGGCGCGGCGGTGACGATCGTCGGTCGCGACCAGGGCCGGCTGGATGCTGCGGTTGCGCAGATCGGTGGTGGCGCGCGGGGTGAAGCGATCGACGCCGCCGATGGCGACGCGCTTCGCGCGCTGTTCAGGCGGCTCGGCACGGTCGATCATCTGGTGATCGCCGCGTCGGGCGGCGCCGGCGCGGGGCCTTTCGCGTCGCTGGACGTGGCAGCATTGCGGCGCGGTTTCGAGGCCAAATTCTGGGTGCACTGGACTGCGGCACAGGCAGTGCTGGATCATCTGCCCGATACCGGCTCGATCACGTTCATCACCGCGGCGTCGTCGCGCCTCGCGAACCCGGGAACATCGGGTCTCGCTGCAATCAACGGCGCGCTCGAGCATATGGTGCGCACCCTGGCGCGCGAACTGGCGCCGCGCCGCATCAACGCGGTTTCGCCCGGAGTGATCGATACGCCGTGGTGGGACGACAAGCCCGACGAGCTGTTCCAGTCCGCGAGCAAGCAGGCGCCACTCGGGCGTCCTGGCGAGGCTGCGGAAGTCGCCGATGCGGTGGCGTTCCTGATCGGCAACCGCTTCGTCACCGGCGTCATTCTGGATGTGGATGGCGGCCTGCACCTGACCTGACGGTTCAGCGCTCGTCGTTGATCTGCCGGATCAGCTCGCGATGCGGCGGCAGTTCCTGGGTCGCGCGCTCACCGAAGCTGCGGATCCGGGCAAAGGTGCGCGCCGCCGCCTCGACATTGGGGAAGTCGCCGCGACCGCCGGCCAGGTCGGTGTCGAACTCCATGCCATAGAGGATGTACTGATAGTTGAAATAGGCGAAGGATTCGAGGTCGAGGATGAAGTCGAACCGGCCCGGCGGGCGGTGGCGCCATTGCTCCAGCAGGTCACGCAGCCGTTCCGGGATGGTCGCCGGATCGGCATTGGCGCGCCAGAACGGCTCCGGGCGGCGGCTAAGGCAATAATGCAGCTTCAGGAAAGTGACGATGTTCTCGTAACGCGCAGTCATCAGCTCATTGAAGCGCCGCGCCGGGGCCCCGACCGGGCCGCTGTGCGGGAGCAGGTCGGCGATCATCCCGATTGCAGCCTCGATCAGCACTACGCCAGTGGATTCGAGTGGTTCCAGGAACCCGGCTGAAAGACCGACGGCGACGCAGTTCTTCACCCATTGCTGACGCCGATACCCCGCCTCGAACGCAATGCGGCGCGTCGCGACGGTGCCGGGCGACACCCCGAGATAGTCGTGCAGGATCGCCGCCGCACGATCGTCGTCGATATGGTCGCTCGAATAGACGCAGCCGACGCCGCGTGCGCCTTCCAGCCCGATGTCCCAGGTCCAGCCTGCCTCATGCGCGGTGGCGATGGTAAAGCTTTCGATCGGCGCATCGGGCCGGTCATAGGGGATCTTGCAGGCAATCGCCCGGTCGGTAAACAATGTGTCGCGGACCGAGACGAAGGGCTGCGTGTCCATCCGCCCGATCAGCTCGGCGCGAAAGCCGCTGCAATCGATGAACATGTCCGCCGACAGCGCGCCATGGTGGTCGGTCAGGATGTGGGCGATCGCGCCGCGCTCGTCGAGCACGACATCGCTCAGCGTCCCCTGCAAATGTGTCACGCCAAGGCCGCGCGCATGCTCGGCCAGCACGCCGGCAAGTGCGACGGCGTCGAAATGATAGGCGTAGTTCAGCGGCCCGGCGAAATCGCCCTCATCGCGGCGCTTCGGCCCGCGCTTCGCATCGGCGACGCGGTTCTGGATCGTCATCGCCTCGGCAAAGGACGGCCGTGACGCGGGATCCTGCAGCAACCAATAGGGCACCAGGCTGACGCCATCCTTCTCGAACGGCGCTTCGAACGGGTGGAAGAAACGATGGTGCCGCTCGCCGTCGGGCGCGTGCAGCCAGTCGACAAAGCGGATGCCCTGCTTGAACGTCGCTGAGGTACCGCGCACGAACGCCGCCTCGTCGATGCCGAGATAGTGCAGGGTGGTGCGGATGGTCGGAAACGTGCCTTCGCCGACACCGATGATCCCGATCTGCGGCGATTCAAGCAGGACGATCTCGAGCCGCTGATGTTCGGCCAGGCCGAACGCCTTGGCGAGATAGGCCGCGGTCAGCCAGCCGGCTGTGCCGCCGCCGACGATCAGGATGCGCCGTTTCTCGCTCATGGGCGCGCTATTCCATGCTCAGCCACGAACGAACAGGCTCTTCAACCAGACCGGGCCGCCGCGGGCCGCCTGGCGCCAGTCATGATCGTCTCCCTCGTCGGAGGTATAGCCCCAGGGGTTGAACAGCTTGACTCGCCCGATCTTGAACGCGGCCGGACGCCGCGTCGCCAGCGTCAGCCCATGCACCAGCGCCGTTGCCGCAAAAAGGCCGTCGCGCATATCGGTATAGCCAAGCCGCGCGCGCCACGACGCAACCGCCGTGTCGAGCGGCAGCACGCGCCCGTCGAACGCGCCGAGCAACTGGCGCTCGACCCAGTCGCGCAGTGCAGAAGCTCCCGCTTTGTCGCGCTGTCCCAAGGTTGCTGCGGCGGTCTCGATCTCGATCGGGGTCAGAACCGACAGGAAGAGATTGCTCTGCGCGATGCCGCTGATCCAGGCAGCGAAGCCGGGATCGGTGTCGCCGCTCCGGATTTTGTGCAGCTCGAACGCCAGGTCGGTGTCGAGGAGATACATCAGCCGCGCTCGCCACCGGCGCCGAACCGCGCTGCGACGAAATCGGGATCAGGCAGGCCGGACGCAGCAAGCAGGTCGGCCATTCCCTCGGTCTGGCCCGACAAGGTGCGGAACGCATCGATGCTGAGCAGGACATGAGTCGGCCGGCCGCGATCGGTCACGAACACCGGCTCGAGCCGCGCGGCGCGCTTGGCGCTGCTCACATCCTGGTTGAACTCGCGGCTGGTGAAACGCTTCACGGAGCCTTCTCCCGGGTTCGAATGGCCGAACTGACGTAGGTACGTACCTACGCTGTGACGACCCCGCAACAGATTATACCGTATCGGCCGGAAAATTGTGAGAACGTTCCCATTTTGCATGATTCTGCATTGCGCAGCAACGCTCACCTGGTTTCTCCTCCGCACGAACCGCAACAAGATGCGGTCCTATGGGGGATGGCAAATGATTCAGGGGCTGATCGACAGTACATTGGCGACATTGGGCGACGTCCTGTCGCCGCACGGACCCGCGGTCCAGGCGGCTGCGAAGAGCTTTGCGCCAGGCGATTTCAGCGTGCATTTCTTCCTCCAGCTCGCGGTCATCCTGCTCACTTGTCGTGTGGTCGGCTGGCTCGGGCAGAAGCTGCTGGGCCAGCCTCAGGTGGTGGGCGAGATGATCGCCGGCGTGGTGCTTGGCCCCTCGCTGCTCGGCCTGCTCTTTCCCGGGCTGCAGAGCACCTTGTTCCCCAAGGAAACCAAGAGCGTGCTTTATGCCGGCGCGCAGCTCGGCGTCGGGCTCTACATGTTCCTGGTCGGCACGACGCTGAAGGTCGATCATTTTCGCGCCAAGGCGAAAAGCGCGTTCGGCGTATCGCTGGCCGGCATTGTCGCGCCGTTCATCATCGCAGTGATCATCACCCCCTGGCTGCTCGGCGTGCCGGGTCTGTTCGCGACGGGCATTTCGCAGCTCAACGCGACGCTCTTCATGGGCGCCTGCATTGCGCTCACCGCCTTCCCGATGCTCGCGCGAATCATCAATGAGCGCGGACTGGCCGATACCTCGCTCGGCACCTTGTCGCTGACGGCGGGCGCATTCGACGATGCCTGTTCCTGGTGCGTGCTTGCGATCGTGCTTGCGACCTTCGGCGGCGGCCCGGGCGTCGCGTTGCTCGCGATCGGCGGCGGGATTCTGTACGTCACCTTCATCGTCCTGTTCGGACAGCGCTTGCTCGCGCCGCTTGGCCGCAAGGTCGAACGCGAGGGCGAGATGAGCCTGACTGTGCTGGCGATCACGCTGGCCCTGTTCTGCCTGTCCGCCTTTGTCATGGACGCGATCGGTATCCATGCCATCTTTGGCGGATTCATCCTCGGCACCGTGATGCCGCGCGGCCTGTTCGCGACCGAACTCAAGCGCAAGGTCGAGCCGCTCGCCGTGGTTCTGCTGCTGCCGATGTTCTTCACCTTTTCCGGTCTCAACACGCGCATGGACATGGTCAATTCGCCGACCCTGTTGCTCATCGCGCTCGGCATCCTCGCCGCGTCGATCCTGGCCAAGGGCGGCGCCTGCTATCTCGCGGCACGTCTGTCGGGTGAGGATAACCGCACGTCGCTCGGTATCGGCGCGCTGATGAACTCGCGCGGGTTGATGGAGTTGATCATCATCAATATCGGCCTGCAAAAAGGGATTATCGGGCCGACGCTGTTCTCGATGCTGGTGCTGATGGCGATCGTGACGACGATGATGGCAGGGCCGCTGTTCGAACTCGTCTATGGCAAGAAGGCCCGCGCCTCGGGGGAGCTGGGTGCAATCGACACCCGGCTTGCCGCCGACCCGGCCTGAGCCGGAGGCGTCCGATGAACAGGAAGGTGGCGATCGGGCTCGCGGTGCTGGCCGGATCGAGTCAGATGGCCAATGCGCAGCAGGTCGAGTTCAGGCCTTTGGTCGATGCAAGGCTGCGCTACGAGCGGGTCGATCAGCAGGGTCTTGCGGACGAAGCGGATGCGCTGACCATGCGCATCCGCAGCGGAGCGCAGGCGAGCAAGGGGCCATGGTCGGTGCTGGTCGAGAGCGAGGCTACGCTTGCGATCGCTGAGCATTATAATAGCGGAACCAACGGCAAGACGGCCTATCCTTTGGTGGTCGATCCGCAGAATATCGAGCTCAATCGCGCGCAACTGCGCTACGCTGCGCACGGGATTACCGCTACGGCGGGTCGCCAGCTGATCGAACTGGCCGATCAACGCTTCGTCGGGTCGTCCAATTTCCGCCAGAACCAGCAGACCTATGACGCGGCCCGGTTGCAATGGGGCGGGGCGAAGGGGCCGTTTGCCGATATCAGCTATGCCTGGGCGGACCGCACCGTGAACGGCATCGATGGCACCGGCGCGCGCCAGCCGGCGGTCGGGGGTAATAATGTCTTCGCGCTGTTCGGCTATGCCGGCAAGATCGGCACGCTGACCGGCTTCGCCTATCTGGTCGACCAGGACGAGGCCGTGGTGCAGGGTTTTCGCCTGTCGAGCCAGACCTATGGCCTGCGTCTGGCGGGGAGCGTGCCTCTCACTCCATCGGTCAAGCTCGGCTATGTCGCAAGCTGGGCGCGGCAGAGTGACTATCACCGCAACCCCAATGACTATGCCGCCGATTACTGGCTCGGCGAGGCGATCCTGACGGTGAAGGGCCTGACCGCTACTGGCGGCTATGAAATACTCGGCGCCGATCGCGGCACCGCGCTGACCAGCGTGCAGACGCCCTTGTCGAGCCTGTTCAAGTTCCAGGGCTGGGCCGACAAATTCACCACCACCCCGCCGAACGGCATCCGCGACCTGTACGGCGGCGCCGGCTATAGCTGGCGAAAGACCGGCCCGCTCGACGCGATCGCGCTGTCGGCGACCTATCATCGTTTCGACAGCGACCGGCTCGGCCAGCATTATGGCGACGAATGGGATTTGCTGGCCAGCGTGAAGCGCGCCCATGCCACATTCTCGGCGCGCTATGCGCGCTACCGTGCCGACAGCTTCGCGACCGACACCGATAAATTCTGGCTTGAGCTGGGCTGGACCCTTTAGAGCGCGGCGACCTTCGGCGCGCTCCACCGTCATCCTCCGCGGAAGCGGGGATGACGGGGCCGTTGGATCCTATGTTGTGTCTCTCAGAAAGCTTCGCCCCTGTTATCCCCTGTTTTCCGCATTGTATTTTCTCGCCCCTGTTATGTTGGATTAGATTGCCGAATTATGCGTGTTTTTTCAGCGTCATGGCTGGTCCAGCCCCTGTTATGGAAACAGCGGCGGAACAGGGGCAATAACAGGGGCCGTTTTGATCGAAACAGGGGCGATGGTCGCCCGGTGCTTCGCGGCCATGTGAAAGAGCGGGACGGAATGCCGGTATGACGTCTCGCCCGACATCACCATGCGGCATCATGCGGCTCTGTTGAATCGCCAGGTGGGTGGATCAACTCAACTCGAAAACACGCACCGCGTCGAACGCCGCTTGTGTCACCGGCCGGCGACGGTATCGTCGCGGCGGTGGCACGATTTCCCTTCTTCCAGCGTGTTTCGCAATCGCCGACCGCGCCGCGCGTCGCCCCGGCGGTGCGCAATTTCGACGTGGCCGAGCTGTATGACGGCCCGATCCCGCTGCAATCGGCGACGGAGGGCGGCCAGTCCGGGCTCGACGAGAAATTGCGCCAGGCCTATTTCTGGATCGTCAACACGGCGATCATCAGCCCGCATTACGACATCGAATATCAGAACGGGCCGTCACCCGAATTCCGCATCGGCGACAGCCGCACCTTGCTGACATTGCCCTCGGCGCAAAGCTATTCCAGCTATGCGCTGCTGCCGCTGCTCGCCTTTGCCACGCAGGGGAAGTGCCTGTTCGTCGGTGGTCCCGGCCGCGGCAAGACCGCGAGCGCGATCCTGATGGGCGTGCTGGCCGGCTATCCAGTGCGCGAAGTGCGCCGCGCGATGCAGCATGGCCATCCGCAAATGACGATTGCCGACCTGCTCGGCAATCCGCTGCCTGCGGATCTCGTCGCGGCGCAAAGCATCGATGCGATTCGCATCGCCTGGCGGCCCTGGCTCGGCATGCGGGTCAAGATCGTCGACGAATATAACCGCATCCCGACCCGCACGCAGAGCGCGCTGCTGACCGTTATGGGCGACAATTATGCCGAGGTACTGGGGCAGATCTACGAATGCCCCAACGCCGCCTGGTACCTGACCGCCAATGACGATGCCGGCGGCGGTACCTATCAGGTGATCGAGGCACTCCGCGACCGGGTCGATGTCATCGTCCAGGCGCTTGCCTTCAACCCGCGTTTCCTCGACGACCTGCTGCTGCGGATCGAGGAGAATGTCCGGCCCGAGGAAGTCGTGCCGCGCGAGATCATGTTCGACGAAGGCGAAGTGGCGCGGCTGGTCGAGCAGGTGCGCGGCGTCGCGATCCCGGTCGAGGTGCGCCGCCGGCTCGAATTCTTCGCCAGCCAGTTCGAATTCCTCGAAACCGCGGGCGCTCAGCCTGAGCATATGACCAAGGACACCGCGCGGCTGTCCGGCGTCGACTGGGTGCAGGTGACCGCGTCCGATTCCGGGCGCGACCGGCTGAAGGATATCGGCACCCAGACCATGAATGGCCTGTCGGTGCGCAATCTGATGACGCTGGCGCGCTTCGCCAAGGCGCTCGCCTTCTTCCGCGGCGAGGATGAAGTGACGCTGGAGGATGTGCGCCAGGTGCTGCCTTTCGTACTGCGCGACAAGCTCCGCCCCGATCCCGACGCGCCCTTCTTCGCGCTGCCCGAGAACGCTGCCTATCGCACTGACCTGGTCGGGTGGCTGCGGCGGTTGTTCGACCTGTCGTGCGAGGAATATGATCGGCTCGACCTTGACCGCGACGATCCGGTGCGCGCCCTGTCGGACGAATTCTCGCGCGGTCTCGACGGGCTGAGCGAGCGCGACGTGCGCGCGCGGTTGACGCGGATCGAGCGGCTGGTCACCGAGCGGACGGCGGGGCGCAAGCTTTACGGGCCGCTCTATGACGAGTTGCTCCACCTCAAATATCTCCACCAGCGCTACACCAATTATCTCGCCTGGCTCGGGAACCGGGGATGACGCTGTCGCCGGCGCTCGCCCGGACGCTGGCCGCCGGACGTCCGCAGTTCAATGCCCGCGTCTCCGCAATGCGCCGCGCGCGCACCGGGTTCGACAGTGACGCGCTGGCCGAGGCGATCCGCCGCCGGCTCGATCCGGTGGTCGTGGCGGTCGACAGAGTGGCCCCGGACCGGACCTCGGCGATGGTCGAGGCGGGATTCGATCTGATCCTGACCCTCGCCGCGCAGGGCATGGCGGGGCGTCGCCGCGCGCTGACTGATCGGGTGTGGCGCGAGGCTGCGGTCGCCTATGCCGCGATCGTCGCCGAACGGCCCTTCGCGACGCTGGCGATGCTGACCAATGCCGCCCTGACGATCGAGACCATGCCCGGCGCGAATGCCGATGCCTGGGTCGATCGCATGGTTGTGATCGCGCCTCTGGTCGCCGCGGACACGCTGGCGGCGGCGGGGCAGGTCGCCGCCTGGCGCTCGGGCATGGCGCACTACCGTGACGGCGCACTGACCACCGCCGATGGCCTGTCCGAGGCACTGGCACTGGCGGCCATAGGCGCGACGGGATCATGGACGGAAGTCCGCGCTGCACTGGTGGCTGATCCGTGGTGGCGCCCCGACAATGTGGTCTGCGAGGGGATCAGTTTTGGCGGTTTTGCCGGTTTTGGCGGACCTTTCTCCGAGCCGCCTCGGGTGCGGGCAGGCGGACAGGGTTTTTTCGTTCAGTCGGGTGATCGCACCGGGTTGCTGGTCGCCGATGCCTGGGGCGCGACCCTGCATCCGGCGGTGCGCGAGGAATTTGACGCGGCCGCCGAGAGCGGCGCGCGCATCGACGGCGCGGTCGTCGCCGCCGGGGACCGGCGCATTACGCTCGACCTGCCGCCCGAGGGACTGAGCGTGGCGGTCACCGCGACCAGCATCGCAATTGCCTCGCGCTACAGCCATGTCGTGCGAGTCCTGCCCTGGACGCTGTCATGAACGAGGGCGCGCGCATCGCCTTGTGGCAGGCGGCATGGCCCGATGCGCTCGCGGCATGGAGCCGCTTCACCCGGCTACGCGATCCGCGCCTGTGCGACAGCGGCGTGGCGGCGGCGAAGGAGGGGCTGGCCGGTGCGTTCGCGATGATCCGGCTGGTCGACAAGAGCGTGGTCATCGACCTGGAAGCGATCGCCGCGCTGCAGCTCGACGACCATGCGACCGAAATCCTCGCGCATGAAATCGGCCATCATGTGCTGGCCCCGGCCAGCGCGACCGACAGCTTCCGGCTGATCGCGCGCCTGCGCCGGGCGCTGCCGACGCTGGAGCATCACGCGCCGATGGTCGCCAATCTCTATACCGACCTGCTGATCAACGACCGGCTGCAGCGCCAGGCCGGGCTCGACATGGCCGGGGTCTATCGCCGCATGGCCAGCCGCGAGCAGGGCCAACGCAGCCGGCTCTGGGGGCTGTATGTCGGCATCTATGAATCGCTCTGGGGACTCGAAAAAAGCAGCCTGGGCGGGCCGCGCGGCGATGCCGAGATGGAAGGCGATGCCTGGCTCGGCGCGCGGCTGATCCGCGTCTATGCGCGCGACTGGATGTTCGCCGCGGGGCGGTTCGCGACCTTGCTGCTGCCCTATCTTGCCGAGGATGCGCAGCAGGATGCGGCGCTGCGCCGGCTGCACGACACGCGCAGCGCCGCACTTGGCGCCGATCCGTCGGGCGCGCAGCAGGTCGAGGGAGATGAGGCGGACGGCGTGGTCCACCCCTCGCGCGATGTGACGGTGACCGGCGTGCCCGCGGATGGCGAAACCGACGGTCCGAAAGTCCCGCCACGCGAGGATGTCGCGCGACGCGGCGCGGGGCAAGCGCGCGAGCCGTTCGATTATGGCGAGATATTGCGCGCCGCCGGTCTCGACCTCACCGATGAGGAGATTGCGATCCGCTATTATCGTGAGCGCGCGCTGCCGTTGCTGGTGCCGTTCCCGACCCGGCCCGGTACGACTTCGGACGAGCCACAGCTCGAAGGAGTCGAGCCCTGGTCGCTCGGCGATGCGCTCGACGAGATCGACTGGCTGCAGACCGCGGCGCAATCGCCGGTGGTCATTCCCGGCGTGACCACCGTGCGCCGCGTCTATGGCCGAGAGCCCGGGCCGCCGGGGAAACCCGACCCGGTCGATCTGGATCTCTATGTCGACAGTTCTGGGTCGATGCCCGACCCGCGTCACGCCACATCCTTCCTGACCCTGGCCGGCGCGGTGATCGCGTTGTCGGCGCTGAAGGCGGGGTCGCGGGTGCAGGCGACATTGTGGAGCGGCAAGAACCAGTGGATGGGGACCAACGGTTTCGTGCGCGACGAGGCCGCGATCCTGGCGATCCTGGTCGGCTATTATGGCGGAGGGACGGCGTTCCCGATCCACCGGCTGCGCGATACTTTCGCAGCGCGCGCGAAGACCGCGGCACCGGCGCATATCCTGATGATCTCCGACGACGGCATCACCACCATGTTCGACACCGATGAACGCGGCGCGAGCGGCTGGGATATTGCCGCGATGGCACTGGCCAAGGGGCGTGCCGGGGGAACGATGGCGCTCAATCTCGGGCCATGGATCGGTGCCGACCATCCGGACCGGTTGAAGCTCGACCGCGCCGAGGCCGAACAGGGCTGGGACGTGCGATCGATCGACAAGATGGAGGATCTGGTCGAGTTCGCGCGCAGCTTCAGCCGGCGGCGCTATGCGGACATGGCGGCATGATCGTGCTGTGGCGGATCACCACGCGGTGCAACTATGCCTGTGGCTTTTGCGCCTATGATCGCAGCGCCGGCGGAACACGGCACGACGTCGCGGCGGACGAGGCGGCGCGCTTCGGGCAATTGCTCGGGCTTTGGGCGGCGGCGCGGGGCGAGCGCGTGTTGCTGAGCTGGCTCGGCGGCGAGCCCCTGTTGTGGCGGCCGATCCTGCCGTTGTCGGCTGACCTCGCCGGAGCGGGAGTGGCGATCAGCGCGACGACCAATGGCAGCACCTTGCACCGCGCGGAAACGCGCGCCGCGATCCTGGCGGGCTTTGCCGAGCTGACTGTCAGCATCGATGGGCCTGCTGACGTGCATGACCGGCTGCGCGGCACGGACACTGCCTTCGACAAGGTACGGGACGGCGTGCGCCGGCTGGCGGAGGAGCGCCGCATGGCCGGCTCGCCGCTGCGGCTACGGGCCAATGTGGTGCTGATGCGTGACACGATCGCGCCGTTCGCGGCGTTGTGCGATGCGCTTGCCGATTGGGGCATGGACGAGATCACCTTCAACCAGCTTGGCGGCCGTGACAGTCCCGATTTCTTTCCTGCGCAGCGGCTATGGCCCGACGATATCGCTGCGCTGTCGGCATTGCTGCCCGGGCTTGTCGCGCGGCTGGCCGAGCGGGGGTGCGGCTGTGCGCCGATCCGCGCTATCTCCGCCGGCTGCAGGCGAGCGCGATGGGCGAAGCGCTGCCGGTGTTCGATTGCCGGCCGGGCCGCGAGTTCCTGTTCATCGACGAACATGGCCTGGTGTCGCCGTGCAGCTTCACCGGTGACGCCTATGGCGTGCCGCTCTCATCGCTGCGCACGATCAGCGATCTCGACGGTCTCCATGACCGCTTCACCATCGCGCAGGCCGCCGCGCGCTGCGATGCGTGCAATGACTGTCCCTCGACCCAGACTTTCGCGAAGTTCGCCGCATGACCCCCGGACCGTCACTCGAACGCCTGATGCGCCGGCTCGCCGAGACGCCGGGCGAATTCCTCGGCGAGCCGCGCATCGGGGCGGTCGGCACGGTGGCGACGGCAGCTTTGGTGGGCGATCTGCTGCGCGGTGCGGGTATCGCCATCGATCGGCAAATGCTCGCGCGGTTCGAGGGCGATCGGCCGGCCGAGCGCAACCGGCTGATGCTTGTCGCGGTCACGGTATGGCTGCTCGCTGACGACTGGGTCGGCACACCGTCGCGGGATGGCTTGCTGGGCTTGCTCGACGATACGGTCGGCGAGTTGGCCGCGACCGGCCATGCCCAGGCCTTTGTCGAGGATGCCGAGCGACGCGAGGAACTCGCCCGTACCGTGCTCGCCGCGCTGGAGCTGTTGCCGGAGGGCGAAGATGCGCGCCAGGCAGCGGATCGCCTGTCGGCGGTCAGCGCGACCGAGCGCCAGCGGCTGATCCGCGCCAGTCGCGAAGCGGAGGAGCGCGCCCGGCTGGTCCGCGAGGCGCTGATCCGCAAGGCGGCCGAGGAATCGGCCGACAAATATACCCGCGAATGACCGATCCGACCGATGCCGAACGCTATCCGACACTGAGCGACGCCGGGCGCGCGCTGCTGCGGCGCATGAGCGAGCATCCAGCAGCACCGGTCTATCGCAACCGCAGCGGCAATCGCCTGCTCGCCGAGGAATTGCCCGGGCTCGCCAACTTCGAACGCGAGACGCTGTCGGCGCCGGTCGGCTGGCGACCGGGCGCGCCGCCCGACTGGATCGCGCCGCTCCTGGCCGATACCTATCGCCGCGTGCCGCATTTCCGCGCACGCGGAGCGGCGCCTGCCCGGCTCGACGACGTGCCGACGATATCGCGCGCTGATCTCGCTCACGACATCGCTGCTTTCGTGCCCGACGATGTGCCGCTCGACCGGCTGATCAATTTCCGCACCACCGGAACGACCGGCAATCCGCTGTTGATCGCGTCGCACCCGACCGTCGCGGCGCGCTATCTCGCTTTCCACAAGCGAGCGCTGGCCCGCTTCGGGGTGACGCTGCGCGCCGGAGCAGGCGAGGTCGGCGTGGTGCTGCTCGGCGACCAGCGGCAATGCTTCACCTATGTCTCGGTGACGCCGACAATGGATGAGGCGGGGCTGGCCAAGATCAACCTCCATCCCGGCGACTGGCGCGACCCGGCCGACCGCGCGCGCTATCTCGACGCGCTGGCGCCCGAAGTGATCGCGGGCGATCCGATATCGTTCGCGACCTTGCTCGACCTGCCCGTCACGCTGCGGCCGCGGGCGTTGTTGTCGGTGGCGATGATGCTGACCGACGGATTGCGCGACCGGCTCGAACGGCGCTTCGACTGCCCGGTGCTCGATCTCTATTCGATGAATGAGGTCGGGCCGATCGCGGTCGCCGATCGCGCGGCCGGCGGGCATGTGTTGTTGCAACCCAATCTCTATGTCGAGATCGTCGATGCTGCCGGACGCGCGCTGCCGGTGGGAGAGCGTGGCGAAGTGTGCGTGACCGGCGGGTTCAATTTCTGCCTGCCGCTGGTGCGCTACCGTACGGGCGATACCGCCGCGCTGGCGCTGACAGGGGGCGAGCCGGTGCTGACCGGCCTGTCCGGACGGCGGCCGATCCGCTTTCGCACCGGCGATGGCGGCTGGATCAACAATATCGATGTCAGCCATGCGCTGAAGCCGATCGCCACGGCGCAGTTCGGATTGCATCAGTCGGCGAGCGGCGCGGTGACCTTGCGGCTGTCGCCACATGCCATGGCCGATGCGCCTGCCGCGGCGGCGGCGCTGCGCAGCGTGATCGGCGATGTCGCGATCACGGTCGAGCCGATCGCCGGCGACGACAAGATCCTGCAATACACCTCCGACCTGGCGGATAGCCTGTCGGCATGACCTCACTCGAAATCGCCGCGAACCTGGCGGCCACCGTCTCGATCCTGCTCGCGGGCCGCAACAGCGTGCATACCTGGTGGACCGGCGTCATCGGCTGCGGGCTGTTCGCGGCGCTGTTCTACGAGGCGCGCCTCTATGCCGATGTCACGCTGCAACTGGTGTTCATCGCCACCAGCTTCGCCGGCTGGTGGTCGTGGTTGCGCGGCGCGACCGGCGCGCCGCTGCCGGTACGTCATGCGCCCGCCGCGACGCTTGGCTGGATGGCGCTGGTCAGCGTGATCCTGACGCTCGGCTATGGCGCGATCCTGCACCGCTTCACCGACGCCTATGCGCCGTTCGTCGATTCCGCGGTGCTGGTACTGAGCCTCGTCGCGCAATTGCTGCTGGTGCGGCGCATGGTCGAAACCTGGGCAGTGTGGCTGCTGGTCGATACGATCGCGGTGCCGCTCTACGCCTCGCGCGGGCTGAACCTGACCGCAGCGCTTTATGCCGCCTATTGGCTCAATGCACTGTATGGCGGCTGGCGCTGGCGGCGAGAGATGGCGTCATGCTGACCGGGCTGGTGGTGGGGAAATTCTGCCCGCTTCATCTCGGGCATGAGCGGCTGATCGAGTTCGCGCGAGCGCGCTGCGACCGGCTGGTCATTCTGAGTTACACCAATCCCGAGCTCGGCTATCCGACCGGGCTCCGCGCGCGCTGGCTCGAAGCGCGGTTTCCCGATGCAGTACGGCTGGTGCTCGACGATGAGGTGCTCGCAGAGTTTGCGGCCCGAACCGGTGCCGCGCTGCGCCGCTTGCCGCCCAATGACGCGCCGGATGCGGTGCAGCGCGACTTTTCCGCCTGGGCCTGTCACACGATGCTTGGGCTGGTCATCGACCGCGTGTTCACCAGCGAAAGCTATGGCGACGGCTTTGCCGCCGCGCTGACGCGCTATTTTTGCGGCCATGCCGGCACCACCCATATCGTCGAGCATTGGCCCTATGATCCCGATCGCCACCTGACCCCGGTTTCGGGCAGCGCGATCCGCGATGATCCGCCGGGCGCGCAGGCATTCCTGTCGGATGATGTGCGATCGTCGCTGGTCGGGCGGGTCGGCCTTGTCGGCGGCGAATCCAGTGGCAAGACGGTGCTGGCCCGGGCGCTGGCCGAGCGTTTCGGTACGCTCTGGGTGCCCGAATATGGGCGCGAACTGTGGGAGCAGCGCGACGGCGACCTCGTCCTGAGCGATATGCTCGCCATCGCGACCGAGCAGATCGCGCGCGAGGACGCTGCAACGCGCGCTGCGGGGCAATGGCTGTTCTGCGATACCACGCCGCTGGTCACCGCCTTCTACAGCGATGCGATGTTCGGGGAGACCGATCCCCGCGTCGCGGTCATGGCGCAGCGGCGCTACGATCACCTGCTCCTCTGTGCGCCAGACTTCGCGTTCGTGCAGGACGGGACCCGACGCGACGCCGAGTTCCGCATGCGCCAGCATGACTGGTACCGGGAAAGGCTGGCCGAGGCGGGCAGGCCCTATGCGCTGCTCACCGGGTCGGTCGAGCAGCGCTGCGACCAGGTCGTGCGGCTGCTTGGCGGGAAATGAGGAATCCGTCCATTTTGCACCCATCTCCCTGACCATCGACCGCATCGCGATGGTAGAGAATCGGCGCGATATTGTCCGGGGACGATCAGCATGAACCACGCGATTTCCTTGACGCACCTCAATCTGCCGGTGACCGACCTTGAAAAGTCGATGGATTTCTACGTGCGCAAGCTCGGCTTCACCTATGTCCGCCATTTGCGCCCGGGCAAGGTGATCCTCGAAGTGGGCGGCTTCGACTTCTTCCTCGAAGAGGGCGGGGAGGGTTTTGGCCATCCGCGCTTCCATTTCGGGTTCGAGACGACGACCGAGGGCGTGCACGAGTTTGCCCGGCTGATCGAGGGTCAGGGCATCCCGCAAGTGGTCGGCCCGCAGCCGACGGGTCTCGCGGAAATCTACGTCACGCCGGACGGGCTGCGCACCGTCTTCTACTTCGCCGATCCCGACGGCCATATCATCGAGGTCTATTCGCATATCGGCGTCGATGTCGGCTATGTCGACCCGGCCTATGCGGCGCAGATCGCCTAGGGCTCGATCGACATCCGGCCGGCCAGCGGTGGCGATGCGAGTCGCGGTCGTTTGGGGGCGATTTTCCGCTGTTCCCACGAATAAAAAAAGCCACCCCTGTTAAGTTGGATTTTGGCGGTAGATTTTCTGCCTGTTTTCAATTTGTTGAGTGCTGCCACCGCTGTTATCCATAACAGCGGTGGGAAGCGCAGGAACAGCGGTCGGCTCACCGCTGTTCCTGCCGAACAGCGGTCGCAAAACGCCCTGTATATTCCAGTCATGTCAAAGAGCGGGGCGGGTCACCGGCTGGCTTCCCGTCCGCCGCCACGCTGGCATGACCGGCAGCAGGGTTGAATCGGTGCCGCCGACCACGGTGCCCGGCGCCGATCCGCTCTAGCCCGCACGCCCGATCAGGAACTGCCCATTGGGCTGTTCGATGCTCCCGAATCCAGCCTCGCCCAGCATATCCCGCACCTCAATCAGCCGGTGCGTCCGGCCTTCGAGCGTCTCGATCATCAGCGTCATGCCGAACACCGCGCCTCCGCGGCTGTTGGTGCCGTCCTCGTCGAGGAAGGAGTCGCGGATGATCACCTGCCCGCCCGGGCCCAGCGCCGCGCGGATGCGGCGCAGCAGGGCAAGCGCGGCGGAGGGGCTCTCGCCGTGGAGCACGTTGCTGAGGAACACCGCGTCATAGGGGCCGCCCAGGTCGTCGCGAGTGAAATCGCCGCACGCCAGCCGGATCCGATCCCGCATCGGATAAGGCGAGACGATCTCGCGAGCGATCCCGATCGCGTCGGGCAGGTCGAAGATCGTGCAGACAAGTTCGGGATTGGCCTCGCAGAAACCGAGCGAATAGCTTCCCGCGCCGCCGCCGAGATCCAGCAGGCTGCGCGCATCCCTCAGGTCGACTGTCGCGACAGTGGGCGCGAGATGGAACAGCAGCGCCCGCTCATGGGCGGCAAGCAACAAGGTGCGCAGTCGCGTGGCATCGTGGAAGAGGCTCCCCATCGCCGGACCGTGCCCGTCGCGGATCGATTGGGTCAGTCCGCCCCAGGCGGGCCAGTCGCTATCGTGCAGCTTGAACCAGGAGCCGATATAATGCGGCGAGCCGCCGACCAGAAAGGCCGAGG